>NZ_OZ012596.1:1704510-2006520 GCF_963942435.1 Shinella sp. WSD5-1
GACTTGATCCATACGCCGAGAGCCACGCTCTCGAGATGGGGCATGTTTTCCGTCACCACGGTCAACCCGGACGCAAGCCGGGTGCACTCAACTTTCATCATGCGCACTTTCTGCGTTCCACATTTGCGCGTCTCCTTCAAAACCCGCAAATGCTCTCCCTGTGTCCACACAATCCCGAACGCAAACCGCTCCCGGAACCGCTCAGCCCCGGATTCGCGAGTGGTCGCCGATGAAGGCTTCCACGACGTCGAGTTCCGCACTCAGCACGTCGAACCGCTCCTCCCGCTGCATGAGGTCAGCAAGCCACGTCGGAAGCGCCGGGTCAATACCGCATGCCGATTTTACTGCGGCGGGGAATTTCGCCGGATGGGCGGTGGCGAGCGTCACCATCGGCGCACCGGGCTTCTCGTGCTTGGCGGCGACGAAGACGCCGATCGCCGAATGCGGGTCGAGCAGGTAGCCGGTGTCGGCGAGCGTGTCCTTGATGGTCTTGGCGACCTGTTTTTCCGAGGCTCGGCCGGCGCGGAACTTCTTGCGGATCACCTTCAGCGCGCTGTCCTCGATCTCGAAGGCGTTTGACTGCTTCAGGCTTTCCATCGCGCGGCGCACGGCGCCGGCATCGCGGCCATAGGCCTCGAACAGCAGGCGCTCGAAGTTCGAGGAGATCTGGATGTCCATCGAGGGCGAGGTGGTGGCCTTGACGTCCTTCATCTCGTAGCGGCCGGTCTTCAGCGTGCGGGCGAGGATGTCGTTCTCGTTGGTGGCGATGACGAGCTTGTCGATCGGCAGGCCCATGCGCTTGGCGGCATAGCCGGCGAAGATGTCGCCGAAATTGCCGGTCGGCACGGTGAAGGAGATCTTGCGGTCCGGCCCGCCGAGCGCCACGGCACTGGTGAAGTAATAGACGATCTGGGCCATGATGCGCGCCCAGTTGATCGAGTTCACGCCCGAAAGCTTCATCCGGTCGCGGAACTTCGTGTCGTTGAACATCGCCTTCACGAGGTTCTGGCAGTCGTCGAAATTGCCCTTGACGGCGAGGGCGTGGACGTTCTTTTCCTTGGAGGTCGTCATCTGGCGCTGCTGCACCGGCGAGACCTTGCCTTCCGGAAAGAGGATGAAGATGTCGGTGCGCTCGCGGCCGGCAAAGGCGTCGATCGCCGCCCCGCCGGTATCGCCCGAGGTGGCGCCGACGATGGTGGCGCGCTCGCCGCGGGTCGCCAGCGCATGGTCCATCAGCCGGGCGAGCAGCTGCATCGCCACGTCCTTGAAGGCGAGCGTCGTGCCGTGGAAGAGCTCCAGGACGAAGGAATTCGGCCCGGTCTGCACCAGCGGCGCGATCGCCGGATGGCGGAAGGTCGCATAGGCCTCGTCGATCATCGCGCGGAACTTGTCCGCCGGGATGTCGCCCTCGACGAAGGGCGAGAGCACCGTGAAGGCGATCTCCTCGTAGGACTTGCCGCGCAGCGCCCGGATCTCCTTCTTGGAGAAGGTCGGCCATTCACGCGGCACATAGAGGCCGCCGTCGCGGGCAAGGCCCGCCAGAAGCGCATCGGAGAAGCCGAGGGAAGGGGCCTCGCCCCGCGTCGAAACATAGTCCACGTTCATACGTCCTTGGGAAGGTTGATGATTTCGAGCGACGAAAATCGCAGGAACCGGCTGTCGCTTCGTACCAATGCTCTGTCGCCCCGTCCAGCGAAAGGCCACGGGCCGCCTTGCGGCGGATCGCGGCAATGCCGTTGCGTTTTGCCCGTTCCGGCGCGAAACGGGCCCTGGTGAAATTCTGCGGGCGGGTTCAATCGACAATCGATTTTTAGCCACGTCGCTGCTATAGACCATCGCCTGGGGTCGTGAAAAGGCCCGCAAAAAGAGTTCCGAAAGGCTTGCGCGCCGGGGGCGGGGCCTGATCGCAGGGGTTATAGTATCGTGTTTGGAATGAATATCCGCCGCTTTCTCGGCATATCCCTTCTCGCCGTCGTCGCCGGCTGCAGCCAGACCGACAAGCCGGCCGATCTCGGCGTGACGAGCGACCCGTCCGGGGTGGAGACCGCCGCCCAGCAGCAGACGGGCACCGCCGTCGTGCAGGGCTCGTGCCCGCAGGTCTACCTGCGCGACGGCACGGCCGTGCTGCGCCGCTATGCCAAGGGCGCCAAGGACGATCCGCAGAAGCTGCTCTACCAGGTGACGCTGGCCGACACGACACGCCAATGCGTCCTGAACGAGAGCCAGCTCGTCATGACCGTGGTGGTGCAGGGCCGCGTGGTGACGGGACCGGCCAGCACCGGCGGAACGGTCAACGTGCCGATCCGCGTCGCCGCCACGGACGGCAAGACGACGCTCTATTCCGATCTCGTCCAGTATTCCGTGAACACGGAGGCCGGCCAGTTCATCTTCACCAAGGGCGACGTGGCCCTGCCGGGCGGCTCCGGCGGCTTCACGAGGGTCTATGTCGGCTTCGACGAAGGGCCGTACAACACGAAATAAGCGAATAGCGAATGGGGAGTAGCGAATAGGGTAGGTTGACACGCCTTGCCCCCAAGCGCTTCTTCGCTATTCGCTATTCGCTATTCGCTATTCGCTCAGACCGCCCCCTGCCATTCCGCCAGCGCCGAGATAACCCCCGGCAGCTCGCTCATGCGCGAGATCACGGTCTCCGCGCCGGCTTCCGTCAGCCGGTCGGCGTGGGAGGGGTAGGTGTGCGAGGCGCCGGTGAAGCCGACGACGCGCATGCCGGCGGCGCGGGCGCCGGCGATGCCGTGCACGGAATCCTCGATGACCAGCGTGTTGGCCGGGTTCGCGCTGAACTGCCCGGCGCCATATAGGAAGATATCCGGCTTCGGCTTGACGCGATCGGGGCCGAGGTCCTTGGCCGAATAGACATAGGGACCGAAGACCTCCCGCAGGCCGACCTTCGAGAGCATCATGTCGAGGCGGTGCGCGGCGGAGTTCGAGCAGATGCAATAGGGCTTGCGGATGCGCGAGAGCATCGGCTTGACGCCCTCGATGACCCGCACCTCCTGGGCAAGGCGGGCATCGAGCAGCTTCTCCGACTTGTCGAGCAGCGAGGCGGAAAGCGGGATGGCGGCCTCGCGCTCGATGGTCAGCAGGATGTTGTGCCAGGTCATGCCGGCAAAGCGCTCGCCCATCTCCTCGACGCCGATCGGATAGCCTGCCTCGGTGAGAAGCCGGGATTCCACCTCGGCCGCGATGATTTCCGAATCGACCAGGACCCCGTCGCAGTCGAAGATGATGAGATCGAAACCGTCCATGACAAACCGTCTTTCAATGGCGCAATTGCCCGCATGGGGCGGGACGCGGCGGGCGTCGGGAATTGCGATGGGATAAGGGGCGGGATCGCCCGTGAAGCCGCGGTCTCCCTACACGAAAGGGCGCGCCGCGACAATTGCCGATTCCGGACGTGAGCTATGCGGCGGCTTGTGGGGCAGGGTGGTGTAAGGGCCCCTCATCCCGCTGCCGCGACCTTCTCCCCGCAAGCGGGGCGAAGGCGTAAGCCGCTTCGCCTTCCCGCCAATCGGCTGTCTTTGTTTGAGGAAGCCGGCGCCCCAGCCCCCTTCTCCCCGCTTGCGGGAAGAAGGTCGCGGCAGCGGGGTAAGGGGCAGCGGTCACTCCGGAAAGAGCGCCAGGAACCGCCGCTCGCCCTCGGCGGTGAAGCGGATGGCGCGGCTGTCCTTCTCGCGCTTCGCCCAGCCGTCGGCGATGAACCGGGCGAGCAGCGCCTCGCCAAGCGAGCCGGCGAGGTGCGAGCGCCGCTCGCTCCAGTCGAGGCAGGTGCGGCAGACGGGGCGGCGCTGGGTCTTCAGCGCGGCAAGGTCGATGCCGATGGCGGCGATGCGCGTCTCGCCGGAAGGCGTCAGCGATGCCTCCCCGCCGTCGAGTGCCACGTCGCCGTCGGCCACCAGCCGGTCGAGCATGCGCACGCCGAAATCGCCGGCAAGGTGGTTGTAGCAGACGCGCGCCTTGCGCAGCGCCGGATCCTTCGGGCCGGGACGGCTGCGCATCAGCCCGCGGTTCGCCGCAAAGCCCATGATGTTCTCGAGCAGCAGCCCCACCTCGTCGTTGGCGAGCGCGAAATAACGGTGCCGGCCCTGCTTGCGCTGGGCGATAAGCCCGCCGGCCTCCAGCCGGGAAAGATGGGCGCTGGCGGTCTGCAGCGTGACGCCCGCCGCGCCCGCAAGCTCGCTCGCCGTCAGCGCCTGCCCGCCCATCAGCGCGGTCAGCATGTTGGCGCGGGCGGGATCGCCGATCAGCGCGCCGATCTGGGAAATGTCGGGACCTTCTTTCATACTTCGATGGTAGCCGAAGCATTCGCGTTCGGCAATGTGGGAAAAGGGGACATCGCAAGCACGGCAATTCCGGCAAGGGATTGCGCCAGGACGAGGAGACGACGATGATCACCTGCTTCATCCGCTACCGGATCGACCCGTTCCGCAAGGACGCCTTCGCCGCCTATGCCCGCAACTGGGGCGAGGCGATCCCGCGCTGCGGCGCCGATCTCGTCGGCTATTTCGCCCCGCACGAGGGCTCCGCCACCACTGCCTATGGCGTCTACAACATCGAGAGCCTTGCCGCCTACGAGGCCTATCGCGCCCGCCTCGCCGCCGACCCGCTCGGCCGGGAGAACTATGACTTCGCCCGCAGCGAGCGCTTCATCCTCAAGGAGGACCGGCTGTTCCTGAAGAACGTCTCGCTGCCGCATGCGCCGAAGGTGACGCCATGATTGCCGTCATCTTCGAGGTGGTCCCGGCGCCCGGCCGCATCGACCTCTATCTCGACACCGCCCGGGACCTGCGCCCGCTGCTCGACGATATCGACGGCTTCATCTCGATCGAGCGCTTCCGCAGCCTCACCGATCCGACGCGGCTCCTGTCGCTCTCCTTCTGGCGCGACGAGGCGGCGGTGAAGGCATGGCGGACCAGCGAACGGCGCCGCGCCGCCCAGGCCCTCGGCCGCGCCGGCATCCTCGACAGCTACCGGCTGCGCATCGCCGGCGTCGTCCGGGACTACGGCCTCAACGACCGCAACGAGGCGCCGGACGACAGCCGGGCCTTTCATGCGGCGTAGGGGAATTTGCGGGGAAGCCCCTTCTGGCCTGCCGGCCATCTTCCCCCTCAAGGGCTGGGCGATCGCACATGGAGGAAACCGCTGCCCCATCCCCTTCTCCCCCGCGGGGAGAAGGTGCCGGCAGGCGGATGAGGGGGATGCCGGAGGCGCAAAGGCTCTATCCAAGCCACCCCCTCATCCGACCCTTCGGGCCACCTTCTCCCCGGGGGGAGAAGGCGACAAGCGGCGATGCCGCATTCCATATCACCCTGCCCGCAGGGAGGGAATGGCCGGCAGCCAGAGGAGGCACATGCAACCTCACCCGTTCATAGGCATCGCCCGGCCAACAGGGCGAAAGGGGCATGGCACCGGCGGCGATCAGGGCCGGCTTCGCCCCGCTTCCAGCCTACTGCACCGTCACTTCCGAGCGCTCGCCGGCCTTCACCGTCGCCTTGGCCTCCTTCGGCGCGACGTCGCCCTCGTATTTCACGTTGACGACATAGTCCCCCGGCGGCAGCGTGTCCTGCCATTCGGCGCCGTAATTGTAGGACATGGATTTGCGGTTGCCCTGGATGTCCTTCGTGGCGTTGAGGATCTCGATGAAGCTCGCCCCGGGCGCGGTGATCGCCAGGACACCGGCATTGATGTTGACGGTGACTTCCTTCATCTCCCCCGCCTTGATGGTGAAGGGGATCTCGCCCGTCGCCGAGCCGAGTTTGGCCGTCAGCACATGTTCGCCCGGCGGCACGTCCAGCTTCGTGCCGGTGCCGTAATTGTAGGCGATGCTCTTGCGGGTGCCGTCGATGTTCTTGCTGGCGGCGACCACCTCGAAGAAGACGTTGCCGGAATCGACCGCCGCCCCGCCCTCCGCATAGACCGCCTTGTTGAGCACGACGCCCGAACCGATGACGAGGTCGCGCTCGATCGTCTCGCCCGCCTTGACGGCGACCGTCTCCGCGACGATGGACGGGCCGATCTTGCCGGTCAGCTTCAGTTCGCCGGCCGAGGCGTAGAACCTGGCCGTGCCGTAGTAGGTGGTGGAATAGCCGCCGAAGGCGATCTCGACGCCCGCATTGGCATCGTCCTCGGCACCCTCGGGCGTGCGCTTGGGATGGATCGTCACATGGCCGGCATCGAAGTTGACGAAGGGTTTGGCGACGGCGCCATCCTGCACCTCGAAGGGCACCTCCCGCCTGATCGCGCTTTGCAGCGTCGCGACGGCGACATATCTGCCCGGCGGGTAGTTGCCGGAGAACTTGCCCTTGTACTGGCTTTCCAGGGTGTCGCCGGCCGGCTTGCCGCCTGCATCCGCCTTGAAGACCTGCCAGAACACATTGTCGTTGTCGCCGAGCGAGGGGCCGCCCTCGGCAAGGACGCTGTCGAACTCGGTGTTGAACGCGAGGGCGGGCTCCGGCTCGGGTTCCGCTTCCGCCACGGCCTCGGCCGGCTTCGACATCGGCGCTTCCGCCACCGTCTCCGTCAGCGCGGCGACGAGCTGGGAAGCATCGGAGGCCTGGAAATACTTGCCGCCGGTGTTTTCGGCAAGGCAGGCGACCTGCCGGCCTTCCTCCTCCGTCAGGCCGAAGCCGACGACATGGGTGGTGAAGTCGACGCCCTTGCTTTCGAGCGCCGAGGCGAGCGCGCAGGGATCGGCCTCGCAGGTCTCGAGCCCGTCCGTCACCAGCACGACGGTCGCCTTGTCCTCGGTATATTTGAGGATGTCGGCCGCCTGCTCGACGGATTGCGTCAGCGGCGTCTTGCCCTTGGGGCTGAGCCCCGAAACGAAGGAGGTGATCGCCTCCCCGGTGCCCGCGCCCGGCGCGACGGCCAGCTCGATGTCGCTGCACGAGCCCTTTTCGCGGTGGCCGTAGACCATCAGGCCGAGTTCGGTGCCTGCGGGCACGGATTTCAGCACCGTGCCCAGCGTCTCGCGGGCGATCTCGATCTTGCTGCGCCCGCCGATCTGGCCCCACATGGAGCCGGACGCGTCGAGCACGATCATCGTCTTGTCGGCGGCAATCGTCTCGGTGGCGGCAAGAAGCCCCGCCAGAAGCATGAAGGCGGCTCTCAAACGCACGTCTTTCCTCCTCGTTTCCCCGCAAACGCCGGCCGACCACGCCGGCAAGGCTCAGCGATGCTGTTCCATGACGGGCGAGGCGGGGCGTCTATTCGCGATCACTGAAAGGAGGATCGCAAATCCCGTCGTGAAACGGTTTCGGCTTTTTCTCCAAGCCCTTCAGCCTTTGGTAACCATCTTCGGTAACCATAAGCGCCAGTTCAGTTCCGAGTCAGCGTATCAGCGAGTATCCCATGCCATCTGTTCTTTCGCTTGCAGACGTCTCCCGTTCGCCCCGCAAGAGCGGCTGGCTCGACACGATCATCCGGGGGGACTGCGTTGCCGCGCTCGAGGCGCTGCCGGACCAGTCCGTCGACGTCATCTTCGCCGATCCGCCCTACAATCTCCAGCTCGGCGGCGCGCTGCATCGTCCGGACCAGAGCCTTGTCGATGCCTGCGACGACGAGTGGGACCAGTTCGCCTCCTTCGAGGCCTATGACGCCTTCACCCGTGCCTGGCTGCTCGCCTGCCGCCGCGTGCTGAAGCCGTCGGGGACCATCTGGGTCATCGGCTCCTACCACAACATCTTCCGCGTCGGCGCGACCCTGCAGGATCTCAATTTCTGGATCCTCAACGACATCGTCTGGCGCAAGACGAACCCGATGCCGAACTTCAAGGGCCGCCGCTTCCAGAACGCGCACGAGACGATGATCTGGGCGACGCGCGACCCCAAGGCCAAGGGCTACACCTTCAACTACGACGCCATGAAGGCCGCCAATGACGACGTGCAGATGCGCTCGGACTGGCTGTTCCCGATCTGCAGCGGCGGCGAGCGCCTGAAGGGCGAGGACGGCAAGAAGGTGCATCCGACGCAGAAGCCCGAAGCGCTGCTTGCCCGCATCCTGATGGCCTCCTCCAGGCCCGGCGACGTGGTGCTCGACCCGTTCTTTGGCTCCGGCACGACCGGCGCGGTGGCCAAGCGCCTCGGCCGCCATTTCGTCGGCATCGAGCGCGAGCAGGCCTATATCGATGCCGCACGCGCGCGCATCGAGGCGGTCGAACCGCTCGGCAGCGGAACCCTGTCCGTCATGAGCGGCAAGAAGGCCGAGCCACGCGTCGCCTTCAACACGCTGATCGAAAGCGGGCTGATCGCCCCCGGCACGGTGCTGACCGATGCCCGCCGCCGCCACAGCGCCATCGTGCGCGCCGACGGCACGCTCGCCTCGGGCAACGACGCCGGCTCCATCCACCGCGTCGGCGCCAGGGTGCAGGGGCTCGATGCCTGCAACGGCTGGACCTTCTGGCACTATGCCGATGGCGCCGAGCTGAAGCCGATCGACGCGCTGCGCGCCGTGGTGCGCGCCGGCATGGCCGGCCTCGAATAAAGCATTTCCAGGAAAAAAGCGGCCTCCGGTCTTCCGTTCGGAAAATGCGAAAATGGAAGACCGGCAAGCGCCATTACCCGTTTCTCCAGCTGCGGCCTCCGGTGTTCCCTGCACCGGGGGCTGTGGCTTTCGATGGGGAGGGTTTGCCGGCACCGCCTGTCCCGAATTTCCATCCATGCGATTCAGGTGATGTTAACCATCAACGGCTTAGTGTGACCTCGAAAGTACATCAGGCCAAGCAACGGAAATCGTTGCGGAAAGCCGGGGCCGATCAACCGGCCCGGCAGGCAGGATATCGCCTTTCCGGTTTTCGTACCTTCAGTCCCGGAAATGCGAAAACGCCCGGAGCCGCAAGGCTCCGGGCGTTTCGGTTTTCAGGCCCGTTCAGAGCGCGATGCCGTGCGCGGCAAGGTCGGCCTTCAGCTTTTCCGGATCGGTGAACTGCACCGCGTTCCAGCCGGCGAGCCGCGCCCCCTCGACATTGGCCGGAGCGTCGTCGATGAACAGCGTATGGGCCGGCGAGAGGCCGAAATCGCGCGTGTGCTTCTCGTAGATCGCACGGTCCGGCTTGATGAGGCCGATCTCGCCCGAAACCGTCACGCCGCGCGGCATGTCGAGGAAGGGGTAAAGTTTTCGCGCTTCCTTGAAGGTATCGGCGGCGAAGTTGGTCAGCATGGTCACGTCGCGGCCGTCGGCGATCAGCGCCTCCATGATCGCGACGCTTTCCACATAAGCATGGGAGACCATCTCGTGCCAGTGCTTGCGGAAGGCGCGGATATGCTCGGCGCGGTCGGGATGCACGTCGATCAGCAGCGCCTCGGCGTCCTCCCAGGCGCGGCCGCGGTCCTGTTCGAGGTTCCAGTCGTGCGTGCAGACATTGGTGAAGAACCAGTTGCGCTCGGCATCGTCGGGAATGAGGCGGGCATAGGGAATGTGCGGATCGTAATGGATCAGCACCCTGCCGATGTCGAAGACGATGTGTCGGATGTCGATGCTGTTCATGCTTTCCTCGCTTGTGTCAGGCAGTAGGAATTAGGAATTAGGCAGTAGGGAAAAGCAGAGCAGGCGGACGCCGGCCCGGTCGCTTGTCTTCTCGACTGCCGCTCCTTTTCCCTACTGCCTACTGCCTAATTCCTATCGCCTCGAAAACGCATCCGGTATGGCCTGCCTTATCGCCTTCTTCATGACGGTCGGCAGCGCCTCGCCGTCGAGCGTCTCCTTCGCCTGCCACCATCCCTCGCCGGCCTGCACATGGCGCGGCACCATGGAGCGGTAGATGGAGAGGCGCAACTCGAAATGCGTGAACACATGGGTGACGGTGCCGCAGGCCTGCCAGTCGGCAGCAAAGGGCGCGGCGGCAGGGCCGGTCTCGCCGTCGATGCGGGCCGTCCAGCCGCTGCCGGGCACCTCGGTCATGCCGCCAAGAAGGCCGGTTTCCCCGCGCTTGCGCAGGAAGATCGCGCCCGTCTCGTCCTCGGCGACGAAGGCGGCGCCGAGCCGCACGGGCTTTTCCTTCTTCGCGGCCTTGCGCGGATAGAGCTCCGGGTCCTCGCGCCCGAGCACGCGACAGGCGGCATTGAGCGGACAGAGCGCGCAGGCCGGCCGGCGCGGCGTGCAGATCGTCGCGCCGAGGTCCATCATCGCTTGGGCGAAATCGCCCGGCCGGTCCGCCGGCGTCATGGCGGCCACCAGCGCCCGCATCTCGGGCTTTGCCGCAGGCAGGGGCGTTTCGATGGCGTGGAGGCGGGAGATGACGCGCTCGACATTGCCGTCCAGCACCGCAGTCCTGCGGTTGAAGGCGATGGCGGCGATTGCCGCGGCGGTATAGTCGCCGATGCCGGGCAGGGCCTTCAGCCCGTCCTCGCTGTCGGGAAACACCCCGCCATGCTCGAAGGCGACGGCTTCGGCGCATTTCTTGAGGTTGCGCGCGCGGGCGTAGTAACCGAGGCCCGCCCAGGACTTCATCACGTCCTCCGTCTCGGCCTTCGCAAGGTCGGTGACCGTCGGCCAGCGGCTGGTGAAGAGGGCGAAATAGGCCTTGACCGCCTGCACCGTCGTCTGCTGCAGCATCACTTCGGAGAGCCAGATGCGGTAGGGATCGGGCCTTTCGCCGCGGGCCGCCATCGGCGGGCTCACCCGCCAGGGCAGGTCGCGGTGGTGCCGGTCGTACCAGGCAAGAACGAGATCGGCGGGTGCCGCGATGCGGGGCGCTTGGGTCATGACGTGCCTGAAACGGGGTCGATGCGACCCATGATGCGAACACAGCTCCGGACGCAAAACGCTCGCACACTTTTGCTGGAATTGTTCTATAACTGGCGAAGCAGGCGGCGATCTTCAAGTCGGTTTTTCGCCGGAACAGGAATATTTTCCCGATCGGGAGCGGATACGTGAATACCAGCAAGGCGCCCCGGCGCGGCCAGAGGCGCGGCATCGTCCAGATCAGCGAAGTGGCCAACGACCTCATCGATCCGGTGCTGGCCAAGCGCGCCGGCATCAACACCATGCTGCTCGGCTCGTGGGACGAGATCGCGGGGGCGGAATTTGCCGAATGCACGCGGCCGGAGCGCATCACCTGGCCGCGCCGCGCCTCCGAGATGACGGGCGAGGGCGGTGGCCACCAGCCGGGCGTGCTGACGATCGCCTGCGAGGGCGCCCGCGCGCTCTTCCTCAGCCACCAGCAGGGCGAGATCATCCAGCGCATCAACGGCTTCTTCGGCTTTCCGGCCGTGAGCCAGATGAAGATCGTGCAGAAGCCGGTGAGCCCGCATTCCAGCCGTCGCGCCAAGCCGCGCCCGCTGACCGGCGAGGCCGCCCGCCATCTGGACGACCTCGTCGACGGCATCGAGGGAGACGCGCTGAAGGCGGCGCTGAAACGGCTCGGCACGGCGGTGCTCGGCCGGCGCCGGTAAGGGACGGAAAGCCCCGTCCCCGACCATCGAACGGTCACAATTCTTTGAAGTTACTTGCCTTAACGCCGCTTGTTCCCGCCCCAAAGCAGGTATAACGGGGGTGCCCGGAGCAATTCCGGAAAAAGCGCAAGGAAGCTTTTTCCGGAATTGCGTCAATGGACCCGAGAATTCCCATCCCTTCCGACAGGAGAGACCATGTCCCTTTCCGAAATGAGCCTGATGAAGCGCCTTGCGACCGGCGTTGCCGTTGCGGCGCTCGCCGTGACGCTGGCTGCCTGCTCCGACGAGAAGAAGGAGGAGACCGCCAAGGCTCCCGAAACCAGCCAGACGACGACGGGCGAAAGCGCAAGCTCGACGCCGGCCACCTCCTCCGGAACGACGACCACCACGACGACCGAGACCGCCCAGGCGCCGGCCGCCGAGGCGAAGTCCGTCGAGGTGCCCACCGCCGACGGCGACGTCGACATGGCGGAGGTGATGAAGGAAGGCGCGCTGCCGGAAATGGCGCTCGGCGAGGCCAATGCCCCGGTCACCATCGTCGAATACATGTCGACGACCTGCCCGCATTGCGCAGCCTTCCACAACAACACCTTCGACGCGATCAAGACCAAGTATGTCGACAGCGGCAAGGTTCGCTTCGTCATGCGCGAGTTCCCGTTCGATCCGCGCGCGGCCGCCGCCTTCATGCTGGCGCGCTGCAAGCCGCAGAACCCGGCCGAGCTTTCGGACGCCTCGCAGTATTTCCCGATGATCTCCATGCTGATGAAGCAGCAGGAAACCTGGGCCGCCGCGCAGGACGGCCGCGAGGCGCTGCTGCAGATGTCGAAACTCGCCGGTTTTACACAGGAGAGCTTCCAGGCCTGCTTGACGAACCAGAAGCTTCTGGATGATGTGAACGCGGTGCGCGAGCGCGGCGCCAAGGAATTCGGCGTCGCGGCGACGCCGACCTTCCTGATCAACGGCAAGCGCTATTCGGGAGACATGTCGGTTGACACCATGTCGGCCCTCATCGACAGCATGCTCTGATCCTTCGACCGGGTTTGCGGGCGACGGCAGTGGTCGTGCGCCCGCATTCCATTGGGTTCCGGGTGGGATTTACCCCCCTCTGGCCTGCCGGCCATCTCCCCCACAAGGAGGGAGATCGGCTGGAGGCAGGAACCTTGCTCAAATGGCAACGTTAATGATGGGCGGGACGCCGCTTCGTCCGATCTCCCCCCTTGTGGGGGAGATGGCCGGCAGGCCAGAGGGGGGTGGCCTCGTCCGCCCCACCTGCGCATGAAGTTCACCAAGCTCCGCCTCCTCGGCTTCAAGTCCTTCGTCGAGCCCACCGAGTTCATCATCGAGCGGGGCCTCACCGGCATTGTCGGGCCGAACGGTTGCGGCAAGTCGAACCTCGTCGAGGCGCTGCGCTGGGTGATGGGGGAGAACTCCTACAAGAACATGCGTGCGTCCGGCATGGACGACGTCATCTTCTCCGGCTCGGGCAACCGCCCGGCGCGCAACACCGCCGAAGTCGGCCTCTATCTCGACAATTCCGACCGCACGGCTCCCGCCGCCTTCAACGATCAGGACGAGATCCAGGTCTCGCGCCGCATCGAGCGCGAGAACGGCTCGATCTACCGCATCAACGGCAAGGAGGCGCGCGCCAAGGACGTGCAGCTGCTCTTTGCCGACGCCTCCACCGGCGCCCGCTCGCCCTCCATGGTCGGGCAGGGCCGTATCGGTGAACTCATCCAGGCAAAGCCGCAGGCCCGCCGCCAGCTGCTCGAAGAGGCGGCCGGCATTTCTGGCCTCCACTCCCGCCGCCACGAGGCGGAACTGCGCCTGCGCGCCGCCGAGACCAATCTCGAACGGCTCGACGACGTCACTTCGCAGCTCGAAAGCCAGATCGAGAGCCTGAAGCGCCAGTCCCGCCAGGCGAACCGCTTCAAGGCGCTCTCCGCCGATATCCGCCGCCACGAGGCGATGCTGCTGCATATCCGCTGGGCGCAGGCCAAGGAGGCCGAGGCCGAGGCCGAAAGCCAGCTCAACCAGGCGACCTCGCTCGTCGCTGAGCGGGCCAACGCCCAGATGCAGGCCGCCAAGGAACAGGCCGTCGCCAGCCTAAAGCTGCCGGAGCTGCGCGAGAACGAGGCGAAGCTCGCCGCCGTGCTGCAGCGCCTGCAGATCGCCCGCGCGCAGCTCGAAGAGGATTCCGCCCGGCTGCTGCGCCGCCGCGACGAGCTCACCCGCCGCCTCGCCCAGCTCGCCGAGGACATCGGTCGCGAGGAGCGCATGGTGGCCGACAATGCGGCCGTGCTGGAGCGCCTGACCGCCGAGGAGGAGGAGATCGGCGAGATCCTCGCCGAGGCGGACGCGCGCGCCGAGACCGCCCGCGAGGCGATGGAGGCCGCCGCAGCGACGCTGGCCCAAAGCGAAGCGGCCCTCGCCGCCGTCACCGCCGAGCGGGCGGAGGCGCAGGCGGTGCGCAACCAGCTCGAAAAGGCGATCCGCGACCTTGCCGAACGCCACCTGCGGCTTGGCCAGCAGCTTGATGCCCAGGCCCGCGAGCTTGCGGAAATGGATACCCGCATCGCCGCGCTGCCCGATCCCGAAGAGCGCCGCGCCGCCGTTTTGTCCGCCGAGGAGGCGCTGGAGGCGGCCGGCGAGATGCTTGCCGCCGTCGAGGAGGCGCTGGAGGAGGCCCGTTTTGCCGAATCCGCTCTGCGCGGCCCGGTCGATACCGCCCGCGCCCGCCTTGCCGGCATCGAGACGGAAGCCCGTACGATCCGGCGCATGCTGGAGGCTGGCGGCACCGGCGGTTCCTTCCCGCCCGTCGTGGAGGACGTCGATGTCGACCGAGGCTATGAGACGGCGCTCGGCGCTGCGCTCGGCGACGACCTCGATTCGCCGGCCGACAGTACCGCCCCCGTGCACTGGCGCCTGTCCGGCGATGCGTCCGGCGACGCGCCCCTGCCGAAGGACGTTCCGGCGCTGATCGACCATGTCCGCGCGCCCGCCGTGCTCGCCCGCCGCCTGGCGCAGATCGGCATTGCCGGCAGCGTCGAGGAGGGGCTGTCCCTGCTGCCGCAGCTCAAGGCCGGCCAGCGGCTCGTCACCCGCGAGGGCGCGGTCTTCCGCTGGGACGGCCATGTCACCGGTGCCGATGCGCCGAGCGCCGCCGCGCTCCGCCTCGAACAGAAGAACCGCCTCGCCGAACTTGAGATGGAGCTGGAGGACGCCCGCGCCGCGCTCGGTGATGCGGAAGCCGACCTCGCCCGCGCCGGTGAAGCCATCCGTGCCGAGACACAACGCCAGCAGCAGGCGCGCGAGGCCCAGCGCGCCGCCGCCCGGGCGCTCGCCGAGGCGCGCGAAGGGCTGGAAGCGGCCGAACGGGCCGCCGGCGATCTCATCCGCCGCCGGGCCGTGCTCTCCGAAACCGGGGCGCAGATCGAGGCGCAGGTGGAGGAGGCCGCGATCTCGCTGGAGGATGCCCGCGCCGCGCTGGAAGAGGCGCCGGACCTTGCCGACCTCGACCTCAGCCTTCGCACCCGCACGATGGACGTCGCGACCGACCGCGCGACGCTGGCCGAGGCGCGCGCCGGCCATGACGGCCTTGCCCGCGAGATGGCCGACCGCCGCCGCCGCCTGATGACGATCCTAGCCGAGCGCGAGACGTGGCGAAGCCGTGCCGCCAATGCCGAGAGCCACATCGCCACGCTGCGCGAGCGCGAAGCCGAAGCGCATGAGGAGATGGAGGAGCTGGCCGAGGCGCCGGACGAGATCGAGGACAAGCGCCGCGAGCTCCTGACCGGCCTCAGCAATGCCGAGGCCGCCCGCCGCGAGGCGGCCGATGCGCTCCAGGAGGCGGAGAACCGCCAGCGCGAGGCCGATCACACCGCCGCGACCGCGCTCTCGCAGCTCGCCGAATCGCGCGAAACGCGGGGGCGGGCGGAAGAGCGCCTCGTCTCGGCGCGCGAACGCCGCATCGAGGGCGAGGCGCGCATCCGCGAGGCGCTGAACTGCGCGCCGCACGAGGCGCTGCGGCTGACCGGCCATCCCGCCGGCAGCCCGCTGCCCGATCCGCGCGAGCGCGAACGCGAGCTCGACCGGCTGAGGATGGAGCGCGAACGGCTTGGCGCCGTGAACCTGCGCGCCGAGGAGGAGCAGCGCGAGCTGACGGAAAAACGCGATGCGCTCGTCGCCGAACGCGAGGATATCATCGAGGCGGTCCGCAAGCTGCGCTCGGCGATCCAAAGCCTCAACCGCGAGGGCCGCGAGCGCCTGCTGGCCGCCTTCGACGTAGTCAACGTGCAGTTCCAGCGCCTGTTCACCCACCTTTTCGGCGGCGGCACGGCGGAGCTGCAGCTGATCGAGAGCGACGATCCGCTGGATGCCGGCCTCGAAATCCTCGCCCGCCCGCCGGGCAAGAAGCCGCAGACCATGACGCTGCTGTCCGGCGGCGAGCAGGCGCTGACGGCCATGGCCCTCATCTTCGCCGTCTTCCTCACCAATCCGGCGCCGATCTGCGTGCTCGACGAGGTGGACGCTCCGCTCGACGACCACAATGTCGAGCGCTACTGCAACCTGATGGATGAGATGGCGGCCTCCACCGAGACCCGCTTCGTCATCATCACGCACAATCCCATCACCATGGCCCGCATGAACCGCCTCTTCGGCGTCACCATGGCCGAACAGGGCGTCTCCCAGCTCGTCTCCGTCGACCTGCAGACCGCCGAGCAGCTGCGCGAGGCGTCGTAGCGATCCCGGGCAAGCCATGCTAGAATTCCCGCGTGCCGGAGGCATGGAATGAAGCTGTCGATTGCGAAAGAACTGGAAGAATACATTGCCGGGGAGGTCGAAAGCGGCCGTTTCACGGACGCCAGCGCCGTGGTCAACGATGCCCTCCGCCTCCATGAAACCTATCTGGCTGCTGTTCGCGAGGACGTGCGCAAGGGGCTCGATGATCTCGCCGCCGGCCGCCACCGATCTGTAGCGGCGGAGGACTTCCTGGCCAGGGCCCGGGCTTCGGCCTCCTGATCGTGCACGCCTTCCGCTTTACGGAAAGCGCCGAGAAGGATGTGGATGCGATCCTCGCCTATACGATAACGACATGGGGAGACGCACAGGCGGAGGCCTATATCGGTGGTCTCTATCGCGTCCTCGATCTGCTCGCGGAAAGACCTGCGCTCGGTCGCCTGCGTCCCGAGTTGGCACCGGGGCTGCGCAGCTTTCCCTATCGCGAACATCTCCTCTTCTACATGCTTTTCGAAGATACCGTCTTGGTGGTCCGCATTCTCGCGGCGCGGCAGAATACAGGCACCGGCCTTCTCGAAAGATAGGAACAAATCCCCCTCTCGCGCATTCAACAGCGCCTGCTGTTCCCGCAGGCCTTCGTGCAATTGGGGATCAAACGTGAGCAGAGACGCACTTTACATGATCATCGGCGCCCTCATCGTCGTGGTGGCCGGGTTTTCCTATTATGCCTGGCAGCAGGAGAAGAAACCGGACGGTGTCGAGATCCGCGTGGACGAGCAGGGGCTTTCCATCGAGGGAAACTGAAGCCTGCCGGCGCGCCAGGCCGTGTTCCCGCCAAGGGCACGGCTTTTGTCCGGCTCTCGTAATGTTGCATTGCCGTTGCAAATTTGATGCATTGCAGCAAAAAACCTGTCGCGCCGCGTTTTCAACAAGATGCAGTTCATGTAGATTGTGAGGACGCATATGGGGAGGCGTGCATGGACAAGTGGGTCTATACCTTTGGGGGAGGCCGCGCCGAAGGCAGCGCGGGCGATCGCAACACGCTCGGCGGCAAGGGCGCGAACCTCGCCGAAATGTGCAATCTCGGCCTGCCGGTGCCGCCCGGGCTCACCATCGTCACCGCCGCCTGCAACCATTACTACGACAACGGCCGCCGGCTGCCGGACGATCTGAAGGATCAGGTCCGCGCCGCGCTTCGCCAGATGGAGGCGATCACCGGACGCCACTTCGGCGACACGACGAAGCCGCTGCTGCTCTCCGTGCGCTCCGGCGCGCGCGCGTCCATGCCCGGCATGATGGACACGGTGCTCAATCTCGGCCTCAACGACCGCACGGTCGAGGCGCTCGGCCACGATGCGGGCGATGCGCGCTTTGCCTGGGACAGCTACCGTCGCTTCATCCAGATGTATGGCGACGTCGTCATGGGCCTCGACCACGAGGTCTTCGAGGAGATCCTGGAGGACGAGAAGGGGCGGCTCGGCCACGAGCAGGACACCGAGCTTTCCGCGGTGGAGTGGCAGCATGTCATCGCCCGCTACAAGCAGACCATCCAGGAAGAGCTGGGCGAGGCCTTCCCGCAGGATCCGGAGGTCCAGCTCTGGGGCGCGATCGGCGCCGTCTTCGCAAGCTGGATGAACGCCCGCGCCGTCACCTACCGCACGCTGCACAACATCCCCGCCGTCTGGGGTACGGCCGTCAACGTCCAGGCCATGGTCTTCGGCAATCTCGGCAATTCCTCCGCCACGGGCGTCGCCTTCACGCGCAATCCCTCGACGGGCGAGAACAAGCTCTACGGCGAGTTCCTCGTCAATGCGCAGGGCGAGGATGTCGTCGCCGGCATCCGCACGCCGCAGAACATCACCGAGGAGGCGCGCATCGCGTCGGGCTCCGACCGGCCGTCGCTGGAAAAGCTGATGCCCGAAGCCTTCGCGGAATTCCGCGGCATCTGCGACCGGCTGGAGCGGCATTACCGCGACATGCAGGACCTCGAATTCACCATCGAGCGCGGCAAGCTCTGGATGCTGCAGACCCGTTCGGGCAAGCGCACCGCCAAGGCCGCGCTGAAGATCGCGGTCGACATGGCGACGGAAGGCCTGATCAGCGAGGGCGAGGCTGTCGCGCGTATCGATCCCGCCTCGCTCGACCAGCTGTTGCACCCGACCATCGATCCGCGCGCGCGTCGCGACGTCATCGGCTCCGGTCTGCCGGCTTCGCCGGGCGCGGCGACGGGCGAGATCGTCTTTACCTCGGAAGACGCGGTAAGGGCGGAGGAGGAGGGGCGCAAGGTCATCCTCGTGCGCATCGAGACGAGCCCGGAGGACATTCACGGCATGCACGCCGCCGAGGGCATCCTCACCACCCGCGGCGGCATGACCAGCCATGCGGCGGTCGTCGCGCGCGGCATGGGCACGCCCTGCGTTTCCGGTGCCGGCACGCTGCGCGTCGACCTGCGCAACGAGCTCCTGGTCGCCCAGGGGCTGACGCTGAAGAAGGGCGACGTCATCACCATCGACGGCTCGTCCGGCCAGGTGCTGAAGGGCGAGATCCCCATGCTCCAGCCCGAGCTGTCGGGCGATTTCGGCCGGATCATGGAATGGGCCGACCGCACGCGGCGCATGAAGGTGCGCACCAATGCCGAGACGCCGGCGGATGCCCGCGCCGCACGCTCCTTTGGCGCGGAGGGCATCGGCCTCTGCCGCACCGAGCACATGTTCTTCGAGGGCAGCCGCATCAATGTGATGCGCGAGATGATCCTCGCCGAGGACGAGGCCGGCCGCCGCGCCTCGCTGGCAAAGCTCTTGCCGATGCAGCGCTCGGACTTCGCCGAACTCTTCGAGATCATGCACGGCCTGCCGGTGACGATCCGCCTGCTCGACCCGCCGCTGCACGAATTCCTGCCGAAGAGCGACGAGGAGATCGCCGAGGTGGCGGCCGCCCTGTTCATCGAGGAGGCCGCGCTGCGCCGGCGCGTCGATACGCTGCACGAGTTCAACCCGATGCTCGGCCACCGCGGCTGCCGCCTCGCCATCTCCTATCCGGAGATCGCCGAGATGCAGGCCCGCGCCATCTTCGAGGCGGCCGTGGAGGCGGCCAGGACGACCGGCGCGGCCGTGGAGCCGGAAATCATGGTGCCGCTCGTCGGCCTCAAGGCGGAGCTCGACTATGTGAAGGCCCGCATCGAGGCCGTCGCCAAGGCGGTGATCGCCGAAAGCGGCGTTGCCATCAACTATCTCGTCGGCACGATGATCGAGCTGCCGCGCGCGGCGCTCCGTGCCCATGTCATCGCCGAATCGGCCGAGTTCTTCTCCTTCGGCACCAACGACCTGACGCAGACGACCTTCGGCATCTCGCGCGATGACGCCTCGGCGTTCCTGTCGACCTATATCCAGAAGGGCATCGTCGAGCAGGACCCGTTCGTCCAGCTTGATTTCGACGGGGTGGGCGAGCTCATCCGCATCGCCGCCGAACGCGGCCGGCGCACGCGGGCCGACCTGAAGCTCGGCATCTGCGGCGAGCACGGCGGCGATCCGGCCTCCATCCATTTCTGCGAGGAGGCCGGGCTCGACTACGTCTCCTGTTCGCCCTTCCGCGTGCCGATCGCGCGCCTTGCGGCCGCGCAGGCGGCATTCAGCGGCAAGGCCTGAGACCGCTTAGCTTCAGCGCCGCCGGACGGGCACATAGACATAGGTCGGCCGGTCCCACATCGGCGATTGCAGCCGCGCGGCGCGGAAGTCCGCGCGCCGGTCGAGATCGATGCGCTGCAGGCATTCGGCAAAGGCGTCCGTCCCCATGCGAAAACCGTAGGACCGGCATCGGGCCTCGTCATTGGCGCGCACTTCGGCGGCCGTCTGGCAGCCGGCGAGGAAGAGGGCGGTGGCGGCGAGGGCGGCGAAACGAACAAGCATCTTGGACATGCGGGCTCCGGCGAACTGTTGCGTGCCATGGATAGGCCCGTCGGCGCGCCGCGGCAAGGGCTCCCGGCAATTCCAAACGCCGGAGCGATGCCGCTTCGGCTGGAATGCTCTAAAGCGCGTCGCGATCTTTCAGATTCGCTCCCTGCGCTTTAGCTCTTTGTTTTTTCGCATGTCGTTGCCGCAAAACCGCTGCGCACTTTTGTGCGACATGCTCTAGATGCGTTGCAGCACGTCCACGAAGGCGTCGGCGAAGCGCTTGAGGTCCTTCGTCGTCTCGTCGGGGTTTTCCACGCGGATGGCCGATCCCTCCGTATCGAGCAGCGCGAAGACCACGGCGAGCGCGCCGTCCTCGCCCTGCGGCACGCGCAGGGCCGCGATGCGCCGGCAATCGTCGGCAAGCCCCGAGGCCGGCAGCTCGAAGAGGAAATCGCCGCCGACACGGTCGGCCGCCATGCGCACGGCATCGGCAAAGCCGGCCTCCTCGCCGGAAAAGCCGTCGAGCGAGAGTTCGAGTTCCAGAAGCTCCAGGGGGAGGGCGGGTTCGCCCGCGGGCGCGGATATAGCGGTGTCGGCGGCCGTCTGCGTCGGCAACATCATCTTGCTCCTTGCTCTACCCCCGTTCGCAAACCGTCGTTAACGAGCGTGGCGAATTTGCGGCACGCAAGGATTTTTACCGCGTGCTGTCTGTTGTCCCCGGCAAGGATGTCGCATGGTCATGGAGGAAAGCCGTGCCGCCGAGGTTTCCGCGGAACCTGAAGCGTGCGCCGCAATGTCTTAAAACGATTCCGGTTTCAGCAAATTTGCAGTAGGAAAAGGACGCGGCAGCGAGCGCCGCGGCGCATCCGGTGAGGCCATGGCAATCACGATCCAGTACGAACGGCCCGTTTCGCATGCGGCGCACTGGGCGCGGCGCCTGGCGCTGTTTTCCTGCCTGCTGTTCCTCACCGCCGTGCTGTCGCATCGCTTCGGCCCGCTCACCACGCCGCATTTCCTGGCGCTGGCGGGTTTTGCCGCGGCCATGGCGGGCATGGCCGTGCTGCTGGCCGCCATCGGCCTTGCGCGGCTCTGGCATGTCGGCGCGCGGGGCGGCAAGGCGGCCTTGACGGCGCTCCTGCTCTGCCTTCTGCCGCTCGGCTTCACCGGTGCCGCCGCCTATGCCTATTTCTACAAGCCGGCGCTCTACGACGTGACGACGGATACGCTTGCCGCCCCGCCCTGGCTTGCCGCGCCGGCTGCCGAGCAGGACTGGCTGCCGCGCATCGGCCCGGTCGGGGCGCGTGACCGGGCGGTGCAGCTTGCGGCCTATCCCGGCCTGTCGGGCCGGCGCTACGACGGCGCGCTCGACCGCGTCTACCAGGGCGTGCGCAAGGTCGCCGCCGCCTACGGCATCACGATCACCGCCGAGGACGGGCTCGACAACATCCTCGCGGACCTAGAGGATCTCGTCGTCGATCCGGCCAAGGTGGCCGAAAGCCAGGAATCGCTCGGCGACGTGCCGGTTCCCGAGGCGCGCCCGCTCGAGACACCGCTCATTCCCCGCATCGGCGGCCCGGGCGACGTGCTCCTGCAGGGCGAATGGCGCTCGCCCGTCTTCGGCTTCCGCTTCGACGTGGTCATCCGCCTGCGCGAGGAGGCGGAGACGACGCTCGTCGACATGCGCGCCGCCTCGCGCTACGGCCCGCACGACCTCGGCTTCGGCGCGGCGCTGGTGGAAGGCTACCTGAAGGCGCTCGACGCGGAACTGCTGGGCATTGCCGGCGACTGACGGCGCCGGCATCCAGCGTCAGGAATCTCAAAGGCCGGGGGCGGGGAAATAGAGCCCCTTCAGCGCCGGCGGACCGTCCGTCACCACCTCGCCGCGCGCGACGAGGTCCTCCAGATGCGCCAGCACCGAGAGCGCCGCCGCGCCATGCAGGCGCGGGTCCGTCTCGCGGTAGATCGCCTTCACCATGTCGGCGATCAGCCGGTCGCCGGCGCGCACGCGCTCGCGCACTGCCCGCTCGCGCATGCGCCGGTGGGTCCTCAGCCCCCGCAGGAACGCCGCCGGCTCGGTCACCGGCCCGCCATGGCCGGGCAGGTAGAGCCGGTCGTCGCGCGCAAGCAGCCGGTCGAGCGAGGCCATGTAGTCCGCCATGGCGCCATCCGGCGGCGCCACGATGGTGGTCGCCCAGGCCATGACATGGTCGGCGGAAAAGACGATGCCGTCCGGTCCGTCGAGCGCGAAGGCGGCGTGGTTGGCGGTGTGGCCCGGGGTGAGCAGCGCCGTCAGCGCCCAGCCGTCGCCCGCCACGCTCTCGCCATGGCCGAGCGCGATGTCCGGCACGAAGTCCACGTCCGCGCTTTCCGCGAAGGGGTTGCTTTCGCCGGCATGCAGCGGCCGCGCCGCGCGGTGCGGCCCCTCCGCGACGATGATCGCGCCCGTCTCCGCCTTCAGCCGGCGGGCGAGCGGCGAGTGGTCGCGGTGGGTGTGGCTGATGGCGATATGGGTCACCTCGCGCCCGGCGAGCGCCCGCATCAGCGCCGCAAAATGCGCCTCGTCCTCGGGGCCGGGGTCGATCACCGCCACTGACCGGTCGCCGACGATGTAGCTGTTCGTGCCGTGGAAGGTGAAGGGGCCCGGATTGTTGACGGTGATGCGCTGCACGCGCGGGGCCACCGGCACCGCCTCGCCATGCGCCGGCTTGAATTCGAGGTCGAACTGCGGGGCCTCCCGGCCGGTGTCGCTCCCGGCCGTCACTTGTATTCGATCTCGATGAAGCTCATCGGCGTGTCGCCGCCGTTGACGACATTGTGCGCCACGCCCGCCTCGCGCCGGTAGACGGCGCCCGCCTTGGTGTGCACCCGCCGCTCGCCGGTCTCCTCCTCGATCAGGAAGTCGCAGTCCGTCATCGGCACGACGACATAGCCGAGCCCGTGCACATGATGGCCCGTATCGGCGCCCGGCTCGAAATCCCAGCGCGTCACGCGCACGACGGCATCGTCGAGAAGGACGGTGGGCATTGCCGGCGGGCGGGCGCGGAACTGGGGCATGGCGGCTCCTCACAGGAAAGGGCAGGGCGGGCGAGCCGGCTGCGCCGGACGGCTGCTGAAAGGACGATCGATCGCCCGGACCCTATCGCCGCCATGCGCCCCTGCCAAGCACCAAGCCGCAGATCACGCCTCTTCGGCAAAGCCCGACCGGAGAATAATCGCCCCGAACCGGAACTTAAGCATTGTCCACGCCGCCCGCCTTTGCTATCAGGCTCCCGCCGTGTTGGGGCGTCGCCAAGCGGTAAGGCACCGGTTTTTGGTACCGGCATTCCCAGGTTCGAATCCTGGCGCCCCAGCCACGGCTGTTTCGGAACCGCCCTTGCGATCTGCCAGCCTCGCTCAGCCAAGCCCGCCGAGCGGGATGATCTCCGCTGCGCCCGGTTGCCAGTCGCTTCCTTCCCAGTCCCCGAGCCAGCGCTCCGCGCGAAGGCTTGCTGCGGCAAGCAGCGCCTCCAGCTCGGCCTTGTCCGGGAAGGCGATGCGGGAGGCGGCGGAGAGGCGTTTGCCGGTGGCGCGGATCTCGTAATGGGTGCCGTAGGTGACGATGCCGGTCGCCGGATCGTAGGCGACGTCGTTCCAGGCGGCGACCGGGCCGAAGCGGGGATGGTCGATGAGGCGCATCGAGGCCTCCGGTCCCCATTCCTCCCATTCCCGGCAGGCGGGATTGCGGCTGTCGAAGACGAAACGGCCGCCGGGCGCAAGATGCGCGGCAATGGTGGCGAGGGCGGCGGCGCGGTCCTCCCGCGTCAGGAAGACCTGGAAGGCGTGGCCGGTCAGCACGACCAGGTCGAAACGACGGCCGAGCCGCAGCGTGCGGGCATCGCCCTCGATGAAATCGATGCCGCCCGCGCCGGGCTTGCCGCGCGCGATGGCGAGCATGGCCGGGGCCGGATCGACGCCGACGACCGTGCGTCCGCCGGAAAGCGCCACGGCAAGCTCGCCCGTGCCGCAGCCGAGGTCGAGCACGCTCGCCGCCCCCTCGGCAAGCATCCGGCAATAGGCGAAATCCGGCGATCGCTCCCAGCCGTTTTCCAGATCGTAGAAATCGGCGAGCTCCGGGTCGTGGTAGAGGCGGTCTTCGTCCATGTGTCCTCCCGGAGCAAATCCGGCAAACGTGCGCAGCGGTTCTGCCAAAAAAAGCGAAAATGTTCCAAGAAAAAGGCCGCGTCTTCGCGCGGCCTTGGAAAGGGCGGTCGGGCTGCCCTTTACGAGGCGGCGTCGAGAACCTTCTCGCAATGGGTCGGCCCGCCCTTGGGGTCGACGCGGTCGCCGACGGCGCGGATGGTGTTGATCCGGTAGCTTTCGTTCACCGTCAGCTCCACCGTGCAGGACTTGCCCTTCACGAAGCCGCCGCGCCACTTGTAGAGCGTCGTGCCGCCCGCGCCGGCCGTGTCGGAGATCGGCGGGCCATAGGCCGCGAAGAAGCTGCCGGCGGTCTTGCCGTTCCAGCGGGCCTGCAGCGGGTTGGACGCGACGACGGCGGTGGTGCATCCGGCGAGGGCAAGCGCAACGCCTGCCAGAATTGCAATGCGGGAGTTCATGGGTGCCATTTCCTTGGGACTTCGGTGCGGCCGTGAATGTGAGCCTCGCACCGCCATAGCGCAGCACGCCGGAAAGGGGAATCGCCGCCACGCGAACTTTGCCGTCGTCCCCAGCGAAGAGGCGTCAAACGTGCGGATTTGCAACAGTGTGCGCGGCGGTTGAAGGACGGTGGGAGAGGCCGGACCGCCGCAGCGCCAAGGCCTCTCCGCCTCGTGTCACAGGAGGAAGTCCGCCTTGTCGAGATTGTCGATGTTGAACTTCCGGATGATCAGGACGTCGTTGCCGCCCAGTTCGATATGCACGTCGCTGCCGACCTGCTCGGCCTTGTCCAGCACCTTGTTGACGCTGGAGAACTTGTAGGAGCGGAGGTCGATGTCGTCGACATTGTTCTTGAAGTCGGTGATCGTGTCGCGACCGTAGCCCTTCTTGAAGACGAAGATGTCGGTCCCCTTGCCGCCGGTCAGCGTGTCGTCGCCCTTGCCGCCGTCGAGCTTGTCCTTGCCCGCCGCGCCGTTGAGCTTGTCGTTGCCGCCATTGCCGAACAGGGTGTTCTTGCCCTCGTTGCCGAGGATGTTGTCGTTGCCCGAGCCGCCCTTGGCATTCTCGATGAGCGAGCGCAGGTCGCCGTTGAAGAGCAGCGCGTTGAAGATGTTGCCGCGGGCATAGCCGTCGTTCGGCCCGCCGCCGAGGAAGGCAAGCTGGGTCTTGCTGAACATCGAATAGGCGCCCGGCCGCAGGTCGATGTCGAGCCCCGTCTTGTAGGCGCTGAGGTCGTAGGTATCGGTGCCCCCGCCGTCCCAGATCGTGCCGAAGATGCGGTTGCCGCCGGCATCGATGGCGACCTTGCCGTTGACGAAGGTATCGCCGTTGCCCGGCTTCCACTTGTAGACGGTGTTGCCCTTGTTGGTCGTATAGTCCGCGCCGTACATGTACTGCAGCGCGTAGATGTCGGCCATCATGAAGGTCTGCGGCGCGCCGAACTCCTCGTATTTGTAGCCGCTGGCGTCATCGCCGACGAAGGAGTTGTACGTCATGACCGAATATTCGGGACTGTTCCACTCGCTCTGGATCGCGCCGAACGTGTCGTTTTCATGCGCGTGCTTGAGGCCGAGCGCATGGCCGAGCTCGTGGATGAGCGTGTGCCAGGCGTAGTTGCCGGCCTTCGGCGTGCGGTAGTCGTTGATCGTGCCGGCATTTTCCGTGCTGAACCAGATGTCGCCGCCGGTGGCGCCGGTGTCCGGATAATAGGCATGGGCGGTGGGGCTGGCGTCGTCCGACTGGGCAAAGCGTAAGGTGGCGGTGCCGTTCGAGCCGGCCGAGAAGTTCAGGTTGGTGAAGCCTTCGACGGAGAAGCCGTCGTTCGCTTTGCCGCCGAAGCTCTTTTCCATGGCGAAGAGCGCGGCGTTCTTCTGCATGGCCGAGACGGCGCCGAAATTGTTGTCGGGCTCGCCCGAATAGGAGTAGCTGCTCGTCGATGTGGGAAAGGCATAGGTGACGCCCGTGCCGTCCCAGGCAAAGCCGCTGAGCACGGAATCGATGAACTGCGATCCCGTCGCCGTGACCGTCTTTGTGGATTTACCCGTACCCGTCATTGCTGCCCCCCTTCGAACAGAGCTCGTACGTTGTTGTCGCCGGGCGGATAGTGTCCCCCCGTCCGCACGCCGCCTTGCTGCGCCGGACCGTTTCCGCCGTGGATCGATGGCATCATATGGCAGCAAGACGTTCGCACAAGAAGCCTTATTCATGCGCGAAAGAACAAATTTGGTCGTACTTGTGGTTTTGCCGCCGTGTCGCCTGCGGGTTGCATGGGCGGCGGCGCATCGAGGGGCGGAGGGCATCGTGCGGATCGTCCGTCCGCCATCGAACCGGCCGAACGACAGCGGCCCCGCAGCGAGGCTTACTTCCCGACGGGCCGGCGGAATGCCGTCAATGCGTCGTCGGCACGTCGTCGTCCTCGAGGAACGACCGGATGCCGTCGCGCGCCACCGTCGCGAGGAACTCGTCGAAGGCCTCCCGGTCCGTGGCGAAGGGCTCGTCCCATTCGAAGAGCTCCTCCTTCTCCGTGACGACCTCCAGCTTCCAGTCCTGTTGCGTTCCCGCCGGCCGGAAGATGTCGACAAGGACCGTGATCCCGTCCTCGGTGAACTCGCCGGACAGTTCGGAATGCTCCAGCTTGGGTTTCTTGGCCATGGTGTTCCTCGACGGCGAAAGCAGGCGGCGTGCATGCAGCCGGACCGTTATCCTATCTTCGCGAGGAGCGCAAAGCCGCAACGCGAAGCTGGGGGAGCACGCCTGTCACGCACCATGCCGTCGTCGTTTATTCTCGTGGCCGGGCTGCGGAGTGCGGAACAGAAACCGGTTTCGGACCTTTCCCTGTGATCAGGGAGGCAAACGATGAAGCACAAACTTCTGGTAAGCGATGCGGGCGAGCGTACCTATATCCTGGTTCTCGACGAAGGCGACGAGGCCTTCCGGTGCATCACCGATTTCGCTGAAAGAGAAAGCCTGACCGCGGCATCGATTACCGCAATCGGCGCGTTTCGCGCCGCAACCATCGCCTTCTTCGAATTCGACACGAAGCACTACCGGAAGATACCCGTGGAGGTGCAGTCGGAGGTCCTCAGCATGCTGGGAGACATAGCGGTGGATGACGAGGGCAAGGCAAGCCTGCATCTCCACGTCGTGCTCGGCTTTCCGGACGGAAGCACGAAGGGCGGCCACCTGGTGGAAGGATACGTCCGGCCCACGCTGGAGGTCATGCTGCGCGAAACGTCGGCCGACCTGCGGCGGCGGACGCGCCCCGATCTCGGCATCGCGCTGATCGATGTCGGTTAGCCCTGGATGTCCTTGCGCCAAAGCGAGACGAGCGGTCCGTCCGAGCCGTAAACCGGGTCGCTTTTCGGGAGGGGCAGGCTCGCGATGATCTTCAGTTCGCCGGGCGTGGCCGCCGTCGTTTCGATATCGGCATGTTGGCCGGGCGGATAGCCGCCGACCACGCGGAAATCGTCACTTCCGGAATTTTGCTTGTGGCCGGTGCCGGCCGGCAGCACAAGGCAGTCGCCCGCGCGAACCTGAAGCGCCCTGCCGTCCGGCCCGCCGATCAGGAGCTCGGCGCTTCCTTTCGCGATGCCGAGCACCTCATGGGCGCCGACGTGGTAATGCTGATAGGAGAAGACGCCGTTGCGCCAGAGGCCTTGCCAGCCCGCGTCGTAAAACAGCCGCTCGAAGGCACGGGCACGATCCTTCTCGCCTGCCGCCAGCACATCGCGATAGACGAGCACCGGCAGGAACGGATGGTTCGGCACCCATTCGCTGGCGGGGAAGAACAGCATTTCCGGTTGTTTCATCGCCGTCTCACTTGCCTTTCTTCGGTTCCCTGCCGAAATCCTTGCGCAACTCGTCCTTGGCCTTTTCCAGCGTGTCGCGCCGGCGTTTCGAAAGCTGGTCGCCAGCGCGGTTGATATAGAATGTCAGCATGGACATGGCCGAGCGGAAAGGGCTCGATTTGCGCCGGTCGCTTTCCTCCGCTGAATGCTTCAGGGATTGCGCGATCTTTTTTGCGCTGCCCTGCTTGAAGACGCCCTCCTTGAGGTCCATCGCGTCGCTGTTCTCGGTCACGTCCTGCGACCACTTCTTCTGTTTCTTCGCCATGCTCAGCCTCCTTCGCCGGGATAGGGATGGGCTTTGAACAGCCGGGCGGCATGCACCGTGTTGCGGGCGACGAGATCCAGCGTCGAGCGCACGACATCGGGGATGTCCTCCAGATCGACGAAATTGACCGAGCCCATCGCTTCGCCCACCCAGTAGGTCACGGCATTGGCGGGAATGGTGAAGCCGACGTCGTTCAGCGCCTGGAAAAGCTCGGCCGAGACATGATGCGCGCCGTCCTCGTTGCCGACAACGGCGACGGCGGCGACCCGGCCATAGGAGACCATGCGGCCCTTGTCGTCCTTCTCCTCCAGGAAGGCGTCCATCCGCTCCAACGCCCGCTTGCAGACGCTCGACGGCTGGCCCATCCAGATCGGCGTGCCCATGACGAGAATGTCGGCGTCGAGGATCTTGTGGCGGATGCCCGGCCAGTCGTCGCCGTGGCCTTCGTCGGAGGTGACGCCGGGCTTGATATCGAAATCGGCCAGCTGCAGGAAATCCGTGGTGACGCCAAGCGGTTCCATCGCGGCGGCCAGCAGCTTCAGCATGCGGTCGGTGGAGGAGGGGTCCTTGGCGGTCCTTGTCTTGAGCGTGCAGTTGAGCGCCAGCGCTGTCAGGGTCATGTTCGCCTCGCTTCATAGGGGTCGAATGCCGAACCGATCCATCCGCCGATTGTTCCGGGAACCGATCCGGCAATCGTGCATTAGAACCTCCAGATACGCGGTTCCGGAGGTTCCCATGGACAACAAGGACAGATTGATCCTGGCGCTGGCGGCGCTGTTGCGCGCCGAGCGCGAGACCCGCGGTGCCCTGATGGACGCGCTGGAGGAAAACTCCATTTCGCGCGAAACGCTGCTCGCCATCCTTTCCGATCCCATCCCCGTCGTCACGCAGGAGGACATCGAGTTCGCCGAGCGCTTCGCCATGTCCAGGCATCTGCCCATCGAGAGGAAACGGTGATGGCGCCGCGCGCCTTCTGGAAGGGCTATCTCAAGCTCTCGCTCGTCACCTGCCCGGTGGCGATGTCGCCGGCGATCTCCCAGGAGGACAAGGTCCGCTTCCGCACCCTGAACGGCAAGACCGGCAATCCCGTCGTCAGCCGCTATGTCGATGCGGTGACCGGAAAGGCCGTCGCCGAGGACGACGAGGTGAAAGGCTATCCGCGCGGCGAGGACGATTACGTCATGCTGGAGGATGACGAGATCGAGGCGGTGGCGCTGGAAAGCACGCGCACGATCGACATAGAGACCTTCGTCCCGCGCGAGACGATCGAATGGATCTGGTACGACGCGCCGCATTTCCTGGTGCCCAACGATACGGTGGGCGAGGAGGCGTTTTCCGTCATCCGCGAGGCGATGGCCTCGACCGGCACGGTGGGCATCTCCAGGCTGGTGCTGTATCGACGGGAGCGGGCGGTGATGCTGGAGCCGCGTGGCAGGGGTATCGTGCTCTGGACGCTGCGCTACGGCGACGAGGTGCGTGAGGAGACGGACTATTTCGGCGGCCTCGGGCGCGCCAAGCCGGACGCCAAGGCCCTCTCTCTGGTGAAGACGCTGATCAAGGAGCGCACCAGGGCCTGGAGCCCGAAGATGGCGGACGATCCCGTCCAGGACCGCTTGCTCGACATCATCGCTGCCAAGAAAAAAGGCCGCAAGCGTCCGGCGAAGCAGAAGGCGCCGCCGCCGACGTCGGGCAATGTCATCAACATCATGGATGCCCTGCGCAAGAGCATCAAGGCGGAGGGCAAGGGCAGGTAGTTCAGCCCTTCGCCTTGCCGGTCTTCAACGGTTCCGCAGCCTTCCTGAAATCCGCCCAGGGGTCGGCCGCAAGCGCCTGGAGACGCGTCGGCGTGTTCTCCACCGTGAAATAGGCGGGGCCGATATCGGCGCTGAGCTCGCTCCAGGCGAGCGGCATGGAGACGGCGGCGCCGGGACGGGCGCGCGTGGAATAGGGGGCGACCGCCGTCATGCCGCGCTGGTTGCGCAGGTAGTCGATGAGGATCTTTCCCCGGCGCTTCGACTTGGTGATGGTCGAGACATATTTGTCCGGGCTGTCCTTCGCCATGGCGTCAGCGACGCCCTTGCAGAAGGCCTTGATCGCCGGCCAGCGGGCGGACGGCTTGAGCGGGGCGCAGACATGAAGCCCCTTGCCGCCGGAGGTCTTGACGAAGGCGTTGAGCCCGGCGGCTTCGAGGCGCTTGCGCGTTTCCTCGGCGGCATCGATGACCGCCTGCCATGCAACGCCCTCGCCGGGATCGAGGTCCATGATGATGCGGTCCGGACGCTCCCAGTCGGCGAGCGTCGAGCCCCAGGGGTGGATTTCCAGCACGGCGGACTGAACGAGGCCCATCAGCCCGTCGAGATCCTCGATCGCCACATAGGGTTCGTCGTCCTTTTCCGCCGGATCCTGCACTTCGACGATATGGGCGTTGATGCCCTTCCAGGCGTGCTTCTGGAAGAAGGTCTGCCCGTCGATGCCGCTCGGCGCGCGCAGAAGGGCGAGCGGGCGGCCGACGATATGCGGGGCGATATAGCGCCAGACCTCGGTATAGTAGTCCGCCAGCCCTTCCTTGGTGACGCCTTCGCCGGGCCAGTAGACCCGGTCGGGATGGGTGAGGCGCACGGTGCGGCGCGGCGGCTTTTCCGCCTTCGGCGCGGCGGATGTCTTGGACTTCGGCATTTCGGCGACGACCTCCCTTGCCGGCTTGTCTTCCCTCAGGCCCCGGAACGAAGCATGGCGCAGATGCCCATCGGCCGTCCAGGCGCGGAACTCCACTTCGGCCACCAGGTCCGGCCGCACATAGCGGGCCTGTCGCGCCTCCTCGGCCGTCAGTTTCCGGCCGAAGGGGCTTTCGTCCGTCCGCATGCGCGAGAGGCGTTTGAAGAGATCGGCGGCAACGGGCGTGCTGAAGCCGGTGCCGACCCGGCCGACCGGCTCCAGCCTGCCGTTCTTGTAGACGCCGAGCAGCAATGAGCCGATCGCCTGGCGCGAGACGGTGGAGGGGGCATAGCCGCCGATGACGAATTCCTGCCGGGCCGAGCATTTCGACTTGATCCAGCCCTTGCTGCGGCCTTCGCGATAAGGGGCGTCGCGCAGCTTGGAGACGACGCCTTCGAGGCTGAGGCGGCAGGCATGGCGCAGCACCAGCGCGCCGTTCTCGTCGAAATGGCCGCTGTAACGCAGGATGCCCCCGGTTTCCGGCACGAGCTTTTCGAGGAGGGCCTTGCGCGCCTCGAGCGGCAGGCGCGTCAGGTCGTAACCGTCGAGATGGAGAAGGTCGAAGACGTAGAAGGTGAAGCGGTCGTTCCGGCCCGCGCTGAGATCGGCCTGGAGGGCGGAGAAGTCGGACGCCCCGGCGCCCGTCTCGACGACGAGCTCGCCGTCGATCAGCGCCTTGCCGACCGGCAGCGCGGCAAGCGCCGCGACCACCGGCTTGCCGAATTTCTTCGTCCAGTCCAGCCCGCTGCGGGTGAGGAGCTTGACCCGGCCCGCCTCGATGCGCGCCTGGAGCCGGTAGCCGTCGAACTTGATCTCGTGCAGCCAGCGCGCGCCGGGGGGCGGCGCGGCTGCGAGCGTCGCCAGCATCGGCGGCAGGAAATCCGGCAGGTTCGCCTTGCGCGTGCCCTTGAGGCCCGAGGGATCGGGCGCCTCCGTCTCCGGCTCCGCCTTCACGGGGCCGGTCTTCGCCTTCCTTCCGGAAGACTTGCGGATGCGCCCGGTCTTCGAGGACCAGCCCGGTTCCTCCCCTGCGACGTCGGCGATGTCCCGCCCCGTTTTCACCGATTCCGGCCGCTCATCAAGCAGGTCGTCATCGCCGTCGGGCATGGCGAATTCGTCGTCGCCCTTGATCAGCAGCCAGTTCTCGCGCTTCTCGCCGGGCTTGCCGTGCATACGCACGAGATGCCAGCGGCCGTGCAGCTTCTCGCCGTCGAGGGTGAATTCAAGATGGCCCTTGGCATAGGCTTTCCGCGCGTCGCCGATCGGTGCCCAGGTGCCGCGATCCCAGACGATGACGGTGCCGCCGCCATATTCGCCCTTGGGGATCGTGCCTTCGAAGTCGCCATAGGCGAGCGGGTGATCCTCCACATGCACGGCCAGCCGCTTTTCGCTCGGCACCAGGCTGGGGCCGCGCGTCACCGCCCAGCTCTTGAGCACGCCGTCCATTTCGATGCGGAAATCGTAGTGCAGGCGCGTCGCGTCGTGCTTCTGGATGACGAAACTGTGGCCGCCCTTGCGGGCCTTCCTGCCGCGTGGTTCGGATGTGGCCTTGAAGTCCCGCTTTTGCCTGTAGACGTCCAGCGTCGCCATGATCACCCTGCCTTGCGCCGGCTTGCCGCCGTCTTGCCTGTGGCCGCGGCCTTCTTCTTGCCGCGCTTTGCCGGTTTCTCGTTTTCGCCGGCGCTCCGCCGCAGGGCCTCCATGAGGTCGATGACCTTGCCCTCGGCCTTCGGCGTGACGCGCTTGATCTTCCGGCCCTCGATCTTCGCCTTGACCACCTCGGCGAGCGCCGCGTCGTAACGGTCGTCGAAGGTCTTTGGATCGAAGCGGCCGCTTTTCGTCTTGATGATGTGCTCGGCCAGGTCCAGCATCTCGCCCTTGAGCTTGAAGGCGGGGATCTCCGAAAAGGCCTCCTCGGCGGAGCGCACTTCGTAGTCGTAGCTCAGCGTCGTCGCGATGAGACCTTCCCCGTGGGGGCGGATGAGGAGGGTACGCACCCGGCGGAACAGCACGGTCTCGGCCAGCGCCGCCACCTTCTTCGTCTTCATGCCCTCGCGGATCAGCGCGAAGGCCTCCTCGCCGTGCCTGTCGGACGGCGCAAGATAATAGGGTTTGTCGAAATAGAGGTCGTCGATGTCGTCGCAGGCGATGAACGCCTCGATCTCCATCGTCTTGTCGCTCTCGGGCACCGCCGAGGCGACCTCCTCGGGATCGAGCGTGATATAGTCGTTCTCGCCCGCCTCGTAACCCTTCACCTGATCCTCGCGCTCCACCACCTTGCCCGTCTCGCTGTCGACGAATTCCCGGTGCAGCCGGTGGCCGGTCTTGCGGTTCAGCATGTGGAAGGCGATGCGTTCGCTGGTCGAGGCGGCCGTGTAGAGCGCGACCGGGCACACCAGTTCACCCACCTTCAGGAAGCCTTTCCAGTTCGCTCTCGGCGCCACGCCCGTTCTCCCGCTCCAAAGCGAAAGCAATGCCGGCATGCCGCAAATGTTCCCGGCCTCGTGCCGGCGGCATCATGCGGCAATTCCGGCGCGGAACGAAAACGGGGCTTTTCGTGTTCCCGAGGCGTCCGAAACAACGCGAGGACGGTATGGGCAGGCGGCTGAGGATCATGACCTACAATGTGCACAGTTGCTTCGGCACGGACCGGAAGCTCGATCCCGGCCGCATCGCCGCGGTGATCGCCGAATGCGAAGCCGATATCGTCGCGCTGCAGGAGGTGGACGTCGCGCGGGCGCGCAGCGGCGGCATCGACCAGGCGCAGGCCATCGCCAATCACCTCAGCATGGCCTCGCACTTCCATCCGGCGCTGCACCTGGAAGAGGAACGGTACGGCGACGCGCTGCTGACGGCGCTGCCGACGCGCCTCGTCAAGGCCGGCGGGCTTCCCTCGCGCGGCGAGCCGCGGGGTGCGCTGTGGGTGGAGGTGCCTTTCGACGACGTGAAGCTGCAGGTCTTCGTCACCCATCTCGGCCTGTTCGGCGCCGAGCGCGTGCGGCAGACCGAAGCCCTGATCGGGCCGGGCTGGCTCGGTGCGCCGATGCCGGACGATGCGCGCATCGTCCTTGCCGGCGATCTCAACGCGGTCTCCCGCTCGCCGTCCTATCGCCTGCTCGTCCGCCGCCTCAAGGATGCGCAGGTCGAAGCCGGTGGACGGCTTGCCGCGACCTTTCCCTCTCGCCTGCCGCTGCTGCGCATCGATCACATCTTCATCGGCGAGGGGATCGCCGCCCGCAGGGCCTTCGTGCACGATACGCCGCTCGCCCGCCGGGCGTCCGACCACCTGCCGCTCTGCGCCGACCTGGAGATCGCGTGATGCGGGAAAAGATGCCCTTTATCGCAACGGCGGCATGGTCGATCCCGAAGGCGGTTGCCGACCGGTTTCCCGAAACCGGAAGCGGCCTCGAAAGATATGCCGCCGTCTTCAACGGCGTGGAGGTCAACTCGACCTTCTATCGCCACCACCAGAAGACGACATTCGAACGCTGGGCGGGGTCGGTGCCGGATCATTTCCGTTTCGCGGTGAAGATACCGCGCGAAATCACGCATGGCGCGCGCTTGCGGAACGTCGACCGGCTCTTCGAGGCATTCGTCGACGAGGTTTCGGCGCTGGATGGCAAGCTCGGGCCGCTGCTGTGCCAGCTGCCGCCGAGCCTTCGATTCGATGCCGGAGACGCCGAAAACGCGTTCGCGGCCATGCGCCGCGTCTTTACCGGCACCCTCGTGCTCGAGCCGCGCCACAAAAGCTGGGCGTCGCCGCCGGCGCGCGCGCTCCTGCAACACCATGCGATCGATCGCGTTTTGGCCGATCCTGCGCCGGTCTGGCCGGCGTCCGATTTCCACGAGGCGCCGCGATATGTCCGGTTGCACGGCGTGCCTGAAATCTATTACTCCAGCTACGGCGATGCCGAGATCCGTGCCTTTGCGAAGCGCCTCGCCGCCGACAGCTGGTGCGTCTTCGACAACACGGCCTCCGGCGCCGCCATCGAGAATGCGCTGACGCTGCGCGATCAAATGGTTTGACGGCGGGCCACGGGATGGATGAACGTTTCTTCGCGCGTGACGTGGTCGCCGTCGCCGCCGACCTTCTGGGGGCCCGCCTGCTGGTCGATGGTGTCGGAGGGCTCGTCGTGGAAACCGAGGCCTACCGCCAGGACGACGAGGCATCGCACAGTTTTCGCGGGCCGACGGCTGGAAATGCCGCGATGTTCGGCGAGCCGGGCCGGGTCTATGTCTATCGATCCTATGGCCTGCACTGGTGCCTCAACGTCGTCTGCGAGCGGGGCAGCGCGGTGCTCATCCGCGCGCTGGAGCCGACGCACGGGCTTGAGACGATGATGGCGCGCCGTGCGGTCACCGCTGCGCGCAAGCTGTGCAACGGGCCGGGCAATCTGTGCCGGGCGCTTGCCGTAACCGGCGAGATGAACGGACTTTCGGTCCTCGGCGCGCCCTTTTCCCTGGAGCCGCCGTTCGAAGCGCCCGTTTCGGCAAGCGGTGTCCGCATCGGCATCAGCAAGGCCGCCGAACGCCCGTGGCGCTTCGCGGTAAAGGGATCGCCCTATCTCAGCAAGCCGATCTGACCAACGGCGCTCCTAAGGCTCCACGATGTCCAGCTCGGCGGTGAAGGTCGTTCCATTGCTCCCGTCGAAGGTGTGGGTACCGTTGAGCTGGTTGACGACGCCCCGGATCAGCCGGCTTCCCATGCCCTGTTTGACGGCCTGCGGATCGAAGCCGATGCCGTCGTCGTGGACGGTGAGCCGGGCCCGCCGCCCCCCGATGGCCGTGAGCACGATGGAGATCCGGCCCGCGCGGCCGTCCGGAAAGGCATATTTCAGGATGTTGGTCAGCAGCTCGTTCACCAGCAGGGCGAGCGGGGTCGCATTGTCGGTGGAGACGGCGAGGTCGTCGATCTCGTAGGTCACGGTGACGGGCGCGCCGTAGGCTGCCATCAGCTTCTCGACCACCGAGGTCAGCAGGTCCCGCGCGGACAGGCGGGAAAACTCATCATGCCGGTAGATCTTCTCGTGCACCGCGACCATGGAGGAGATGCGGTCGACCAGCGATTGCTGGACCTCGTCCGGCAGGCGCTGGAGCTGGATGATGCTCTGGACGGCCTGCAGGTTGTTCTTGACGCGGTGATGGACCTCGCGAAGGAGCAGCTGGTTGTCGGCAAGGGCGTTTCTGAGCAGCTGGGATTGTGCCGCATCGCGCTGCCGCAGATGGCGGATCCACTGGCCCGCGGCCAGAAGGCTGACGCTCGCGAGGATCAGCACCGCGATCGCCACCGTCACGTCCCGCCGGAAGCGCTGGATGCCGAAATCGTAGTCGGCCGAAGCGAGCGCGATGAACCTCGCGCCATCGACGGTCCGATAGGCGACGATGCGGTGGGCACCGTCGACGGGCGAGATGGCGTCGTAGGTGCCGGTCGGCGCCTTGGGCAGGTAATCCGTGAAAAGCACGTATTTGCTCATGTCGAGCGGCCCGTCGGCGAGCGGATAGCGGGCGACGAGCTGGCCGTCGGACCGGGCGAAGCTGACCGTGGAGTTCGGGCCGAGATCGACGGCCTCCCAGACATCGGCGAGGACCCTGACCTCGAAGGAAACGACGGCGGCGCCGGCGAACCGGCCGTTTCGCTCCAGCCTGCGGCTGAAGGCAAAGATCTGCTCGCCGTTGAGGCGGCTGATCAGCAGGCTTGAGACGTGCTGCTTCGCGCCCTTCGTCAGTTCCGAGAAATACGGCCGGTCGACGATGCTGATCGGCTTCACCATCGGATCAGTCGAATAGAGGGTCAGACCTTCGCCATCGACCACATAGGCCTTCACCTGGCCGGGAAGGTCCGCGACGGCCTCGTCGATGTTTCTGACGCTGGTGGATGCCGGCGGCGTGATGTTCTCGCCGAGCGCTTCGTCTATGCGCTGCAAGGCCTGCCGCGCCAGGGAATCGATGAGGGACACGTTGCTCGCGACGATCTTGGAGGCGGCGACGGCGCGCTCCTCGGTGCGGCGAACCGCGTCGTGATAGCTCGTGTTGAGCCACAGGCCGAGCATGAGCAGCAATGAGACGAACATCGCGACGATGATCATCGCGGCCGCCCTTGCCAGCGTGAAATGGATGTTCAGCCCGCGCGGCACCGCTATCCCCCAAGTGCGTCGGCCAACCTTAACCAGAAGGGTGAAACATGTCCCGGCCTTTCGTCAACCGGACACGGCCGGTCATCTACCGTACTGTCGTCCCGGCAGGGCCGGTGGAGTCCGCACCGGTCCGCGCCGGCGAGACGTTCGGAACAATCGTCCGGTCCTCCCGTTTGCCTGATATCCCGGGAGGCACGCATGGCCATCGACAATTCGGTTCATCTGGAAGGCAGGATCAATGCGCACCGGCGTCTGCTGGTGGAGCTGGTCTCGGTGGTGGCCGCCATTCCCGAAGCGCGCGAGGCGCTGGTCGCCATGGCGCGCGACAATGAAACGGTCATCGACCACGAGGAGGACCCCGGCATCGAGCCCGATGCCGCCTTCGCCGCCCAGCAGATCGCCGACGACGAGATCAGGGGAATCCTGAAGGCCGCGATGGCCCGCCTCGAAACCAAGCCATGAGGATAGAACGATGGGAGTGATTGAAAAGATCTCCGGATACTTCAAGCAGTTGGCCGGCGAGGTCACGGGCAGCCAGGCGCTGCACGACGAAGGCCGCCGCCAGGCGGCGGATGGCGGCTATCGCGAGGAAGACGAGCAGGTGGTGCCCGTCGTGTCGCGCACGGTGCCGGGCGCGGGCAGCGTCGTCTCGGCGGAGACCGGCCGTGAAAAGGTCATCCATGCCGACGCCGTTCCGCAATTTACGGTCTCCCAGGCCGGCCGGACCAATGACGGCGTCTCCAGTGCGAAGCCGCGCGTCATCACCGGAAGCGACGATGCCACGGCGCACCGCACGCCTCCCGGCATGGAAACGCCGGGCCGCGACTGGTCCGCCGGCTTCGACGAAAACGCGCCGCGGCAGGATATGCCGGCCCCCGTCGCCGACTATTCCGACACCGAGCAGTTGAAACTCTACCGCCTGGTGCCGATTGCCGCTGCCGGCGACACGAACTGGGACATCGCGCCCAACCAGGGCGAGGTGGTGGTGCGCGCCCGCTCCAGCGGCGATGCCCGCGTCGTGGCCGCGGAAGCCGAGCTCGACTACATGGAAATCGACGCCCTGCCGGGCGATGGCAATTCCACGACCTCGTCGAGCGCCTTCCGCAACGAGAAGCTCTACACCGTTCTCGACGAGAGCGATCCCGCCTATCCCGTCGAAGGGCCGCGCGAGGTCGTCGCCGGCACGGTCCGCGTCGACAATATCCGTCCCACCGAACTTTGAGGAGGTTGTCATGACCCGGAGCCAGTCCGCCCGCACGGCCGCGAAACAGCGGGATATCCAGGAAGAGGTCGCCGAGGCCGACCGCAAGGGCAGGGACGAGGAGCCGAAGGCCATGCAGGCCGGCGCGCGCCTCTATCCCGTGCCGCCTTTCCCGAAGCAGCACCAACCCAAGCCCGGCCACGAGGCGAAGCTCGATCCGCAACCGATGTACGACGCGCCTTTCTACAAGGGCTCGGAAAAGCTGGCGGGCAAGGTCGCGCTCATCACCGGCGGCGATTCCGGTATCGGCCGGGCGGTCGCCGTGCTCTTTGCCCGCGAGGGCGCGGACGTGGCGATCTGCCATCTCGCCGAGGGGCAGGATGCGAAGGACACCATCGCCGCCGTCGAGGCGGAGGGCCGGCGCTGCATCGCCTTTGCCGGCGACGTCAAGGACAAGGCCTTCTGCGCGCGGACGGTGAAATGCGTGGTGAAGGATCTCGGCAGGCTCGACATCCTCGTGAACAATGCGGCCTTCCAGGTTCACACGAAGGATATTCTCGACCTGTCCGAGCAGCATTTCGACGAGACGCTGAAGACCAATCTCTACGGCTACTTCTTCATGGCGCAGGCGGCGGTGCCGCACATGGAGCCGGGTTCGGCCATCATCAACACCGGCTCGGTCACCGGCCTTGAAGGGTCCAAGGACCTTCTCGATTATTCGATGACGAAGGGCGGCATCCACGCCTTCACGCGTTCGCTCGCCGGCCAGCTCGTGCCGCGCGGCATCCGGGTCAATGCGGTGGCGCCGGGGCCGGTCTGGACGCCGCTCAACCCCTCCGACAAAGAGGCCGGGGACGTCGCGAAATTCGGCGCCAACACACCCATGAAGCGCCCCGCCCAACCGGAGGAGCTGGCGCCTGCCTATGTCTTCCTCGCCTCGCCGCAATGCTCCAGCTACATCACCGGCGAGGTGCTGCCGATCATCGGCGGATACTGAGGGCATCCTCCCAAGGGATGCCACGCCGTGCGGCGCGTTGCGGTACTGGCGCATGGCTGAAGCAGGGCTCGACGAAGGGGCCCTGCTACCGGTCCCGCTCCGGGTCGGACGAAAGAAAATCCTCGGTAAGGAGCAATTCCACCTGGGCGGAGAAGCGATGGCCGAGCAGCGTGAGCGAAGCGTCATGCGTCTCGTCGGCCCCGCTGCACACCGCGTCCTTTAGGATGATGACGCGGTAGCCGAGATCGATGCCCCCGAGCGCCGTCGCGAGCACGCAGACATCCGTCTCGCCGCCCGTGATGACGAGCGTATCGACGGCCTGCATCGCCAGCCGGGCATGCAGCCGGCCATCGACCCAGGGCGAATAGGTCTGCTTGTCGAAGAGCGTCGCCGGCGGGCAGTAGCGCGCAAGCTCGGGAACGAGGGCGAGCATGGCGGGGGGAAGATGCTCGCCCGTCATCATCTGCCATTTTTCGTAGTAGGTCCGCCACATGCCGTGCGCATCGGAAGGGCGGGCCGGCGGGCAGAACCGTGAGAATATCGTGCGGGCGCTGTGGCGCGCCGCCACTTCGACGACCTGCGGCGACACCGCTTCCAGCCAGGCGACCCGCCACGGCGTGTCCTCGGCGAACATTCGCTGCATGTCGACGCAGATATGGCGCCAGTTTCCGAACATGGCGGCACTCGTTGCAAGGGGCTCGCCCGATGGCAGGGCGCGGGCAACGGGCCGGCGCGCGGCCGGCCCCCCGCCTGCTCAGGCTGCCTTCGACTTGCCTTCGCGGTTCACCTTCGCTTCGGCCAGCCGGGTCAGCGCCTGGTCGGTCTTGCTTTCCTCCGAAAGCGTCTGGTCGAGCAGCTGCGCCACGTCCTTGTGCCCGAGCTGCAGGGCCCAGGACTTCAGCGTGCCGTAGCGGGCGATCTCGTAGTGCTCGACGGCCTGGGCGGCGGCCAGCAGTCCCGCGTCGAGGGCCGGCGATTCCTTGAATTCCTCCAGGATCTCCTGGCCTTCCTCGAGAATGCCGTCGATGGCGGGGCAGGTCTTGCCGCGGGCGGGCTTGCCGAGGATCTCGAACACCTGGACGAGCCGCTCGACCTGGCCTTCCGTTTCCTGCAGGTGCTTGTCGAATGCGGCCTTCAGGTCCTCGGCCTTGGCGCCGCGTCCCATCTTCTTCAGCGCCGCGATGATCTTGCGTTCGGCGTAATAGATGTCCTTGACCCCGTCGATGAAGAGGTCTTCCAGTGTCTTCGTGGGCATTGCAGTCTCCTCGTTGGGAATGAGCCGTTGATCGGCCCGGGATTGAACAAGGCAATCCGGCGATTGTTCCTGAAGATCGGGCTTCTATCGGAAGCGGGCCGGCCGGTTTGTCAGGTTCATCTGGATTTCGAGCCGGCTCGCGAAACGGCCCACCAGCCGCACGAGCTTTCTGGTTTCCCACTCGCTGATGCGCTGAGACCGGCAATAGGCCACGACGTCGAACACCTTGCGTGCCGGCACCGAGCGTTTCTTGTCGAGATGTTGCATGTTCTCTCCCCCGCTATCGTGCCAGTCAAATGTGCGCGGGGAGGGGATGTTCCCGTCGCGCCGGTGATCGTACGGAACCGTACGTTCCGTGGCGGGGCGGCCCTGCCTCATGCGCGGCCTCACGCATAGCGAGGTGCCGCGAAACCGACGGCTCGTCGTCTCGGTACGATTCCGTACGAAGCCGGCATAAGCCGGCGCTTTGCTTCATCTTGCCCCCTTGCCGTGCCACAGTCCGCGCTCCCGGAAGGGAGGGCGCAATCGCCGTCCGGCAGTTGGACGGAGCCTCAAGCTGCTCCGTTGCCAAGGCTCCCCCGAGCATTGGCCGCCCGTTCGCTTCGGCGACCGCGCACATCCAAGGAACGTTTGCTTCCCTTCGACATTGTCCAGCCAATCCAGGAGGTGGCAATGGGACGTTATTACTTCAAAATCCAGGATCAGGACGGCGTGCTCCAGCCCGATCGGGGTTTCGATTTTGAGAATCTGGCGCAGGCCAGGGAAGAGGCAAAAACGCTTCTGGCGGAAATGGCGATCGACGGGCTGCCCAACGAGCCGATCGACAGCATTTCCGTCGAGCTGCAGGACGCCAACCGCGTTCCCATCATCACGTTCCGGCTGATTCTGGAGGCGATACCGCACGGCGCCCAGCAGTTGTGACGCCGGGCCGCAACCAGGAAGGACACGCTACGCTTCCATCCCCTTTGTCCGCTTCCGTACCGACGCCCGGCGCCGGGTTGTCTCGCCGATTTTATGGTCATAGATGGACGGCCATTGACTTTAGGAGAGACCGAAGCCTTTGGCAGATATGCGGTCGCTGAACCGCATAGGATCGTTGGATGGCAGACGTTTGGCAGGGCAGGTTCCGGAACAACCTGCTTCGGCGTTTACCGGAAACGAGCCTTGAGCGGTTTGCCGGGCGGCTGGAACGAATAGAGCTTCCCCGCTTGTACCAGCTTTCCTCTCCCCATCAGCCGATGGAGCACGCCTACTTCTTCGAGAACGGGATCGCGTCCGTCGTCGTCCGGTCGCCGGAGGGCCAGCATAGCGAGATCGGCATCATCGGAAGGGATGGCATGTGTCCGACCTCGGCTGTCCTCGATGTCGATGCCGATCCCTTCTCCATCCACATGCAGATGCACGGGCAAGCCTACCGGATTCCCGTTCCGGACCTGAAGGCGGTTCTCGCGGAGGATCGGGAGGTTCACAGGCTGCTTTCCCGCTACACCCAGGCGCTTGCCGTCCAGCAGGCCTATACGGCGCTGTCCAATGCCGTGCACCATATCGACGAGCGGCTCGCGCGGTGGATCTTGATGTGCCACGACCGGGCGGACGGGTCGGATATCAGCCTGACGCACGAATTCATGTCGATCATGCTCGCCGTCCGGCGCCCCAGCGTGACGACGGCGCTCCATGTGCTGGAGGGCAAGAAGCTCATCTATTCCGAGCGCGGCGTCGTCAGCGTGCGCAACCGCGCCGGCCTTGAGGCCTTTGCGCGCGATGCCTATGGCGAATGCGAGAAGGAGTATGAACGGCTCATCGGGACCATCGTCTCGCGATCCGTTATCTGAGCGCCTCGCTGAAGGGGACGCGGGCCACCAGCCGCCCCCGTTCGTCGGCAATCTCGCAGAAGCGCGTCTCGTCGACCTGCCCCTTGCGGACGTCCTCGGCCAGTATCTCGCGGGCTGCAAGCCGCGCCTCGGCCAAGGCCGCCTGCACCGTGTCGAAATCCGCGCCTTCCCGATCCTCGATCCGTTCCGTTCGACTGCAGATGTGAAAGAAGTAGCGGGTCATGTTCGCCTCGGGACAGCTTTGGCTCTCCTACTGACTGATGAAGCCGCGAAGTGTTCCATTCTCTTTTTGCCGGCGTCTGTACGCTATCGTACGGCAACCTCCGCGAGCCCGCTTCGTTTCTTTGGAAACGGAGGAATGAATGGACGCCCTGGTCTCCAAGCCCGCCGCGCAGACGGTTCACGCCGCGATCGAAGCACAGTTGCCCGCGCTGAGGCGGTTTTCCCAGCGGTTCACCCGTTCGGCCAGCGACCGGGAGGATCTCGTGCAGGAGACGGTCATGCGCGCGCTCCGGTCCTCTCACCAGTTTTGCCCGGACACGCGACTGCGCTCGTGGCTCTTCACGATCATGCGCAACACCTTCAACACGGAATATCGCCGCCGCTGCCGGGAACCCGTCGGGCTGGACGACGGGCTGTTCGAGCGCGCCAGCATTTCGGCGCCGCAGGAATGGGCGGTTCGCCGCAGCGAGTTGCGCTCCGCGCTCAGCCGTATCCCGCCGCGCTCGCGCCGCACATTGCTACTCGTCGCGATGGGGGTCAGCTACATTGACACGGCGCGGCTGTGCGCGTGCGAGATCGGCACTGTGAAAAGCCGGGTCAACCGCGCGCGAAAGATGCTCGAGGACGAGATCGGCCGTCCCGGCGCGTTTTGACGGGAACGACGCGGCGGAGGATCGCCCCTTCCTTTCCGGATGAGGTCCGCCGAGCGGCACGCGCGGGAACAATGGCCGGCCTGATCGGTTGGATCTGTCCCCTCCCTGCAGCATTGAACGAATGGAGAAGACGATGACCGATCGCAAGCGAGCTTCCGGCGAAGAGGATTTCCGTGACCACGAGGAGCGCGACATCCGGGATGGCTGGCCCTATCCCGACGACGATGACGCACGCCGGGCCGGACAGAACGCGCCCTACGGAACACGCGGCGCCGATCCGGACCAAGCCGACAACGGGGGTATCGAGATCACCGCCGATCCCGAGGCGCGGGATGTCGACGGCGCACCGCTGCCGTTTGCGGAGGAGACGGACGACATCATCGCGGACGACGATCTCGAGGCGCGGATCCTGGAGGCGCTTGAAGAGGATGAACGGGTCGATCTGGCCATGCTGGATCTTGCGATCCGCGACGGCATCGCCATCCTCGACGGCGCCGTCGACAGCGAGGAGGACCGTCGCCATCTGATCGGCTTCCTGCGCCGGGTGAAGGGCGTGCGCGATGTGCGCGCGGACGGGCTTTTGACGCGGGGCGTCGACAGCCACGTTCCCCGCGACGTGACGGAATAGGCCGGGCTTCTTCGTACGATATCGTACCGCATTCCCGCTTTGAATCCCGCAAGGACGGTCCTAGAATCCACGGCTGTCACGGAGAGGAGGCGGGCGTGGGCAGCTACACTTCCAAGGGAACGTTCGAGCCGGAAGAATTGGGCGCGTTGAAGTCGGTCTTCGATGAATTGACCTCGCAGCCCTGGTTCGATGCCTCGCAGGAGGCCAGGGAGAGCTTCGCCAGATATCTCTTCGAGACGTTCCCCGCCGTCACCTTCGATCCCGTCAGGCACCGCTCGATCATCGAAGCGTCCGCCCGCATGTTCTACACCAGGGACGACATCTAGCCCGCGGGCTGAAACCATCGCTCTCCTTCTGCGTTGCAAACCTGATCCCCGAAGAAGAGGAGAAGGTGCCATGTCCGATGACAGCACGAAGACCATGTGGGCGATATTCGCGACCCGGGAGGCCGCCGACCGGGCCGTCGAACATCTCGTGCAGCAATGCGGGATTGACCGTGCCGATGTCTTCATCGAGCCGGACACGCACGCCAACACGGCCGGCGTGGAAGCCTCCGGTGGCGATACCGTGCGCGCCGATGCGCCGCTTCATGGTGAGATCCGCGTCTCGGCCGATATCGCGCGCACCGATCTGCTCAAGGCCGAGCAGGCCTTTCGCCAGGCCGGTGCACGCAGCGTGATGGCGCAATAGACCCGGTCAAACCCGCAAGGAGGCCATGATGGCTATCATTCCGAACGAACCCAATCCCGGCCCCAACCCGGTGCCCGACCTTCCCCCGATCGGCGAGCCGACGCCGCCGATCAAGGAGCCGGAGCCCGACCGCCTGCCGGACGAGGAGCCCAATCCGAACCCGGACGAGAACGACGACCCGGCCAAGCAGGTCGGCCGGCGGTAGGCCTCAATCCGCCGGTTTCCGTCCGGCGAAATAGGCGGCGAGAGGGGCCATGTCCTCCGCTTCGAGGTTGGCGACGGCTTTCGCCATCACGTCCCTGAACGGACCGCCGCCGCGGCCCTTCCCGATAAAGAGCTTCAGCTGGCTTTCGAGATAGGCCGCCGGCTGGCCCGAAAGGCGGGGAAAGGCGGGATTGGCCCCGGCCTTGTCGTGGCATGACAGGCAGGCGGGAATGCGTCGGGCCGGATCGCCGTTCAGGGCGATCGTCTCGCCGCGCGCCGCGTCCTCCCCGGATGTCGATTGGCGCAGGCGTGCGGGCTGGGCGGCAAAATGGCGGGCGAGCGTCCGGCGTTCTTCATCGTCCAATCTCTCCGTCGCGACGGCCATGATGCCGCTCGCCCGCGTTCCCTCCGCATAGGCGAGCAGAGCCTGTTCGAGATAGGTGGCGGACTGGCCGGAAAGGTCCGGAATGAGGCTTTGCGCATCGAGCCGTTCCGGTGCGTGGCAGCCGTTGCAGGTCCCGATGGCGTCCCCGGTTCCTGCCGGTCGCGTTTCGGCAAGGCCGGCAAGGCTGCGATAGGCCTCCGCGTCGAGCGCCGGATAGCGGCGCAGGAAGGCGACCATGGCCCAGGCTTCGTCCTCGCGCCCCGCGGCCGGCCAGGCCGGCATGCCGGTGAAGCGCACGCCGTGCTGCACGATCTGGAACAGTTCGGCATCGCTCCAGCCGGCGATCTTGTCCTTGAGATCCGGCGGGGCGGGCAGCATGTTGCGGACGCTGTCCGGCCGCGGCCGCGCCGGCGAGCCGTGACAGATGGCGCAGCCCGCCTCGAAATGGCCCGCCGCCATCGGCAGCATGCCCTCGGTGAAGGCTGGGACCGGCGTTCCTATCGCTGCGGTCCTGACCGAGGACCGCATCACCCAGTGCAGGAACCAGTCGGTCGCCTTCCAGTGGCCCGTGCTCGCGCCGACGCCGATAATGCCGGACCAGGCGACAAGGAACGCGCCGAGCGCGCCGGCCAGCACGAGGCCGAGGATATGCCTCCAGCCGATCAGCATGGCGGCCTCTTCGCCGGAAGCGCCTCGTCCTCCCGCAGGACGCCGGCAAGAAGCAGGATGCCTCCGAGGAGGTATGCGAGCGCCCCGACCATCAGCATGACGACCCCGCCGAGCTGCTGGTCGGCGGCGGCCGAGAGGGGGATGCCGAAACAGGTGACGTCGCCGCCGCCATAGAGCGGGCGCGGGGCGAGCGCCAGCAGCACGCCGAGCAGGGTCATGTGCATCGAGGTGAACAATAGCCCGGCCGCGCCGGCAAGACGGCCGTCCTTCGGCCGGAAACAGGCGTGCCAGAGCAGGACGCCGGCAACCAGGAAGCTTGCCTGTTCGACGAGCGACAGGGCGAGGCTTCCATCCGCGATCCTCCGCAGGGCAGGCAGATGCCAGAACCAGACGACGACGAGCTCGACGAGCGAGGCGAGCATTGGGCTTGCGCGGATCACGCCCGGCAGTCGATCGAGCCGCGTGTCGCGCAAGCCATAGGCGACGAGCGGCGCGGCAACGGCGACGATGCCCATATGGATGATCATATGGGCCGTGAACGAGCCGCTGCCGAAGCTGGCGAGGAGCATTGCGCCGAGCGCGGCGAGAAGGGCGAGGCCGAGGAAGCGCGCGAGGCTCTTCATGGCTGGCACGCCCCGATGAAGACCAGCGGCACGGCGACGAAGAGCACAGCCACGAAGCTGAGGCCGGAGAGGAGCAGCGTCGCGAACCCCTGGAAGAGCAAGCGGTCCTTGCGGGTCGGTTCGTCGTGCGGCGGATCGCCGGACCCGAAACCCCATTGCCGCCAGGCCAGCACGGCGGAAAGCACGATGCCGGCAAGGGCGGCGAGGGTGATCAGGCCGAGGGCGAGGCGCATCGTGTCGAAGGAGAAGGGAACGGTGCCCGCCTTCGCGCAGGTGACGGCGGCGGTGATGTAGCAGGCGAGGAAATGCAGCGCCCAGATGGTCGGCGCCGTGAAGAGGGTCCAGAGGCTTTCGATTTCCTTGGGGATCAGCCGCATGGATCACCTCAAAACCGGAAAGAGGCCGAGGACGCCGAAGGACGTGACCGCCGTGATGACGAGGAAGTGCCAGTAGAGCACGACATTGACGAGGTCCATGTCGTGGCGCGCGTCCATCCGGCCGGCAAGGCTGCGCGCCAGGCAATAGAGCTGCATGACGATGCCGACGCCGCCATGCACCACGGTCCACAGGGCGACGACCCAGACGATGGCCGGATAGACATGGGCGGTCGGGTCCATGCCGGTGAGATAGGGCCCGGCAAGGCCGGCGCCACCTGCCGCAAGCGTCAAAAGCAGGGCGGCGAGGAGAGAAAGGCGCGTGGCGGCCGGCCGGTCGCCTTCGTTGAACCTGCGCGCCAGCAGCATGGCGAGCCAGGCCAGCGTGAAGAGGCCGGCGGCAAGGAGCGGCCAGAGCATGCCGGGCCCGGCATGGCCGCCCGTGAAATCGTCATGGATGGTCCAATAGAAGAAGTAGCCGAACATCAGGCTTGCATAGGCGGTGCCGTCGCCGGCCATGGTGATGAACATGGCCCACCAGCCGACCGATTGCGGTCCGGACGTATAGAGCGGCAGGCTCTTGCCGAGGCCGACGTCGCGCATCTCCTGCCTGGGGATCACGGCGGTGCCCGTCCAGAGCCAGGCGACGATGGCGGCAAGGGTCACCAGCGCGCAGACGATCGTCACGATCCACCAATGGAAGGTGAGCGCGATGAAGACGCCGCCGAGCGAGAAGGCGGCGAGGATGGTGAGGATCGAGGTGCCGCCGACGCGCAGGCACTGGATCGGCTCGGCGTCCAGCACCGAGGTGACGAGCGTCTCGCGCGCGCCGTCCTTCGCGTCGGGCAGGTAGAAGCGGCCGGCCTTGATGTCCTCGATGAGGCCGGGCTGGTCCCAGATCGGATAGCGGCTCCTGATGATGGGGATGGAGCGCACGCCCCACTTTTCCTCCGGCTCGCTGATCCATTCCAGCGTGCCGGCGTTCCAGGGGTTCTCCTCCACCTTCGGCTGGCGGTGCTTGGGCCTCACGACGTCGATCACCACGATGGCGACGCCGGCGGCGAAGATGAAGGCGCCGATCGTGGAGACCAGGTTGAACCAGTCCCAGCCGATATCGGCCGGATAGGTGAAGACCCGCCGCGGCATGCCGCGCAGGCCGGAAAGATGCATCGGGAAGAAGGCGATGTTGAAGCCGGAAAACATCAGCCAGAAGGCGATCTTGCCGAGCCGGTCGGAGAGTTTTCGCGCGTCGAGCAGCGGATAATAATAGTAGATGCCGGCGACGACCGGGAAGAGCATGCCGCCGATCAGCACGTAGTGCAGATGGGCGACGATGAAATAGGTGTCGTGCGCCTGCCAGTCGAAGGGCACGAGCGCCACCATGACGCCCGTCAGCCCGCCGATGATGAAGATCGCAAGCCCGCCCGCGCCGAACAGCATCGGCACGGAGAAGATGACGCGGCCGGCGAGCATGGTGGCGATGAAGACGAAGATCTGCACGCCGGTCGGGATCGCGACCGCCTCCGAGGCGGCGGAGAAGAAGGCGAGCGAGATCTGCGGCAGGCCCGTCGTGAACATGTGGTGCACCCACAGGCCGAAGCTCAGGAAGCCGGTGCCGACGGCGGCGAGCACGATCCACGAATAGCCGACGATGGGGCGTTGCGAGAAGGTCGGCACGATCATCGCCATCAGCGCGATGGCGGGCAGGAAGATGATGTAGACCTCCGGATGGCCGAAGATCCAGAACAGGTGCTGCCAGAGCAGGGGATCGCCGCCGCGCGCCGCGTCGAAGAACGGCCAGTCGAACATCCGCTCCATCTCGAACAGGATGTCGCCGGCGATCAGCGGCGGGAAGGCGAAGAGGATCATGCCGGCGACGATGAGGAGATACCAGGCGAAGAGCGGCATCATGTTGATGCGCATGCCGGGCGCCCGGCACTTCATGATGCCGACGATCAGCTCCACCGCGGCGGCGATCGAGGCGACCTCGATGAAGGAGAGCCCGAGCAGCCAGATATCGGCGCCGATGCCGGAATATTCCTTGTCCGTGGCCAGCGGCGGATACATGAACCAGCCGGCATTCGGCGCCGCGCCGAAGAAGATCGAGCCGCAGACGAAGACGCCGCCGAGCGCGAAGCTCCAGAAGCCGAAGGCGGAAAGACGGGGGAAGGGCAGTTCCCGCGCGCCGAGCATCGAGGGCAGGAGGAAGATCGCCACCGCCTCGAAGATCGGCACGGCGAAGAGGAACATCATCACCGTGCCGTGCAGGGTGAAGGCCTGGTTGAACGTGTCGGCGGAGAGGAAGTCGTTGTCGGGCACGGCGAGCTGCACGCGCACCAGGAGGGCGAGCACGCCGGCAAACAGCATGAAGAGGAAGGCGGCCGCGCCATACCAGAGGCCGATTTCGGTGTTGTTGACGGAGGTCCAGTAGCGCCAGCCGGAGGGCGTGCGCCAGACCGCGCGCAGTTCCGCCTCCTGCGCTTTGCGCTCCTGCGTCGAGAACTCTGGTTCGGCCGCACCGCTCATCTAAGCCCCACGAGATAATCGGCCATGGCGGCGATGTCCCCGTCCGGTAGCATGTCGAAGGCCGGCATTTTCGCGCCGGGCTTGACTTTGTCCGGGTTGCGGATGAAGCGCGCGACGTTTTCGGCCGTATTGGCAAGCGTGCCGGCGCCGACTGTCTGGCGCTGCCCGAAGAAGGTGAGGTCCGGTCCGAGGCTCGCGGTCTCCGTCAGGCCGCGGATGCCATGACAGCCGGCGCAGCCGTGACGGGCGAAAAGCCGCTCGCCTTCGCTGCCCGTTGCGAAGTTCCCGTCCGCCTGCGCCCGGCGCCAGGCCGCATAGTCTTCCAGTTCCATCACGACGACGGAAAAGGCCATCAGCGTGTGGGAGGCGCCGCAGAACTCCGCGCAGGGCGCGCGAAAGACGCCAGCCCGTGTCGGCAGCAGCGAGAGCGTGTTGGTGCGGCCGGGAATCATGTCCATTTTTCCGCCCAGCGCCGGTATCCAGAAGGAATGGATGACGTCCTGCGCCTTGAGCGCGAAGACGGCACGCGCGCCGACGGGAAGGCGCAGTTCGTTGGCGGTCTCGAAGGCCGGCATGCCTTCGGCGGCGGGATAGCGGATGCGCCACCAGAACTGCTCGCCCGTCACCTCGATCGGCCGGTCCGCCGGCGCGGAATGCGCCAGCCAGGGCCGGATCGCCGGCATCAGCCAGACCGCGTAGGCAAGCAGCGCCAGGAGCACGGCGACGGGAAAGGCGACCCCGCCCCAGGCGATCAGCCGCCCGGCGGTCTTCTCGCTCCAGGGGGCCCCGCGCCGCCGTGCCGCGTGAAGGAGAAGCCCGACGACGGCGAGCCAGATAAGCGCACCGCCGGCGACCATGACGAGGAACAGCGTATAGATCGCCGCCGCCTCGTCACCCGCGGGATCGAGCGCCGACTGTATGCCGGAACAGCCGCTCAGCGGGATCAGCAGGAGAGGCAGGGCGCGTCGATGAATGGCGGTGCTCCGGGCGGTGGTTCCTGAGGGGCGATATGGCCCGCAACGCCGGGCCGGCAAGGGTCAGTGCACGGTAATGGCGATGTTCGCATCGTGCGCCGCCGCCAGAAACGCGTCCCGCACGTCCTCGTCGGTCACCTCGCCATCGAGCGCGTCCGCGCAAAGGCGAATGGCCTTGTAGAAAGCGGGTCCGTGCTGCTTCGGCCAGAAATCCATCAGATAGGCGGCCGCCTCGAGGGAGTTGCGCACCACCACGAACGCTTCGGCCTCCCGATTGGCCAGGACGACGGGCATCTGCCAGTTGTGAGCGCTTTCCATTTCGAAACCCCGCGCTGTTGTTGTCCTTCTACAATCAGGAATGGCGAGGATTGTTCCGTCCGCCTCCCGGAACCAACGCGGCCGAGCGAACTTCTAGACGATCGCGTGAACAAGGCGGGAGCGGGATCGTGCTGGATTATCTCACTGCGGATTTGCTGCTTTTCGTCGTCATCGGCTTCCTGGCCCAGATCGTCGACGGCGCCCTTGGCCTTGCCTTCGGCGTGCTGACGACCACGAGCCTGCTTGCCGTCGGCGTGCCGCCGGCAACGGCAAGCGCCATGACCCATGTGACGGAATGCTTCACCACCGCCGCTTCCGGGCTTTCGCATGCCTATCATCGCAATGTCGACTGGCGGCTGGTGGCGCGGCTTGCGCCGGCCGGCATGGCGGGCGGGGCGATTGGCGCCTATCTCCTGTCGAACATCGACGGAAAGGTGATCGAGCCCTTCGTTTCGGCCTATCTCGTCGCCGTCGGCCTCTTCATCCTCTACAAGGCCTTCAACCCGTCCTGGCCGCGGGATGTGCGCGACTGGATCGTGCCCTATGTCGGCGGGCTCGGCGGCGTGCTCGATGCCATGGGCGGCGGCGGATGGGGGCCGATCGTGACGAGCAGCCTGCTCGGGCGCGGCCATGACCTCAGGAAGGTCATCGGCTCCACCAACCTCACCGAATTTGCCGTCACCATGGTCATCTCGATCACCTTCGTCCTGGCGCTCGGCTGGTCGGAGCTCTCCTCGGCGGTGGGTCTCATCATCGGCGGGGTGCTCGCCGCGCCCTTCGGCGCCCTCATCGTCAGCCGGCTGCCGGTCAAGCCGCTGATGATCGCGGTCGCGCTGGTCATCACGGGGACGGCCGCGGTGCGGGTGTTCTAGCCGCCTCCGCCGGCAGATGTGGCATCAGGACGCGCTTATTTTACGCCTCCCGCAAAATTAGCGAGGAACCAAACGCCGCGATCTCGGTTTGCTTCTTGCCTTCAACGGCTGACAACGAGGAAACATCATGAAAAAGCTATTGCTCGCCGCCGCGTTCGTCGGCGCATCGACCCTTGGCGCCTTCGCCCAGACCTCCACGACGCCCACCACCGATGGCGATACGCCGGCGGTCGCGACGCCGGACGACAAGAACGCCACCGCGCCGGTCGAAGGCGCGAACAGCTTCACCGAGGACCAGGCCAAGGAGCGCATCGCGGAAGCGGGCTATGCCGACGTCACCGGGCTCGCGCTCGACGACAAGGGCGTCTGGCGGGGCACCGCGATGAAGGACGGCAAGTCCGTCAGTGTCGCGCTCGACTACCAGGGCAACATCGTCGCCAACTGACGCCAACTGAGAGGATACTCCCATGAAGAAAACCGCAACCGGACTTTTTGACGACTATTCCGACGCGCGTGCCGCGGTCAGCGCCCTCGAAGCGCGGGGCATCCCCTCGGACGATATCAGCATCGTGTCGAACAATGTGGACGAGCGCCGGACCGGCGATACGAACGCCGCGGAGGGCGCGGGAGCAGGGGCCGGCATCGGCGCGGCCGTCGGCGGCGTCGGCGGCCTCCTGACCGGCCTCGGCATCATGGCCATTCCGGGCGTCGGGCCCGTGGTCGCCGCCGGCTGGCTTGCCGCCACGGCGGCCGGTGCCGCCGCCGGCGCGGTGGCCGGCGGCGCGGCGGGCGGCCTCATCGGCGCGATGACGGAATCCGGCGTGCCGGAGGAGCATGCCCATGTCTATGCAGAAGGCGTGCGCCGCGGCGGCACGCTGGTTACCGCCCGCGTCGAGGAAAGCCTTTATCCCGAGGCCGAGGCGATCCTGCGCCAGTCGAACTGGGTCGATCCGGCCGAGCGGCGCGCGGCCTATGCCGAGCAGGGCTGGACGCGCTTCGACGAGACGCTCGATCCCTACGGTCCCGCCGAAATCGAGCAGGAGCGCCTGCGCTACCGGCGCTGATCGCTTGGCAGCCGTATTTTTCGGTTCGTGATGCAGCGGCCGGCCCGGACCTTCGGGCCGGCCGCTTTGCATCCGTCGCCGCGCGTGCGGCGCGCCGTCCCGCTCTTGCGACTTGGACAGGATGGCGTAAGCTCGACGGCGCACCGTCATCTCCCCGAATTGGCGGCGTCAGGCGCTGACAGGCGCGCCGGCCCGAAACAGGAGGCGTGGACATGGCCGCCCCGTTGCGCTCTGCACCCCCCAACAACCTCCTGCAGCTCCTGCCGGATGTCGACTTCCAGATGCTGGCGCCCGACCTGAAGCACGAGGTCCTTCCCAAGGGCACGCCCCTTGCGCATCGGGACCGGCCGATCGACGCGGTGTATTTCCTGACCGACGGCATCGGGTCCGTCGTGATCACGACGCCGCAGGGCCGGCGCGCGGAAGCAGGCATCTTCGGCTTCGACGGCTACATCCCGACCTCCGCGGTCACGGGCGCCCGGGTCAGCTCCTATGACGTGACGGTCCAGCTCGACGCCGAGGGCTACAGCATGGGCTTCGACGATTTTCGCCGCTGGATGGACCAGAGCAAGCCCTTCGTCCGGATCATGAACCGCTCGATGGAAAGCTTTGCCGTGCAACTGGCCCACACGGCCGTGTCCAATGCGGTCCACGAGGTCAACGAGCGGCTCGCCCGCTGGCTTCTCATGTGCCACGACCGCTCGCGCAGCGACGAGATGGCGCTGACGCACGAACTCCTGTCGGTGCTCCTAGGCGTCAGGCGGCCGAGCGTGACGACCGCGCTGCATGTCCTGGAAGGCGAGGGCTTCATCCGCTCGCTGCGCGGCAGCGTCGTCATCCGCGACCGTCCCGCCCTGGAGGAGTTCGCCCACGACGCCTATGGCAGGCCGGAAGCAGAATACCGGCGCCTGATGAGCGGCCTTTCCTGAGGCATCCTGAAAGGGGCCATTGTGGGGCCGGCTGGCCGGTCGAAAAGGGGAAGTGGTTATCGACGGCTTCGAGCTGTAACGCCGCGCCCGGCTGAACCGCTCACCGGCGAGCCTCCGGCCCGCCGCTCAGGCCTTCGCCCGGTTGGCCAGCCAGAAGGCGAGCTGCGCCACGAGGCCTGCGGCGAAGAGGACCGAGCCGGCGGCAAGCATCGGATTGCCGCCGAGGCCGCCGAGCGCCGTGCAGGCCGCGCCGATCGCCATCTGGGCGGCGCCGTAGAGGCCCGACGCGGAGCCGGCGGCCTGCGGATTGACGCCGAGCGCCTCCGTCAAGGCCGCCGGAGAGGCCAGCCCCGCGCCGAAGCTGAAGAAGAGCATGGGAACGACGGCAAGGGCCACGTTCAGCCGGCCGGAAAGCGCGGCGGCCAGGAACAGCGTCGCGGCAAGGCAGTGGATCAGGTTGCCGAGGATCATCAGGTGCGCGATCGGCATGCGGGTGACGGCGCGGTTTGCGATAAAACTCCTGTTTCAAGTTCGAAGGCGCGGCGAGACCGGCTGCCGCTCGGCAAGCAGGCCATCCGGCATCGCTGTCCGTGGTGTGGAATGGGCCGCAGCGGCGGGGCCGGCCTTCGCGCCGTCGCCGCTGCGGTCCTTCCCCGAAGCGGTCAGCCCATGTACCTGGCCAGGTACGACAGCACCTTCTCGGGGTGGCGCCGAACCAGTTGTAGCCGTCCTCGAAGCGCTTGGTCGTGCCTTCGGTCCAGTACAGTTCCTTGTCGGTGCTGGCCAAAGCGTCGAACGTGCTTTGCGCGTCGCTCGGGTTCTCGATGATCGCGTCGTCCTTCACCCGATCAGCTCCTGCAAGGAGCAGACGGCCGCGATCTACGCCGCGAAGCTCGCCGAACTCGGCTATGTCTGCCTTGCCTTCGACGCCTCCACGCAGGGCGCCAGCGGCGGTCCCGGCCGCTATCTGGAAGACCCGGCGACCCGCGTCGAGGATTTCCGCTGCGCGGCCGATTACCTCGTGACGCTGCCCTATGTCGACGAGAACCGCATCGGCGTGCTCGGCATCTGCGGCGGTGGCGGCTATGCCGTGAACGCGGCGATGACCGAGCGCCGCTTCAAGGCGGTCGGCACCATCGTCGGGGCCAATTACGGCCGGCTGTGCCGGGAGGGGGACCTCTCCGCCGATGCGGCGATCAAGGCGCTGGAAGGCATCGGCGCGCAGCGCACGGCCGAGGCCCGCGGCGCGGAGACCGCGATCGCCACCTATATCCCGCAGTCGAAGGCGCAGCTCGACTCCTATGGCATCACGGATGTCGATGTGGTCGAGGCGGTGGACTACTACACGACGCCGCGCGGCCAGCAGCCGGGATCGCCCAACAAGCTGAACGTCGCCAGCACCGGCGCCGGCTTCACCTTCGATGCCTTCCATCTGGCGGAGAAGCTGCTGACCCAGCCGCTGCAGATCGTCGTTGGTGGCGGGCAGGCGGGCGCCTTCGGCTCCTATCGCGACGGGTTCGAGCTGTTCAACAAGTCGGCCTCGAAGGTGAAGAACATCCTCGTCGTGCCCGGCGCCACGCACTACGACCTCTACGACAAGCCCGATTGCGTCGATCAGGCCGTCGACAGGCTCAAGACGTTCTACGCCGAGAACCTCTGACCGTCAGCCACCGATAGGAAGGTTCGCCGTACTGCCGAGCGACAGGAATGTCCCTGCGCGCGTGGCGCAGGCGGCCGCTTAGGGCGGATTCTCCCTGCTTAGACTTTGATGAGGCTGGCCCGATTTGATCTCGGAAAAGCGAAACACCAGCAGATGAGGGCAGGCCGCAATTCGCGAGTTTTACTGGAGATCAATGACGTCGTGAGCAACCGCCCGGACCAATCGTTTATCGTGGCTTGTAAGAACGAGGCTCATATCCTGCTCGTCAACCAGGGTTCGCAGAAGCTCTGTCACTTCGCGCTGCACCAGTGGATCAAGCCGCGATGTCGGTTCATCGGCGACCAGGCAATACGGTTTGAACAGGAGGATGCGAGCGATTGCGATGCGTTGCAGTTCTCCACCGGAAACCTCGTCCGGTCGCCGTTCGAGAAGCGATGGATGAACCGCCAACCGATCGAGAAGGGGTGGCAGGTCGCGTGCCAGGCATCCGAACGGTAGCACAGGTTTGAGGTCCTCGAGCTGAAGTCTCAACACACGCCCCGGCATGAACGCCGAAGCTGGATCCTGATGTAACTTCTGAAAACGCGCGCGTAAGGCAGGTCGACGGACACGGTGCGGATCAGTGCCGTCGCACCATCGCACCGTGCCTGCATGCGGTCGCGCGAGGCCGAGGAGCACATTGCCCAACATCGTTTTGCCGCAACCGCTCGGACCCGTTATGGCTGTGATGCTCCCCCGGAGGAGCGTCAGACTTAAGTCCTGGAATAATCTGCGATCACCGACCGCATAGGTGAGCTTTTGGGCGTGGAGCACCGGCTCGGCGATGCGTTGCGCCGTGCGTCGGGGCCACCGATCGGGATCTGCATCAAGCCACGCCCGGGTATAGGCGTGGCGCGGTGCCAGTATCACCTCTTCCACAGGCCCCTGTTCCAACATCCGGCCGGCGCGCATCACACCTATTTGACCGCCAAGGCCACGCGCGACGCGTATGTCGTGTGTGATTGCCAACACCGCCCGGCCATGGTCGAGGAGTTGTCGGATGCGTGAGACAGTCTCTTCGACCCGATCATCATCCAGGCCTTTGGTCGGCTCGTCGGCGATGATGACGGGCGCCTGCGTCGTCAATGCCCCGGCAACCAGAACACGTTGAGCCATGCCGCCCGACAACATGAACGGATACTGCCGCCCAACCGAGGCACGGAGGCTCAGGCTCGTCATCGCCTGATGCGCATGTGCCTGTTTTGCCAAACCAGTGATCTGCGGCAGCACGCGCATTGTCGGATCGAGTGCTGCTCGTGGTTCTTGCGGCACAAGCGCCAGGTGATTTGCCCAATACTGTCGCAAAGCCGCCCGATCCGATAGTTCGACGGTACGTCCATCGAACTCGATGCGTCCTTGCACGCTCAGTCCCTCCGGGACCAGGCCGAGCACCGCCTGCGCGACGAGGCTCTTGCCGCTACCTGTTTCGCCTATCAGAACAACGGCGCCTGCCTGCGGAATTGCGAAGCTGACGGCTTCGACCAGCAGCGTGCCTTTTTGATCCCGTACCGAGAGATCACAAACTCGTAATATCGCCCGCATCATATTGCCTCGGCCAGTCGTCGCCCGGCGATCATGCAGGTGAGCACGGTCACGAACAGCGCGACACAGGGGGCTGCGATCTGTACTGGCGCGACGTCCATATAGGGCAGGAGCTCCGTGATCATTGCGCCCCATTCCGGCGTGGGCGGTTGCAACCCAAGTCCCAGGAAGCCCAGTGAAGAGATCGTCAAGACCGCGCCACCGACGCCCAGCGCCGCAAGTGACGCTGTATGGATCAGAACCCGCGGCATGACCTGTCGCAAGAGGATCCGCCATCCTGCGAGACCAGCCAGACGCGACGCCTCGACATGCGCCTCGGTCATGGCGGCGGCTGCGACACTCCGCGTCATCCTGGCGAACTGGGGCCACTGCCCCAGCGCAATACCGACGAGAACCGGCAACATTCCGCCACCCATCAGCCCTGCCAGTACCATTGCGAGAAGTAGTCCAGGGAACGCAAGCGCGAGGTCGGTGAGGCGCATCATCGCTGCATCGACAAGGCGGTTGGAGACCGCGGCGGCTAGCCCGACCAAGGTCCCGATGGCCACCGCCGCTGCCATCGCTGACGTCGCGATGCCGATAGAGCGGGGTAGTGCATGGAAGAGGCGAGCGAACACGTCGCGACCCAGATGGTCGGTTCCGAGCGGAAACAGCATGGATGGCGGCGCGAGGGCAACCGCGAGGTCCTGATGGAGAGGATCGCGGCCGATGATCGCGGCGATCGTAACAATCGTCACCGCCGTAGCCGCCCCGATCGTCCAAAGAAGGCGCTGATCAACGGCTGCCATGGCCCTCATCCACAAGCCGGGGATCCATCCACATGCAAATGAGGTCAGCGGCAAGGCTGATTGCCGCGAAGGTGGTGCCGATCAGAAGCGCACAACCCATGACGACTGGGACATCGCGTGCAAGCAGCGCCGATACCATCGCGTTCCCGATCCCCGGAAAATTGAACAAGGTCTCCACGACAAAAAAGCCGTCCATGAGATAGGCAAACTGAAGCGCCGCGAAGGTGACGATCGGAACGCTCGCGTTTCGCAGGCCATGCCGTATGAAGGCTTTGACTTTGCCAAACCCTCTCACATGAGCATAGGTCATGTAGGCTGAGGCCTGCACTTCAGCGACAGCATCGCGTATGACCCGCATAGACGGCGCCATCAGCCCCAGGGCCAGCGTGATGGCTGGAAGGACGAGATGCTCAGGTCGTCGATACCCTGCTGGCGGAAGCAGGTTGAGTGCGAGTACGAAGATCGAGATGAGTGCGATCCCGATCAGGAAGGTCGGCAACGATGAAAAGGCCGCCGCGGCGAATGCCGTTGCCCGATCGATTGCGCCATCGGGCTTGAGACCGGCCGCGATACCAAGCGGCAAAGCCAATGCATAGGAGAGCAGCCAGGCGATAACTGCGAGCCGCAGGGTGTATCCGCCAGCCTGCCGAAGTTCCTCGGCCACGGGCCGGCCGGAAACGAAGGAGCGCCCGATATCACCGGTGGCGACCGCCTTCAGCCAGTCGAAATACTGCACGAGGAGAGGGCGAGACAGCATCTCGGCGTCGCGGATCTGCTCGACCGCCGCTGGAGACATATTTTCCGTTCCCAACCGGCCGACGGCGATCCGCAGCGCCATGTCGCCGGGAATGGCGTGAAGAAGCGCAAAGCAGATCGTTGCGAGGATCAACGCGACCGAGAGAGCCTCAAGAACCCGGCGCAAAACAGCGCGCGGAACGGCGTGACGAACCGCGCGCTGCATGGATCAGTCCTTGAACGACAAATGATTGAGCGGTCGCGTCTGCATCACCGGGTCGGCAACAAAGCCTTCCAGCCGCTCCGAGACGGCGTATTTCTCATCGGTGAACGTGATCGGGATGACGGGAAGTTCGTTCTGCAGGATTTCAGCCATCTCGCGCTGAAGCGGCAGGCGAGCCTCCGGATCGGTCGTGAGATTGTATGCGGCAACGGCTGCCCGCATCTCCTCGCTCTTCCATCCGGTGGCTCCGGTCGCATCTGTGCTGGGTTCGTCGGTCGCAAAGTCGCTGGTGAGGCGCGCCACCGGATCCGGCACCTGGTAGATCATGGTGCGGATGCCTAGTCCCAACTCGAGCGTCCCATCGTTCTGTGCTTCCGGGATAAGGCTGGATTCCCCGACCTGGATGGAGAGGTCAAAGCCGATCGCCTTTAACTGGGCCTGGAGTGCCTCGGCAATCACGGGCAGGTATGCGCGCTGCGGGAATGTCCGCATCATGCCGGCGAAGCGCGTGCCATCCTTTTCACGGATCCCGTCTGCCCCCGGTTTCCAGCCGAGCTCGTCGAGGATACGGTTCGCCTCGGCGACGTTGAGCGTCTGCGGCTTGAAATCCTCAAAATGCCATCCCTTCATCGCGGGCGGGAAATACTGGTTCGCGGCAAGGTCCTGGTTGCCCATGATCGTCCGGGCGATTGCTTGTCTGTCGACGGCAAAGCTGAGCGCGCGGCGAATCTCGACATCGGCGAACTGCGGTTTTTTGACATTGACCAGCATCATGACGACCCGGGGCACCGGTGCACGGACGATGTGCGTCTCTCCGGAGCGGTCGATACGCGAGACGGCCGTCGTCGGGATTTCCAGCACCAGATCGCCTTCACCTGCCAGCGCGATGTTCACGCGGGTCTCAGGGTTCGGTATGCCATCCACGCGGACACGCTCGATTTTCGCGACGTCACCCCAATAGCTGTCATGCCGAACCAGATCGAGGCCCTGCGGGAGTTCCGCTTTTTCGATTCTGTACGGTCCTGTCGCCACGATAGCCGTGAGTTCTCCGCTTGAAGCGAACGACGAGGGCGCAAGAACCGGAACGGCGGGGTCCAGGAGGTAGGCAAGGAATGGCGCGAACGGTTGCTCAAGCGTGAATGTCACGGTCCCGTCACCGGCGCTGACATCCTTGACCTTGGCGTTCTTGATAAGGTTGCCGGTCGGAAGGAGCGCCTTGAAGGATGCCGCGACGGCCTCCGGCGTCATCGCGGTTCCGTCGTGGAAGGTGACGTTGGGGCGCAGGAAGAAAGTCCATTTCAGGCCATCGGCCGATGTCTCCCAGCGCTCGGCCAGCGCCGGCAGCACCGCCGCCTCCGGATTCGTCTGTACCAGCGTCTCCGTGACGCTGTTGGCGCGAAGCTGGAACCCCCCGGTCTGGGTATCGAGCCGTTGCAGCTGGAACGGCTCCACGACGCGAAGCTCCTCCTGCGCAAAGACGGAAAAGGGGGAGACGAGCATCGCCGTTACGAAAGCGGAAAACCAAAGATTGCGAGACATGAAAATCACTCCGGAGCGATTGCGGTGAGAACGAAGAAGGTGATCGGGGTATCCGGATCGTCATAAACGGAGCCGTAAGGGTCGCCGGGCATCAGGTGGCGCCAGCTTTCAACGGAGCGGAAGCCGGCGCCAGCGATCAGCGCACGCGCATCGGTCTCGGTCAGACCGTTATAGAAGGGCAGGTTTGTCCCGAAGATTTCGCGACTGTTGTTGACGCGTTGGCGATACCAAAGCCCATCCGACAGCAGAAGTTTGCCGCCTGGCCGGAGGATTTCGCGCGCCAGGGTCAGTGCGGCCGGCGGGTTTTCGAGCGTCCACAGGACATTGCGTATCGCGACGGCATCGGCACTTGACGCCGGAAGCTTCGCTTCGTCCATGGTCGAGTGGATGAAGTCGATCTCAAGGCCGGCCTCGGCAGCAGCGGTTCTTCCATGAGAAAGCATTTCGAGAGAGCCATCGACGGCCGTGACACGATGGCCAAGGCTCGCCGCGAGGAGCGCGCACGCTCCGGTCCCGCACCCTAGATCGACGACGTCCTGAGGCCTGCTGCCGAGTGCGGCTTCGAACACTGCCCGCCATGACGAGGCGTCGCGCCGATGGGACGCCGCGGCGTCAAACTTCCATGCCCGAGCATTCCAATGCTCTGACATAGCGGTGGCAGTCGTCGGGGCAACACGTTCCATCGTGGGGTCCTTCGATAGCAGGTGCTGGTTGCTGCGTGGGTCATGACGTGGAACGCACCGGGCGATAGATCATCGCCGGCAGGCGCGCCAGGATGTTGCTTGCGAGCTTGCCGGGTCGATCGACGGAGCGGCACCAGCCGTCGTCAAGCTGAGCATAGAGCTGCGCAAAGCGCACGATGTCGGCCACGTCCTCGATTGGATCGAGGTTGAAGAAGAGCCAACTCGCCTTTTCGGGAGCACGAACGGCGACCGAGCACGGCTGGTCACAGCCGCCCATGCAGGCGGTTCCCGTAACCTCGAACTGGTCGGAGAGGCTCGTTTCGGCAATGGACGCGCGCAGGTTCGCGATCATGGTTCCGCCGGGCCGGCGGTAACGCTCCGTCCGTTTGCAGCCTTTGCAAACAAGGATCTGATGCGGCGCGGATTGAACCACGGAATAGGCAGGTGTCGCCACCGGCCGGGAAGATGCTTTCGCCATCACTGCTCCTGACCGGACTCCCCGCCCGGTTCGGTTTCATTCGTGATGGCAGGTCTCCTGACTTGCGGGTCGTCGCGTCCTCCACCTTCCCAGCGCCTCCGAACGAGGTTCACCAGTGGTCTTTGGAGGTTGCTCGCCGCTCACAGTTGCGGGGGCAGTCACGGTCTCGGCCCCTGATGGGTAGTCCTCACCGTGTTCCCTTTTCACCTGACGTCGCTTGGCATGTCAGGAACCATCGACGACACCGTAGCCAACAGTCAGCGCAAGTCAACGGCCTGATTTCGGCGCGTCACCCAATAACCTGTTGGAATAGAGTGGGCCGATCTTATTATTGGACGGCCGACTGCGCTCATCCCATAGTGCGCGTGTCGGACGAGGGAGACGTCGGTCCTCCCAAGCGTCACCCGGTCCGCCGCAAACAAGATGGGGAACAAAAATGATCAAGATCCTGACTCATGTTTCAATTGTCACCGCCTTCGCTTTGACTGCCTTGAGCGGTCAAAGCTTTGCTCAGAGTTTCGACGCCTCGGCGATCAAGGTCGAGGAGGTCTTGGCCTCCCGTTTGCCCGAAAAAATCAAGGCGGCCGGCGTCCTGACCATAGGGTCGGACACCGCCTATGCACCCTGGGAATTCCTGAGCGAGAAGGATGGACAGACGCCGGAAGGCATCGACGTCGACATTGCCAACGCGATCGGCAAGAAGCTCGGCGTCAAGATCGACTTTCAGACCTCGGCCTTCGAGGCCATTCTGCCCGCTCTCGGAACCAAGTTCGACATCGGCGTTTCTGCCTTTTCGATCACGAACGAGCGTATGAAAGCGGTCAATTTCGTCAGTTATGCCGACACGGGCAGCATGTGGGCCGTCAAGGCCGGCAACCCGACTAAGTTCGACCCAGCCGATATTTGCGGCCGCAAGATTGCCATCCAGTCCGGCAGCTACCACGAAAAGGCAGTCATCGCCGAAAATGATCTTTGCAAGCAGGCTGGCAAAGCCGAAATCGAGATTTTGCCATTCTCCAAGCAGCCTGAAGCGCTGACCCGCGTCGCTGCGGGCGGCGCGGACGCCACGGTCTCTGGTGAGGCCGGCATCGGTTATGCTGCCAAACAGTCGAGCGGAGCCTTTGAAACTCTCAAGCCGGCCGGCGGCGCGCTGAGCAAGCACGGTCCGAACGGGATCGCCGTTGCAAAGGCAGACATGGAACTGACGCAACTCATCGCAGACACCATCAATTCCCTGATTGCAGACGGCACCTACAAGGCCCTGCTCGACACCTGGGGCGTCGGCTCCGTTATCGTCGACAAGGCGCTCGTGAACCCTGAAGTCAAGATCTGAGCTCATGGCTTCCGATGTTGAAAACATTGCGACCGGCTTCAAGCCGGTCGCCGTAGAGAAGCCAGCGATCACGCGAAACATCGTGGTTCCGCGCCGTCATCCCGGCCGCTGGCTCGCGGTCGCGGTCCTTGCCATTCTCGCCCTGCAGATCGGCCAGGCGGTTTCGGTCAATCCCAACTTCCATTGGGATGTGTACCTGACGTACCTTTTTTCGCCGCAGGTCATTCGGGGCGTGGGATGGACACTTCTGCTGACGGTTGTTGCCATGACCGTAGCGATCGTTGTCGCTGGCCTGCTCGTTGTCATGCGAGACAGCGAGAACCCTGTTCTTCGCGGCATCGCCTATGGTTGGGTGTGGTTCTTCCGGGGCACACCGATCTACACCCAGCTGCTATTCTGGGGCCTCTTTGCCGTTCTCTTCCCCAATCTCAGCCTTGCAATTCCGTTCGGGCCAGAGATCGTCAGTGTCGAGACGAAGTACATCCTCACGCCTGCCATGGCCGCGATCCTCGGCCTTGGTTTCAACGAGTCCGCCTATCTCACGGAAATCTTCCGCGCAGGCTTCAACTCCCTCGACAGAGGGCAGGCCGAGGCCGCCCAGGCACTCGGGATGAAACCCGGAAAAATCTGGATGCGGATCCTGATGCCGCAGGCGATGCGCGTGATCATCCCGCCGACAGGCAATGAAACGATCGGCATGCTGAAGATGACGTCGCTCGTGCTCGCGGTACCGTTCACGCTGGACCTGACCTTCGCGACCAACGCGATTTCCAACAGGCTGTACCTGCCGATCCCGCTCCTGCTGGTCGCGGGTACCTGGTATCTCGCGATCACCAGCCTGCTGATGGTCGGCCAGCATTTTCTCGAGCGTCACTTTGGCAAGGGCGTTTCCGTTCATCCGACACGGGCGGAGTAGAGCCATGAACGCAAATATTTCCGAATTCTGCGTCGAAATGCAGAACATCCATAAGTTCTACGGCCCTGTCCATGCGCTCAAAGGCGTCGATCTTCGCGTGCGCCGGGGCGAGGTCTGCGTTGCGATCGGCCCTTCGGGCTCTGGCAAGTCGACGCTGCTCCGGTGCATCAACCAGCTTGAAAGCATCTCGGCCGGTCGTGTCCTCCTGAAGGGGGAGTTGCAGGGTTACGTCGAGAGGGACGGACGGTTTCATCCTCTTTCGTCCGGCCAAATCGCTGCCCAGCGACGCATGACAGGGATGGTCTTTCAACGTTTTCATCTGTTCCCGCACATGACGGCACTCGAAAATGTCATGGAAGGGCCGGCCCATGTCAAAGGTTGGCCGAAAGAGCAGGCGCGCAAAAAGGCCAACGAGCTCCTGGACAGGGTGGGGCTGGATGGTTTCGGCGGCCGCTATCCGGGACAGCTTTCCGGTGGTCAGCAGCAGCGCGTGGCGATCGCGCGGGCGCTCGCCATGGAGCCGGAGGTTATGCTGTTCGACGAACCGACCTCTGCACTTGATCCGGAACTCGTCGGTGAGGTCCTCGACGTGATCAAGGATCTGGCGATGAGCGGCATCACAATGGTCGTCGTAACCCACGAGATCGGCTTTGCCCGCGAGGTCGGCAATCACCTCGTATTCATGGACCAGGGACAGGTGGTCGAGGAAGGCCATCCACGAACCATGCTTGCCAGTCCGCAGAACCCGCGGACTGCCGCATTCCTATCCAAGGTTCTGTGAGCGGCCATGTCAGAGAGACGCGAAATGGGCTCAGATTGCGCCGCGCAGTTGTTTTATGAACTCCTCGAGGTTTCTGGAAGGAAGGCGATTGGGTGGCGTAATCAGCAGGGTGCGGAAATGCAGTGCCGGTTCGAACGGTCGCAGGACCAGCCCGTGGTCCACGTAGGGTTCTGCGGTGAGAGGATTGACGAGGCCAATACCAATGCCTGCGGCAACCATCGCGCAGATCGTCGTCGAGTAGGGCGTCTCAATCACCGGGCGGACCGTGACGCCAGCGCGCTCAAATACGGCTTCCGCCTCGCGCCGGGTCGTATCCTCCGGAGCAAGCGCTATGAACTTTTGTCCGTCGAGGTCGCTGGGATGTATGACATCCAGAGCTTCGAGCGGATGTCCCTGTGGCATGGCAAGCGCTACCCGGAACTGCGCGAACTCCTCGACCTCCACGCCCGTGCGATCGATCTCGTCGGCCACGATCCCGAGATCGAATTGCCCGGATGCGACAAGGTCCCGGACGTTCGAGGACATCCGTGCCTGGAAGGTGATGCCGACATTGGGATTGCTTTGCATGAAGGCGTGCAGGGCGCGGGGCAACACATTCGTCGACAAGGCCGAGAGGCAGGCAATTCTGAGCTCACCGGAGCCGTAATCCCGAATGCGTGCCGCCGCACCACGAAGATGGGTCAGACCAAGAAAAGCCTGCTCCACTTCGCGGAAGAACAACTGGCCTTCCTGCGTCGGCTGCAACCGTCCCTTGATCCGCTGGAAGAGATCGAACCCGAGCGACCGCTCCAGTTCCTGGATCATCTTGCTGACCGCGGGCTGCGAGACGTGCAGCACGTCCGCGGCCCGCGCGGTCGTGCCGTTCGTCATCACCATACGAAATACTTCGACCTGCCTCAGGTTCATCGTAGCCACCTCTACAGACCAGCAATAACTTCAGCGAATAGCAGTAGCGCAAAGCGTGCCGTTCCGGAATTGATTTCCGAGCGCGTTCCGAGCGACCTCAGAAAGGTTCATCCATGAACGATCTCACCCAATGCGTTCTTACGCCGAGCGTATCGATGGACGGTTTTGCGCCGCTTGGTGTGGGGGTGCACCGCGCCTCGACGATCGTGTTCGAGGATGCCGCCGCCTACGCCTCTCGCGGCGAGCGCGGGCATGAGGGGTATTCCTACGGCCTCTATGGCACGCCGACGACGCGCACCCTCGAGGCGAAGCTGACGAGCCTGGAAGGAGGCACCTGGACGTTTCTTGCGCCTTCCGGCCAGGCCGCAAACGCATTTGCCGTGCTGCCATTTCTCGCCGCCGGCGACCATATCCTGATTGCCGATACGGCCTATCCGCCCATGCGCGACTTTGCCACTACAGATCTGCGCCGACTGGGTGTCGAAGTGGGCTTCTTCGATCCGAAATCCCCTGATGACGTTCGTGCGAAGATGCGCGCGACGACCAAGATCGTCTGGTGCGAAAGTCCGGGTTCCTCCACGATGGAAATTCTCGATTTGCCGGCGATCGCCCGGATCGCCCATGAACATGGTGCGCTTGTCGGCGTCGACAATACCTGGGCGACACCGCTCAATTTCAAGCCCCTGGAGCATGGCGCCGACATCGTGACGGAAGCGCTGACCAAGTTCGTCTCCGGCCATTCTGATGTCTTGATGGGATCGATCACGATCAAGGATACGGAGCTTCTCAAACCGATCCGGTCCCTGATCGGGCGAATGGGCATTGGTGTCTCGCCCGATGATGCGTCACTTGTCCTTCGCGGCTTTGAAACCTTCGGCGTTCGGCTACGCCATTCGGAGCGGGTGGCACTCCAATTCGCGCGCAAGATCGAGCTGCACCCGCTCGTGGAGCATGTCCTGCACCCCGCGCTCGAAACCTCGCCGGACCATGCCCTTTGGAAGCGCGACTTCCTCGGATCGAGCGGCGTTTTCAGCATCCTGTTCAAGAATGAGGCGATCGCGCATATCCCCGCGGCGCTCGACACGCTGAAGGTGTTTGCAATCGGTGCCTCCTGGGGCGGGACACGTAGTCTCGCCGCACCTATGTCGATCGATGGTTTTCGCAGCGCCACAAGCTGGTCCGGCCCGGACGTGATCTTGCGCCTGAGCATTGGACTGGAAGACGAATACGAGCTGTGGGCCGATATCGAGGGATTGCTCGCGAGCCTCGATCAGGCGGTGACGAACGCGGAAACCCGCGCGGAGCGGCACACCCTTCGCCACGGTTGACTTGAGCCGACCTGCATTTCGAGGTTTGGAAAGGAAAGATCCCATGTCAAGAATGGATGAAGTGCTGCGCGATATAGACGGCAATTTCGATACGGCGGTTCGAAAGCTGCTCGAACTGATCGCAATACCCTCGATCTCCAGTGAACCGGAAGGCCGAGATGGCATAGAGCGCGCCGCATCCTGGTTGAAGGACGAGTTGTCATCGATCGGCCTGCCTGCGGAAATTGTTCCGACAAGTGGCCATCCTCTCGTGCTCGCGCGATCATCGGGGGCACCAAACGGGGCGCGGCCCAAACTGCTCTTCTATGGCCATTACGATGTCCAACCCGTTGGCGATCCCGGCCAGTGGACGCATGCTCCTTTCGAGCCGCGTGTCAGGGAGGAAGAAGGCCTTCAGCGCTTCTACGGGCGAGGGGCCTCCGATAGCAAAAGCCAGCTCTGGACGTTTATAGAGGCTCTGCGCGCGTGGAAACAGGTGCATGGCGCGTTTCCGGCCGATATCATCGTCCTTCTCGAGGGTGAGGAAGAATGTGGGTCTCCAAGCTTGCCGGAGTTCATCGAAAAGCATCGCGATCGGCTCGACTGTGACGTCGCGTTCATTTGCGATGCGGAGATGTGGTCCCCCGCCCAGCCGGCAATCACCACGCAGCTCAAGGGCCTGGTGCATGAACGTGTCAAGGTTTCGGCGCCAAATCCTGATCTACATTCCGGTCACTATGGGGCGGTTGCCGCAAATCCCATCCGAATCCTGAGCACGATCCTTGCCGGACTTCATGACGAAGAGGGTCGGGTGACGATCGATGGTTTTTACGACGGCGTAGAGGAGATTCCGAATGTCGTCCGGGAACAGTGGCGAGAACTGGCAAAGGAGCCGGATCTCTATGGCGGCGTAGACCTGACCGGTGGCATAACAGAGGCCGGATACTCCGCGCTCGAAGCCATGTGGGGGCGGCCGACGGTGGACATCAACGGCATCACCGGCGGAAACCAGGGACCAGGCGAACGTTCGGTCTTGCCCGGCTCCGCGACAGCTCGGCTTTCCTTCCGCCTCGTCGCCGGGCAATCTCCGGAGAAGATCAGGCAGCAGTTTCAGCGCCATGTTCGGTTCAGGCTTCCGCCGGGCTGCAGCGTGGAGTTCGAAGGCTCCGGCGGCAGTTCCGCCGTCGTTCTCTCGCAGCACAGTCCTTTTCTTGCTGCTGCGGCGCGCGGTCTGCGGGAGGAGTGGGGCATGCCGGCGATCTTGCGCGGAACCGGTGGCGCGATCCCGCTCGTGCAACAGTTCAGCGACGTTCTTGGCGCGGAATGCGTGGTCATAGGCTTTATCCTGCCATCTGATGCCATCCACGCCCCTGATGAGCGATACGACACTGAACGGCTGCTGAAGGGCGCACGAAGCTGGGTCAGGATTTTTGGAGAGATCCAAAACCATGCCGCAGCAGGATAGCCAGCCGATGCCGGAGGAAGCGATCGCAACCCGTGATGCTGCGGTCCAGCCAGCACTGCGGCTGGAAGAAGACGCCATCGGCACACGCCTGATCCAGGACAGCGTGGCCTATGGTATCCAGACCGTGCGCGCGACAGAGAACTTTTCCATTTCCGGTCGGACGATTGCCGATATCGAAGGATTCGTTCCTGCAATCCTCACCATAAAGCTGGCCGCGGCAAGGGCGAACCATAAGGCAGGCGATCTTGATGGTCGCCTCGCAGATGCGATCGAGGCCGCTGCGCTCGAACAGCTTCGCGGCATTCGTCGGGAGGACTACCCGGTCGACATCTATCATGGCGGGGGAGGGACGGCTGCCAATATGAATGTCAACGAGGTGCTGGCAAACCGTGCAAGCGAAATCCTGACCGGACGCAAAGGATTTGATCCGGTCCATCCGAACACGCATGTCAACATGAGCCAGTCGACCAATGACGTCATCCCGGCAGCGATGAAGATTTCCGTTGGAAACGAGCTGTCGAAGCTGAAGGATGTTCTCACCGGGCTTATCGGGGTGTTGGCCGACAAGGAGCGCGAGCTGGCCGGCGCCGTGAAGCTGGCACGCACTTGCCTGCAAGATGCCCTGCCGATCACGTTCGCACAGCAGTTCTCGGGCTATCGCGCAGCCTTCGAGCGCCAGGCGCGGGAGCTTGAAGTCAGCGAGATGGCATGCTGCGGTCTTCCTCTCGGTGCAACCGCGGTCGGTACGGGATTTGGCGCTTCTGCTGACTACCGACGCTTGGTGTATGAGGAACTGCAGGCGCTGACTGACACGCATTACCATCAAGAGGAGAACCTGTTCGATGCACTGCAGAATGCAGATCATTGGATCCGTGTTTCCGCGGTCCTGAAGGCGATCGCCATCACGCTTTCGAAGCTTTCCGCCGATCTACGGTTGATGGCCTCGGGACCGCGGGCCGGGTTCGGCGAGATTTCGTTGCCGGCCGTCCAGCCCGGCTCTTCGATCATGCCAGGCAAGGTCAATCCGGTAATGCCGGAGATGATCATGCAGGTCGCATTTCGGGTGATCGGAAATGACGCGACGGTAACGCGTGCCGCGGAGGGTGAACTCGACCTCAATGTCTGGGAATCGATTATCCTTGAGGCAACCAGCGAATCCATTCGCCTTCTGAGGCAAGGCATACCGCTATTCGTCGATAGATGCCTCTCCGGCGTCCAGGTGAACGTTGATCGCACCCAGGACGATGCATCCAGGTCTTTAGCGCTATCGACAGCGCTTGCAGCGATCTACGGGTATCCGGCTGCTTCAGCGGTCGCGAAGCATGCGGCGTTGCAAGGGTTGTCTGTCCGTCACGCTGCAATCGCTTGCGGGCTTATGAACGAGAGAGAGGCCGACGACCTGTTTGCGGATATTTCGGTGTTTGCCGATCCGAACCGGTGCGCGAATCTTGTCGCGAGCTTCAGACGCCTGGTTTCCGGTTCAACCATGCAGCGGCCCTCGGCTGGTGTCGGGCCATGACGGCATGAAGGCACTCTTCTCGCCGCCCTTCGTGCGCGTCTGGCTGGGCAGCACCGCCTCCGGTCTTGCCACGTGGGCCCTGCCGTTCGTTCTCGGACTGGCCGTGCTCGATGGCCGATTGTCCGCCGCTGACCTTGGCCTTGCTCTGGCGGCGCGCACGATTGGCTTTCTTGTCGCTGTCCCTATCGCAGGTGTCCTCTCCGATGAAAGAGGTCCAAGACAGATTATATTTGTATCGGGGGTGGTCGCCGCCGGCAGCATCCCGATCATGATCGCAGGCCTCTATGCGCATGGGGTCAGCGGTCTTCTGTTGCTTTTGGCAGGAGCGTCTGTGATCGGGGTCGGGCAAGGGGCGTGCCGACCCGCCTACCAGGCGATCATCCCGGAGATCGCCAAATCAGACCGACTTCAGGCTGCCAACGCCGTCATGAGCATCGCGGTGCGTGTGACAAGCATTCTTGGTCCAGCGACCATCAGCTTCGTCGCGCTCTGGAGCGGAACGGTCGCTGCCTTTGGTGTTATCGCGCTTCTTTGGCTGGCAAGTGCGCTGATGCCCCCGAATGTGACAGGCAGGTCTACAGGATTGCCCCGCGGCGAGGGGCTCACCTTCGGGCGGTTGGTCCGGGATTTTTGTGAGGGCGCGCGGGAGGCGCGTGGTCATCCCTGGTTCATGGCCGGTCTTTTGTCGCTCACGGTAACCGTTGCGGCAGGGTACTCTGTCACCTCGGTGTTGCTGCCGGGCATAAGTCAGGAAGCGTTCGGCAGCGCGGCACTTATGACGAGCACGGCCACCGCCTACATGGTCGGCGCCCTCGCCGGCGCCCTGCTTATGGCACGATGGCACCCTCGCCGTCGAGGATGGGTGGCCTTGGCTGGACTCGCACTATACGGGCTCGTCCCCTTCAGCTTGCTGTTCGCTGACATCAGGATCATCCCGATCCTCGCCTATTTCGTGGCGGGTGTCGGTATCGAGATCTTCAACGTGCCATGGTTCACGTCCGTCCAGAACGAAATACCGCCGAACCGACTGTCGCGGGTGTCGTCGATCGACTTCCTTTTTTCTTATGGCCTCGCGCCGTTAGGCTTGGCGCTGATCGCACCGCTCGCGACCGTCCTTGGCCGAGACGTGTTGCTCATCTGCGTCGGTCTGGCGTGCCTGTTCATCCCTGCAGCGGCAGCACTTGCGCCAACCGCACCTTCCTTTTCCAAGCGGCATTCTCCAGCGAGGGGCGCGTCGGGCGAACATGGTGGTCACGGGGATCATCTCTAGCCCAACGCGATGATCGCCCTGACTTTTCGAACTGCTGCAAGAGCTCGTTGGGGCGTCGGTCCCCAACAAGGCAGTCCCGATCAGACAGAACGCATTTTGGTTATTGCATCGTCCGTTGTTGTACGACACGGTGAGCAACTTCGGTCGCCTGCCCGAAAGCCGATGAACATCTCCGTCCATGATCTGTCGATGAACGTCGTCACGTAGCCGTGCATACTTCCGGCGACTTTGATCTAGTCAAATTACAGGATGTTATTGACATCCCTCGATAACGGCCCGCGTTCTGGCGGGGCTCAGGCTCGTGCCCCTTCAAGAGCTTTGCTCGTCTCGTGGCTTACGACACGTCCTGCCTATTTCGGATCGACGACTACCTGCAGTGCCGCTCCTTGAGACAGCCCAGATAGAGTAGCGATCATCCCGTCTGTGTTCGTGTAGATGTCCGGCGCGCTGTTTCAAGGCGCAAGGGATGCCGGGCCTCCTTGTGTCGGCGGACAGGGGGGCCTCATAACACCAGATTATACCCGAACCCATTATATTTCATTTGAAGCCTTCCGGTGCCAACCTAGAATGAAACGACGAAAATAGCTGTCCTATAGCTATAAATAAAGGATAATTGTTTCGGGAGGGGCATGTGGAGTTCTGTAGAAGAGAATTCTCCGGTAAGAGCTCGGGTATGCTTGAGGGAGTCAGGATAGTTGACCTATCAAGACTTGTTGCCGGAAACTTCATAACTTTAAAAATGGCGGATTTTGGTGCGGATGTAATAAAGATAGAGAATACGAGGGATGGAGATCCTTTCCGGAAGTGGCATGGAGCGGGTGTAGCGCTTCACTGGAAGGAATACAGCCGCAACAAGCGGAGTCTCACGCTCGATCTGCGCAGCGAATGCGGCAGGGAGATATTGTTCAAGCTTGTTGAGACGGCGGACGGCCTGGTCGAGAACTTCCGGCCAGGCACTCTGGAGAAGATGGGGCTGCACCCCGACCTGCTGCTGGAGCGCAATCCGCGCCTTGTTGTGCTGCGCATATCGGGCTTCGGCCAGACCGGCCCGTATCGCTCCTATGGCGGGTTTGGAACTCTCGTCGAGGCGATGTCCGGCTATGCCGAACGGTCCGGCTTCGAGGATCGCGAACCCGTGCTTCCGCCCTTGGCGCTTGCCGACAACGTGACGGGCCTGACCGGCGCCATGGCCATGATGATGGCTCTCTATCATCGGGACGTGAAAGGTGGTTCCGGCCAGGTGATCGACCTGTCCCTGCTCGAGCCGATGTATGCCATCCTCGGCCCGGAGGCTTCGCGCTACAGATTGACCGGGACCGTGAAGAAGCGGGTCGGGAGCGCATCCAGCACGTCTTCCCCGCGCAACGTCTACAAGACCAGCGACGATCGGTGGGTGGCCATGTCCGCCTCCATGCCCACCATGGTCGCGCGTCTGTTCCGGGCGATCGGGCGCGAGGACATGCTGAGCGACCCCCGATACAGCACCAACACGGAGCGCTTCAAGCACCGCCATGAGGTCGATGCGATCGTCGGCGGATGGATCCGGGAGCGGACCCTCGACGAGAACCTCGCCTTTTTCCGCAAGCATGAAATCACCGTCGGGCCGGTCTACAACATCAGCCAGATCGTCGAGGATCCGCACTTCATCGAGCGCGAAATCCTGGTGGAGGTGCCGGACGAGGAGCTCGGCTCGCTTCCCATGCACAACATCTTCCCGCGCTTCTCCAAGACGCCGGGCGATTTCTATCGTCCCGCACCCAAGCTTGGCGAACACAATTCGGAAATCCTGGAAGAACTGGGTTTTGACGAAACGGCGCGCAGCGCATTGCGCGAGGAGGGGATCATTTCATGACCACGCTCAACGCTCCCGCACCCTCGCGGCTGGGGTCCGTGCTTCGCTCGCTGCTGTTCGTGCCCGCCATTAACGACCGGTATATCGACAAGGCGCATACCCGGGGCGCCGACGGCATCGTTCTCGACCTAGAAGACAGCATCGCCGATTCTGAAAAGGCGGCGGCCCGGCGCAAAGCGCCGGCGGGGCTCGAAAGGCTTGCGGCCAACGGGGTGCGCAATCTCCTGGTGCGGATCAACAGTTCGCCGCGGCTTACCGTGCATGACCTCGAAGCGGTCGTCGTTCCGGCCCTCGCTGGGGTAATTCTGCCGAAATGCCGGTCTGCCGACCACGTCCGGGCAATCTCGGAGATCATGCTTTCGCTGGAGCTCGAGCGGGGATTTGCACCCGGCTCCATCGCGCTCGGCGTGCGGGTCGAGACGGCCGACGCCTTCTTTCACATGCACGAGATCGCCGCCGCCGATCCCCGCGTCGCGTTCTTCGGCCTCGGCGGGGAGGATTTCAGCCTCGCCATCGGCGTCGAGCCTTCGGTGGACACGCTGCTTTATCCCAAGCAGCAGGCTGTCATCGCGGCGAGGGCCGCCGGCGTCAGCCCGATCGGGCTGATCAGCTCCGGCGCCGACTTCACCAATCTCGATGCCACCAGGGACGTCGTCCGCCAGTCGCGGCGCTTCGGGTTCCAGGGCGCCTCCTGCATCCACCCGGCCATCGTGCCGATCCTCAACGAGGAGTTTTCGCCCTCGCCGGCGGATGTGGAGCGGGCCGAAAGGCTCGTCCAGGCCTTTCGCGACGGCATAGAGGCGGGAACCGCGTCCGTGAGCTTCGAGGGCAAGATGGTCGACTATCCCGTCGCCTTTCGCGCCGAGCGACTGCTTGCGGACCATGCCGCGATCGCGGCCCTTGCAAAGACCGCATGATGCCGCGGCTGCCTTGCGGGCAGCACGCTGGCTGGAGATTTCCGGCGAGTTAGAGAGTGGAGTGGACGATGGTCCAGCTGAAAATCGAGCGACTCACGAAGACCTTCGGGACCGTGCGCGCCGTCGATAATATCGATCTGGCCGTCGAGGAGGGCGAGTTCCTGACCCTGCTGGGGCCGAGCGGTTGCGGAAAGTCGACCACGCTCGGGGCCATCGCCGGCCTCGACCGCCCTGACGGCGGAAGGATAACGCTTGGAGACCACGTCTTCTTCGACGGTGCGAGCGCGACTTTCGTGCCGCCGGAAGGGCGCGACATCGGGCTTGTCTTCCAGTCCTATGCGCTATGGCCGCACATGACCGTTCGCAAGAACCTGGAATTCCCGCTCTCCTTGCGCAAGGTGCCCGCCGCAGAGCGCAACCGGCGCATCGAGGAAGTGCTCGATCTCGTCGAGATGGGCGACTACGCCGACCGCTACCCGTTCGCCCTGTCCGGCGGGCAGCAACAGCGCGTCGCTCTCGCCCGCACCCTCGTCTACCGGCCACGCCTGCTGCTGCTGGACGAGCCGCTTTCGAATCTCGATGCGAAACTGCGCGAGCGGGCGCGTCTCTGGCTGCGTGACATCCAAAGCCGGATCAGCGTCACCACGGTCTACGTGACGCATGACCAGACCGAGGCGCTGGCGCTGAGCGACCGGATCGCCGTCATGAGCGGCGGCAGGATCGTCCAGCTCGCCAGCCCGGCGGCCATCTACCATGCGCCGGCAAGCCCCTTCGTCGCCGACTTCATCGGCAGCGCGAACATTTTCAGCGGCGAGATCCTGCATGTGGAGCAGGGGACGACGCGGCTGCAACTCGATGGCGGGCGAACGCTTGTCACACCCTCGCCGCCGCCGGAGGGCACGTCGGGCAGGGTGATGATCGCGGTGCGGCCCGAGAAGATCCTGTTTGCCCGGGACGCCGCCCGGGCCGGGGCGGAAAATGTCTTCGAGGTCGACATCGAGGCGCGCTCGTTCCTGGGCGCACGTCACATGGTGCTGGCGCGGCTGGGGGATGTCGCGCTGAGGATCGAATGCGAGTGGGAGCCCGGCACGCAGGTCGCCAGCATCCACATTCCCGCCGAAGCCTGCGTCCTCTTCGACGCACCGGCGCCATCGGGCAAAGCGGCCGCGGTCGAGGAGGCGGCCTGACAGTATAAATGAAAACAAGGGAGGAACCACAATGTTTGAAAGAAGACAATTCCTGGCGCTGACCGGTGCCGGTGCACTGGCGGGCATGTTCCCGTCGATCCTGAGGGCCCAGGCGGCCCTGCCGAACGGTTATCCCGCGAGCTATCAGGAAATCGTCGAGGCGTCCCGTTCGGAGCCCAACCTGCTGATGTACGGCGGTGTCGCGCCGGCCCAGATGACGCGGCTCTTCGACGGGTTCAAGAAACTCTATCCCTGGCTCTCCGTCGATTATCTCGAAGGCGACAACTACGGCGTCATCGAGCGCTATCTCAACGAGGTCGGCACGGGCAGCCCGACGGCGAGCCTCATCTTCGCCGCCGCTCCGGATGCCTGGCTCAACCTGATTACGCGCAACGAGGTGCTCGACTACGCATCGCCGGAAACCCCGGCCTATGCGGACCACGCATCGTCGCCCCATCCGGGCCTTTACACCGGCGGCGGCGACCCGGTGGTCTTCATGTGGAACAGCCTGGTGGTGCCCGAAAACCTGCGCCCGACCCGCTTCGAGGACATGGTCGAGGTCGTGCGCAGCCATCCGGAGATCTTCAACGGAAAGCTGACCAGCTACGGCGCGCACCTCACCGGCTTCGGCTACAGCGTGCACTATACGCTGGCAAAGCACCACGGCGACAAGATCTGGGACTGGTATGGCGTCGTCGGACCGCAGACCCGCTATGAACGCTCGATGGGCACGATGATCGAGAAGACCCTGTCGGGGGAATATGCGCTCGCCTATCTCGCCGCCAACCAGAGCGCGCGCGTGGCCGTCCAGGACCCTTCCGTGGCGGATATCCTGGGCATTTCCTATACGCTCGACGGCTGCCCGATTTCGGTCCGCGGCCTTGGCATCACGAAGAGCGGCAAGAGCCCGAACGCCGCGCGGCTCATGCTGGACTACCTGCTCTCGCGCGACGGCCAGATCGCCTATGCGAGCGCGGGCAAGCTACCGGCGCGGATGGACATCCGGCAGGAGGAGCTCGACGGTGCGGACATCCGGTCCTCGTTCGTCGAGCAGGTCGGCGAGGCGAACGTCCTGCCCATCGGTTACGATCCCGAGATGCCGAAGCAATACGAGACGTTCGTCGCGAAGTGGAAGGCGGCCAACGGCATCGCCTGACCGGCATTCCGTTGCCGGCCAGCTGCGAAAAGCGCGATGCTCCGGGCCTGACAGCCCGGAGCGTCCGCCTCGACGAGGACCTCCGGCGTGGCCGGTACTCCCCCTTTACCGACACTCTGTTTCCGCTGGGCTTCTTCGCAGTTCAGCGGCGGAAATTGAGGATTCCTGCACATGGCGCAGTTCGCAGACGGGACCACCGATCAGGCAAACGCATCGTTCCGGCCGCGCTCCTTCGGGATCGACCGGTCCACACTGATCCAATATGCACTTTACGCCTTCACGATCGTCCTCGTCCTGGGGCCGATTTCGCCGATCATCTACCAGTCCTTTGTCGACCGGCCCCTCTATGACACCGGCCAGCAATACACGCTCGACAACTATATCCGGCTTCTTTCGTCCCCGGTGTTCCTGGAAGCTATCTGGAACACTCTCGTTTTCGCGCTGCTGTCCACCCTTATCGGCACGTCGATCGGCGTCATCGCCGCGATCCTGATCGGGCGGACGAACATGCCGGGGCGACGGTTCCTGAGCGGGCTACTGCTCTGGCCGATCTTCATTTCGCATCTCGTCATGGCCTTCGGCTGGTTCATCGTCTACGGCCCGGCCGGATACATCACGCTGATGATAAAGTCCGTTCTCGGCGTCGAGCCGTGGAACCTCTATTCGCTCGGCGGTATGTCGCTCATCGCCGGCGTCTCGATCGCGCCGCTGACCTTCCTCTACTGCTCGGCGTCGACGGCGCTCTCCGAGGCGACGCTCGAGGATGCCGCACGGACCTGCGGGTCCGGTCCGTTCCGCACGCTCTGGGCGGTCACCCTGCCGTTGCTGTTGCCGGCGATCTTCTACAGCATCATCCTGAATTTCACCGGCGCGCTGGAAATGCTGGCCATTCCGCTCGTCTTCGGCGAGCCGGCCGGCATCAACCTCTTCGCGACGCTGCTCTATACCCAGGGCTTCGCCGCGGCGCGGCCGGACTACGGCATCGTTTCGACGGCGGCGCTGTTCCTCATCGTCGTCATCTTCCTGCTTCTGACATTGCAGCGGCGGATGCTGCGCAATTCGCGCCGCTTCGTCACCGTCGGCGGTAAGGCCAGCCGGCGGCGCACCGTGGAACTCGGCCTGTTCCGCTGGCCGGCATTCCTGCTGCTTTTTACCTATGCGGTGATTTTCATCGGCGTCCCGCTCGGCATCCTGTTCCTTCGGGCGAGCGTGTCTGTCCTTACGCCGCTCGCGCCTTTCTGGCATTATTTCACGTCGAGGCACATCGTCGCGGCCTTCTCGTACGAATCCAACATCCGGGCCATCGTCAACACGCTCGTCATCGCCGCACTCGGGGCGGCGATCGGGACGTTCTTCGTCGCCATGATTACCGTCGTGGTTCACCGTTCGCAGTTCCGCTTCCACCGGAGCTTCGAATATGTGGCGCTGTTGCCGCGCGCCATTCCGGGGCTCGTGGCCAGCATGGGGTTCTTCTATGCCATGGTGATCATCCCGCCGATGGGCTGGCTGCGCAGCACCATCTGGATCCTGATGCTGGCCTATATCATGCGCTTCATTCCGCTCGCCTTCGGGGCCCTGTCGCCAAGCCTCATGCAGATCGGCAAGGAGCTCGACAGCAGCGCCCGGGTGATCGGCGCGGACTGGTGGCGCACGACGAGGACGATCGTCCTGCCGCTGATGAAGCCGGCCATGTTCTCCAGCTTCGCCCTGATCTTCGTCTTCTGCCTGAAGGAATATACGACCGCCGTCTTTCTGTTCACGCCGGGCAACGAGGTGCTGGGGGCCTCGTTGCTGCTGTATTGGGCAAACGGCAACATGGGAATGGTCGCGATGCTCTCCACTGTGCAGATCATCCTCACGATGTTCTTCATATATGGCGCACGCTCGCTCTTCGGGGTGAAATTCGGTGGCTAAGGTCTTTCTCCAGAGCGGCGGCGGGCGATGACCGTGCGCTCCAGCCTTTCTGCGATCCTTTCCGCGCTCCGGCATCCCAACTACCGGCTCTATGCGACCGGCAACGCGATATCGCTCGTCGGAACCTGGATGCAGCGCCTGACCGTCGGATGGCTTGCCTGGGAGCTGACGGGATCGGGTGTCTGGCTGGGGCTGATAGCATTCTCGGACCTGTTTCCGACCGTCGTGGCGGCGCCCTTTGCCGGCACGCTGGCGGACAGAAGGGATCGCCTGCGCATTCTGAATGTCACGCAGAGGGCGGCCATGGCGCATGCATTGCTGCTCTTCGGTGCGACCGTGACGGGCGTCATCAATATCTGGCTGCTGTTCGCGCTGACGCTGTTCCTCGGAACGGTATCGGCCTTCGACCAGCCGGCGCGGCTTGCCCTTGTTCCCTCCCTTGTCCCGCGGGCCGACATTCCGGTTGCGGTCGCCATCAATTCCATCGTCTTCAACCTCGCCCGGTTCATCGGCCCGGCAGTCGCCGGCCTGCTGCTGTACTGGTCCGGCCCCTCGATCGTGTTCGCCTCCAATGCCGTGTCGTTCATCGCGTTCCTGGTCATCCTGTCGAAACTGGATATCGTGTCCGATAATCTGCCGGCCGCCCGGTCCGGCAATTTCATGCAGCGAATGGCGGAGGGGCTGCGGTATCTCGTCACCAATGCCGGTCTGCGGGTGCTGCTGGTGACACTGATCGCGGTCAGCGTCGGCGGCCGGCCGATCGTCGAGCTCCTGCCGGGTTTTGCTGCCGATGTCTTCCGATCGGGATCGACGAGCCTGGCGATCCTGACCGCGTCCATGGGGGTGGGGGCGATGCTCGCAGGCCTCAGCATCAACGCCCAGGCCTCCCCGCGCGCGCTCGTCGGCATGATCGTCGCCAGCGCCGCGCTGCTTGCGATTGCCATCCTCGTCTTCGTCTCGACGTCCTCGCTCTGGATCGCCGTGCCCGCACTGGTGGTGGCGGGCTTTGGCATGGCCCGCGCGTCGATCTCGGCCCAGACCGCGATACAGCTTTCCGTCAAAGCGGAAATGCGCGGTCGGGTGCTCGCCATCTATGGCCTGATTTTCCGTGGCGGTCCGGCGCTGGGAGCGCTCGGCATGGGCCTGGCGTCCGCGCAATTCGGATTGCGGTGGCCGGTCGTCGCCGGGGCCGCGCTGTTGCTGGGGGGCTGTTGCTGGGCGTTTCCCCAGCGCGAACACATCATTGCGTCGCTGGAAGAGGAGGGCGGAGCGTAGTCGCACGAGGAGAGCGAGACGGGGGTCCGTTTGCGGGCACAAGCGATTTGCGGGAATACAGCGGCTTCCATCCGTGCGAAAACGGGGCGGGCTCATGGAAAACGACGGCTCGACCCGTTCGGGAGGAACGATGAACATACGGCAGCTTGAGGTCTTCTGGGCAATCATGCGCACCGGCAGCGTCACCGGCGCCGCGCAGATGCTGGGCATATCGCAGCCGGCGGTGAGCCGCATCCTGCGCCACACGGAAGACCAGCTGCGCATGAAGCTGTTCATCAGGCGCAGCGGCAGAATCCATCCGACGGAAGAGGCCAACCATCTCTTCGTCATCGCCGAGACCATCTTCGACAACATCAGCAAGGTCAGGCAGGCGGCTCTCGATTTCCGCGACAGCCTGTCGGGCCGCATGCAGATCGCCGCGACGCCCAATCTGGCCGCCACGTTCCTGCCCTTGCCCGTCGCCCATTTCATGAAGGACCGGCCGCGCGTCGAATTGTCGGTGAAGGTCCTGACGACGACCCAGGTCACCACGCGCGTCTCCCTGCACCAGGCTGATGTCGGTATCCTCTACGGCCCGGTCAAGGATCCTTCGATCGTCGCTGAGGATCTGTGCGCCATGGATCTCATCTGCCTGATGAAAGCCGACAACCCGCTGGCGATGAAGTCAGAAATTCATGCCGCCGATCTGGAAGACGAAAGGATCATATCGTTTCACCGGACGACCCCTCCGGGCGGCGCGGTCCGCAGCTTGTTCCGGACCGTGCTTCCCGGCAAGACCATCGATGTGGAATGCGATCATTCCATCGTCGCCCTGTCATTGGTGCATGGCGGAATGGGCACGGCGATCGTTCCGCCGCTGCTGCACCTTTCCCATGTTCTGCCGGACGTCGTCGTGCGCCCGTTCCGCCCGGCGGTCTCGATCACGCCGCTGGTGATCTATCGGAAAATGCCGTCGATTTCCCGGTTGACCGCGGCGCTCATCAAGGAGCTTCATGAGTTTGCCGACAGACAGGCCTGTGCCGGCCTGTCGTAGGCAAGCATAAGAAGGCTATCTCGACCGGGCGCCTTCGCGGAACTTTGCCAGCGTACCGCCCCGCATCACCTGTCCGGGCAGGGGATGGCCGACGATCCGTTCCGCCAGCAAGGCGCATTCGATCAGGGCGTCGAGGTCGATCCCGGTCTCGATCCCCATTTCGTGGCACATGAAGACCAGGTCCTCCGTGCTGATATTGCCGGCCGCGCCGCGATGGGCCGCGAAGGGGCAGCCGCCGAGCCCGCCGACGGCCGCGTCGAAATAGACGACACCCATTTGCAGCCCCGCAAAGGCATTGGCGATGGCCATGCCGCGCGTATCGTGCAGGTGGAGGCTGACATCGAATTCGGGAAAACGGTCCTGAACGGCGCCGACGACGCGCTTGATCGTGTTGGGCGTCGCCCAGGCCATGGTGTCGGCAAGCGAGACGACATTGATCGGCAGATCGTGCTCGACGATCAGCGCCTTGAGGGCGCCGATTTCTGAAAGAACCCTTTCGACCGGAATCTCTCCGGCGAAGTTGCAGCCGAAGGCAGCGGTGACCGATGCCTCGCTGACCGGTATCCCCATGTCCTTGTAGCGGCCTATTTCATAGCGCGTATATTCCAGATGCTCTTCATGCGAGCGATTGAGGTTCTTCTTCAGGAAGGCATCGGAAGGATAGGCGCGGATCTTGCCTGCGATCGTCAGCCGGTCGCGCAGCGCCCAGGCGCGCAGCAGGCCGATCTCGTTGAACCAGATCGACGAATACTCGACGCCAGGGGTAAGGGTCATCCCGCCGACCACCTCCTCGGCATCGGCCATGCCGGGCACGCGCTTCGGATTGACGAAGGAAACGGCCTGTATGTATTTCAGCCCCGTCCGGCCGAGGGCATCGATCAGCGCGATCTTGTCGGCGGCCGCGATGGGGCCGGGCTCGATCTGGAAGCCCTCGCGCGGGCCTTCTTCCGAAATCACCACCGAGCTGGGAAGCGTCATGGGTCTCTCCATCTTCACGGGCTGGCCCGGCCGGCCGTGTACGGTTTTATAAAATCTGCGTCCGGACAGGGCGCCCGGCGCGATGATCCTCGATATTGGCCACCACGAATGCCGCCTTCGCCCGGATCACATCGAGGCCGCCGCCGCCCACATGGGGCGTCACAATCACGTTGGACAGCGACAGGAGGGGCAGGGACGCCGGCGGCGGCTCGGCGGCAAGGACATCGAGCGCGGCAAAGCCGAGCCGCCCTTCGGCAAGGGCGCGCGTCAGCGCGTCCTCGTCGACGACGGCGCCGCGCGCGGTGTTGATGAGAATCCCCTCCGGGCCGAGCCGGTTCAGGAGGTCTTCCGTCACCATGCCCCGGGTCTGGGGGGTGAGCGGGCAGTGAAGGCTCACGATCGAGGCCTCGTCGAACAGCCTCTCGACATGCGGCGTATGGCGCAGCGATCCGAATTCGCAGGCGGAACTGTCGAACGCGTCCGCGGCAAGGTCGACCTCGCGCCGCGTGTGCACCAGGACATGGGCGCCGAGCGTTCTCAGCCGCCATGCTGTCGCCCGGCCTATGCCGCCGTAGCCGACGACGCCCACGGTGCTTCCCGCCAGCTGGCGGATCCGGCCTCGATATTCCCAGCGCGGCCACGCCCGTTCGCGGCGCACGCCGTGATCGAGATCGGGAATGCGCTTGAGGGCCGCGAGGATCAGCGCGATGGCGTGTTCGGCGACGGCGCTGTCGCTTCCGACCGTGCATACGGCCAGTGCGATGCCCCGCGCGGCGCAGGCCGCCGTATCGATGTCATCGGAACCGACGCCGAACTTCTGGATCATCCGCAGGCGGGTAGCACGCTCGAAAAGCGCCTTGTCGAGCTTCTCGCCATAGACGATCAGGTAGTCGAAGAGGGGAGCGCTTTCATGGAAGCGGCCGCTTCCGGCCGCCCCGTCGCTCGAAACCAGCGTCCATGTTTGCGGCGTCGCCGCCGCGATGATGGTCTGGACCTCCGGATTGTGCGGCATCAACAGGCCGACTGTGATCCCGCTCATCATGCACGGCTCCGGAACGGCGGCATCCTTGCGTCACGCGGCGTCATACCAAGCCTCCGCGTCCGAGGGACGGATATTGGTGAGCGTGCCGGAAAAATGGCGCAGCGCATGCGGCTGGTAAGGGAACTTTCTCGCCTCGTCGAGATCGAGGTTCAGACCGAGCCCGGGCCGGTCCGACAGTTCGAGGCAGCCGTCGCGGAACGTGCAGCCCTCGTCGGCGATGCGGCGGCGCCATGGCACGTCCGTCACCATGATCTCCAGGGAGCCCATCGCGTCCCAGGCCATCGCCATGTGCATGGATGCGGCATGGCAGACGGGGCCGTTGGGATTGTGCGGGACCATCGGCAGGCTGAGGCTGTCGGCCAGTCCGTTGACGAGCACCATCTCGCTGAATCCGCCGATATGGACGATATCGGGCTGCAGGACGTCGACGGCTCGCGCCTGCACGAGACTGGCGACGTCGAACCGCGAGTAGCACCGTTCGCCGGCGGCAATCGGAACATTGACCGCTCGGCGCACCTCGGCCATCTCGAACGGCCGGCCGGGCGGTATCGGCTCCTCGAACCAGCTGACCCTGAATTCCTCCAGCGCGCGGCCGATCTCGATTGCGGTATTGACGTTGAAACGGCCATGCCCCTCGATCATCAGGTCGATATCCGGCCCGACGGCGGCACGAACCGCAGCGACATATTCCATCGAGGCGTTGATATCCCCGCGGTTCATCGTCTGGTAGGCCTTGCCGAAAGGGTCCCACTTGAGGGCGCGGAAGCCGCGATCGACGATCGAGACGGCCTTTGCGGCAAACTCGGCCGGTGTTTTCGCGCCGACATACCAGCCGTTCGCATAGACGGGGATGCGGCTTCTGACGCGCCCGCCGAGAAGGGCATAGAGCGGGACGTCGAGCGCTCGCGCCTTCGCATCCCATATGGCGATATCGAGTGCGCTAAGGGCAGCCGACATGACCGGTCCCGTCAGCCAGTAGCTTTCCCGTTGCAGGTTTGCCTGGATGACCGCGGCGTCGAGGACCGACTGTCCGATGAGCCGTTCGCTCCATAGGGCGATGATGGCGGCGACAGCCGTTTCCGTGCCGATCAGCGTCGATTCTCCATAACCGCGCGTGCCATCCTCCAGCGTCACGACGACGAAAACCCAGTTGGTGCGGAAATTATCGACGGTGATCGAAGATATGTCTTTGATTTTCATGTTTTCTCTTCCCTGAAAAACGCAGCGCCGACGTTTGATACGCTATGACCAGGGGTCAACCTGGAAGTGCGACACGGCATCCTCGTCGAAATCGAAGCCGAGACCCGGCTGCTGTGGCAGGTCGACGTTTCCGCCGTGCAGATGCAGGCGCCTGTCGAAAAGCTTTCCGACCGGCACGATGGAATCGTCCGGGAAATATTCGAGGAACAGGGCGTTTTGTGTGGAGGCGACAAGATGCGCGTGAATGTCCTGAAGCGAATGCGGGGCGATCGCGACGCCCGAACTTGCCGCCGTCGCGGCGATCCTGCGGAATTCGGTGACGCCGCCGCAAACCGCCACGTCGGGCTGGAGAACGGTGATGCGCGCGCGCTCCATCAGTTCCCGGTGCCCCCAGCGTCCGGCGACCAACTCTCCGGTCGCGATAGATACGGGCAAGGCCGCAGCCAGCCGGGCGTGATTGTCGTTGTCGTCCGGACCGAACGGCTCCTCGATGAGAAACGGACGATAGTCGAGCATGGGCCTCAACGCCTCGAGCGCCGATGCGAGGTTGTTCCATGCATTGTTGGCGTCGAGCAGCAGTAGCCCGTCGTCGCCGAGGGCGGCGCGGGCCGCGGCGACCCGCGCGAGGTCGACCGAGGGGGCGGCCGCGCCGATCTTGATCTTCACGGCCTTGAACCCCGCCGCCACATAGCCTGCGACCTCGTCGCCAAGATCCTGGGGGGTCTTGCCTTCCGCATAATAGCCGCCGCTCGCATAGGTCGGGATCGTGCCCTTCGACACTGCGCCGAGATAACGCCAGAGCGGGAGGCCGCTTTTCCTCGCGTTCCGGTCCCAAAGGGCGATGTCCACCGCGCTCAGCGCCCGCATCACCGCGCCGGTCCGCCCGTTGAGAAGGGAGTCCTGGTACATGGCCTGCCACAGGCCTTCCGTGCGGTGCGGATCCTCGCCGGCGAGGAGGGGGCTGAACAGTTCCCTGACCGCCGTCGTGGCCAGCCCTCCATAGCGCGTGCCGCCATGGCAGATGCCGATGCCGATGCTGCCATCCGTGCACCGCACCCGCACGAGAGTATACCAGCGCTTCTCGATGCGGCGTGTCGACAACTGGACCGGCTTGGCAAGCGGCAGATTGACGGTACAGGCTTCGATCGCCGCTATCACGCTCATGTCAGTCTCTCCTCCTCCTTGTCACGAGCCCGGCCGCTGGGGCCTGCAAGCGGATCGTGAGGTGATGGGACCTAACAAGACGCGTGATTGTGCTTCAAATTAAATATTTATGGCGCGGTCATAACGCCAGGGTATGGCCGCGCCTGTCCCGGCTCCGCTCCCCCGATCCTGCGGCGGGCGGCGCTATCCTGCGAGAGGTCATAACGCCTAGCTATGACCGCGCCGCGATTATCGCATTTGCTGCCTATTTGCTCATCCCATACGGTCATCCGGTGGCGAAGCGACCGTGCCGGACTGCCCGTCTGTGTTTGTGTCTTCTGCGAACTGAAGGCACGATGCGCGCAGAAGACGGACGTATGCGGAGGGACGCCGTTCAAAGCACAGGCAGGTCGCTCGGTCCGGCACATAGAACATTTTCTGGGAGGAATATATGAAGTGGTATTCGGCAATGATCGCGACGGGTCTGGCTCTCATGCCGGCCTCCGCGTTTTCGGCATTTCCCGACTATTATCCGCCAGACTATCAGGCCATCGTCGATGCGGCGACCGCCGAGGGTAAGGTCGTCCTCTACGCGCCGCTGAGCACGACGACGCTGCGTCCGCTCATCGAGGGCTTCCAGGCGGAGTATCCGGGTATTACGGTGGAGCTCAACGACCTCAACACCGTGGTCATTTACAATCGCTTCATCAGCGAGGCCGCCGGCGGGGCGCAATCGGCGGACGTGCTCTGGAGCTCGGCGCTGGATCTCCAGGCCAAGCTCGTCACGGACGGCCACTCGCTGGATTATGCGTCTCCCGAAAGCGCGCATCTTCCCGACTGGGCCGTCTGGCAGGGCAAGGGCGCATACGGGACGACATTCGAACCGATGATCTTCGCCTACAACAAGGATGCGCTGAAGCCTGAGCAGGTGCCGCAGACGCATGCCGACATCGCCCGGCTGATCACCGAGAACCTCGATACGTTCAGCGGGCGCATCGCCTCCTACAATATCGAGACGGCCGGTCTCGGCTTTTTCGCCATCACGCAGGACAGCAAGATCTTTCCCGAATTCTGGACGCTCGCAAGGGCGCTCGGCGCGGCGTCCTCCCGGTTCTATTCCAGCACCGGCGAAATGATCGAGAGCATCGCTTCGGGCGAGAACGTGTTCGGCTACAATCAGCCGAGCCATGCGTCATCCTACGGCCGCGACAATCCGAGCCTCGGCATCGTCTTCCCGCAGGATTATCTCGTCATCGCGTCCCGAATGGCCTTCGTCACCGCCAAGGCGCAGAATCCCAATGCCGGAAAGCTCTTCCTCGACTACATGCTCTCGCAGCGCGGTCAGCAGATCATCGACGGGATGGGATTCCACTCGCTCCGCGACGACGTGACCGGACCGATGACCCGGGAAGACCTGACCAAGGCCTATGGCGACCGGCTGAAGCCGCCGGTCATGGGTCCGGGATTGCTGGAATTTCTCGACCAGGACAAGCGGCTCGAATTCCTCAACACCTGGAAGAGCTCGCTGAGCGCGGGCCAGTGAGGATCCGGCGCGCCGCATGAGACCTCACATTCATGCGGATGGAACCAGTCCCGTCCCGGTATCGCCGGAACGGGACCTCGGCGATGTGCCGACCGCTGGCGTTCGGAATGCCGCTTTCAAGACGCGCGCAGGACAAAAGGTCTTCGGCGCAGCATAAACAGGGAAATTTTTCATGGTAATGAACCCATCGCGGGCGGTGGTCATCCTGGTGACGGCAGGCGCTGTCTGTCTGCCCCTTGGAATTCTCTTCTACCAGAGTGTTCTGTCCGGCCCGTTCTTCCATGCGGATTCGCATTTCACGCTCGACGCCTTCGGCTTCGTCCTGAGGGATCCGGAGTTCTGGGTTGCCTTGCGGAACTCGCTGCTCGTGGCGACGGGCATGCTGGTCGTGGCCCTGCCGCTGGGCGCCTTGCTGGCGCTCCTCGTCGCTCGCACCGACATACCGGGACGCGGCGTTCTGGAGCCGCTCATCCTCGTGCCTATTCTCGTGTCCCCCGTGGTTCTCGCGCTCGGCTACGTCGTCGCGGCCGGCCCGGTGGGCTTTTACACCGTCTGGTCGAAGCAGCTCTTCGGCGTCGCGCCTTGGAACATCTATTCGCCGGTCGCCATTGCCGTGATCGGCGGGCTGAGCCATGTTCCCTACGTCTTCCTGTATGTCTCGACCGCCCTCAAGGGCGTGGGCTCGGATGTCGAGGAGGCCGCGCGGACCACCGGCGCCGGCCCGTTGCGGGTCGCCCTCGACGTCAACCTGCCTCTCGTGGCACCGGCCCTGATGTTCAGCGCAGTGCTGGTCTTCTTTGCCGGCGTGGAGATGTTCGGCCTCGCCCTCGTTCTGGGCAACTCGAACAATTTCAGCATGCTCGCGGTCTATCTCTATAAGCTGACCACCCGCCTCGGCGTCCCCGCCTATCACCTCATGGCGACGGTCGCCGTGCTGATCGTCCTCCTGACCTTCCCGCTGGTGATGCTGCAGCGACATTATCTTAAGGTGGCGGACAAGTTCGTGACGGTGCGGGGCAAGGCGGCGCGCCAGAGGCCGCTCACGCTTGGCGCCTGGCGTTATCCCGCCCTGATGCTGGCGCTCGCCTGGCTTGCCGTGACCGTCATCGTGCCGATCTCCGGCATCACGCTGCGCGCCTTCGTCACGTATTGGGGGCCGAACGTCAATCTCTTCGACGTGCTGACGCTGGACCAGTTCCGCTTCGTCTTCAGCGAGCCCGTGCTGGTTCGCGGCATTCGCAACAGCGTGCTCATTGGCGTGGTCGGCGGCGGCCTTGCCGTCGCTTGTTATGCAGCGATCGCCTTTGCCGCGCACCGGCGCAATGACGAGTGGACCCATCTAATGGATTATCTGATCCTGGTTCCGCGCGCCATTCCGGGGCTTCTCGCTGGCCTTGCCTTCCTGTGGGTGTTCCTGTTCATCAGCCCCCTGGCACCGCTTCGCGCGACGCTTTTCAGCATCTGGCTGGCCTATACGGTGGTCTGGCTTCCCTATGGTGCGCGTCTGGTTTCGAGTTCGCTGGTCCAGGTCGGCAAGGAGTTGGAGGAGGCGGCGGTCAGCATCGGCGCGACCCGCCGGCGGGCGATGTTCGACGTGACCCTGCCCCTCATCCGTGTGGGGCTGCTGACGAGCTGGCTTCTCGTGTTCCTGATGTTCGAACGGGAATACTCGACCGGCGTCTATCTGCTCACATCCGGCACCGAGGTGATCGGCGCACTTCTTGTCACGCTTTCGGAGACGGGCTCGATGAACCAGGTGGCGGCGCTCGCCGTCATCAATCTCGTCCTGATCGGCATCGGCGTGATTACTGCATTCCGTTTTGGAGTTCGCTTGCATGGGTAATCTGGTTATCAGAGATCTTCACGTCAGCTTCGGCGCATTCAAGATATTGAAGGGCGTCTCGCTTGAGGTGGGGCGCGGGGAGGTCGTGGTCCTGCTCGGTCCTTCGGGAAGCGGCAAGACTACGCTGCTGCGGGCGATCGCCGGCCTTGAAGCCCCGCAGCTCGGCTCCATCCGGATCGACGAGAAAGTCCTGTTCCAGGGCGATCGCCGGCTCGATGTTCCCGCGGAGAAACGCGACCTCGGCCTGGTTTTCCAGTCTTATGCCCTCTGGCCGCATCGCAGTGTGTTCGACAATGTCGCCTACGGTCTGAAGCTGCGCGGGGTGGACAAGCTGGAGATAGCGACGCGCACTCATGACGCGCTCAAGGAACTCGGCCTTTCCGGCCTTGCCGAACGTTTCCCGCACCAGCTTTCCGGCGGCCAGCAGCAGCGGGTCGCGATCGCGCGCGCGCTCGTTTACAAGCCGCCGGTTCTCCTCCTCGACGAGCCGCTGTCCAACCTCGACGCCAAGCTCAGGGACGAAGCCAAGGCGTGGCTGCGCAGCCTGATCGTCGATCTGCAGCTGTCGGCGGTCATGGTGACCCACGACCAGGCGGAGGCCATGGCGCTCGCCGACCGGATCATCCTGCTGTCCGACGGGAACGTGGTGCAGGAGGATACGCCGGTCGGCATATACAACAATCCCGCCAACATCTTTTCCGCGGAGTTCTTCGGCACGAACAACCGGATCCTCGGTACGGTCGTCGAAATCCTGGAAGGCGGGCGCACCCGTATTCGCTGCGAGGCCTCCGATATCGAGCTGGTCGGCGAGACGCGCGGAAATTACCGTGTCGGAAGTGCCGTCGTGGCGGTCGTCCGCGCCGAACGCATTCAGGTCGCCGGCGCCGGTAGCGGCCCCAACCGGTTCCCGCTTCCCCTCGCTCATTCCATGTTCGGCGGCAGCCGGTGGGAGCATTTCTTCCGGTTCGGACCCTCGCTGCTGCGTGTCTACGGCGAACGGCAGATTTCCGGCGAGGATCACTGGCTGGAAATACAGCCGGAACACCTCTGGATCTTTGATGCCCCCGAGGCCGCTAGCTAGGCGGGTGCGGCCGCCCGGACCAACGAAGAGACCATGACGCAAGACATACTGCGCAGACAGAAGGAAATGAAAATGTCGGACCAATCTCAGTCCCCGGCAGACGCCGATGCGGCGACGGTGGATTTGCCACTCTCGGGCATCAGGGTTCTGGAGTTTTGTCATACGATCATGGGGCCGTCCTGCGGACTGGTCCTGGCTGACCTCGGGGCCGAAGTCATCAAGGTCGAGCCTGCGCCCCTGGGAGACCGGACGCGAAACCTGAAAGGGTTCGTCGCGGGCACCTTCGCCTATTTCAACAGGAACAAGAAATCCATCGGCATCGATCTCAAGTCGGAAGAGGGGCGTGCTTTCGCGCACGCGATGATCCGCGATGCCGATGTCCTTGTCGAGAACTATGCTCCGGGCACGGCCGAGCGCATCGGACTGGGCTATGAGGAGGTCTCGAAACTGAATCCCCGCCTGATCTACTGCACGCTCAAGGGCTTCCTGCCCGGCCCCTACGAGACCCGCCCCGCTCTCGACGAGGTTGTCCAGTATATGGCCGGCTTGGCCTATATGACCGGCGAGCCCGGAAAACCCATGCGTGCGGGCGCTTCGATCGTCGATATCCTCGGTGGCGTCTTCGGCGCAATGGCCATTCTCACCGCCCTCAGGCAACGCGACAGGACCGGTCTCGGCGCGAAGGTCGGAAGCGCCCTGTTCGAAACCGCCGCGTTCCTGGTGGGCCAGCATATGGCGGGCGAGGCGGCGACCGGCATACCGGCCAAGCCCATGCCCGTGCGCGGCCGATCGTGGGCCATCTACGAGACGTTTCGCACTGGAGACGATGAAATCGTCTTTGTCGGCATAACAAGCGACCGGCATTGGGCGGCATTCTGCAAGGCGTTCGGCCAGGAGGCGCTTCTCACCGATCCCCGTTATACGACAAATGAAAAGCGCCTTACCGAGCACGGGGCGTTGCAGGCCATCATCGCGGGGATCGCCGCCGGATACAGCCGGCAGGCCTTCATGGACATTCTGGTCGCCAATGCCATTCCCGCCGCACCGGTTGCCACGCCCGGCGACCTCTTCGAAGATCCGCACCTGAACGCCAACAACTGGCTGGTGGAGACTAGCCTGGTGCGCGGCGGCACTGCGAAGCTTCCTAGATTGCCGATGTTCGTCGATGAGCTGGCCTTTGGCATACGCATGCAGCCGCCGACTCTCGGAGAGCACACGCATGAACTTGCAACGCGTCATGGTCTCAGTGACGAGGATGTCAAGAGGCTGCTTGGGGCGCAAATACTCGCATAGCCGAGGGATGGAAAGGCGGTCGATCCTCGGAAAGCATGCTTTGTCATCGTCCACAGCAGGAGTTCTGAAGATCGAGGACTCTGAACTGGTAGCGCTCATCGAGGACATCCAATACGAATTGCCCCGTTAACTTGTGGAGTACTGCCTGAGAAGGCGATATCCCTATCCGTCCTTACTGTGGGCGCTCACTGACCTGCTGATCGCCGTGATGCTGAAATGGCACCGTCCCGTGCGGTTCCTGATGGCGGAACGCCACGGCTCTGTGCCGCGGGCGACCCTCGTTACGCGGGCCGTCTGCCTCGCCATGGACGAAGGGGCAGGAGCGGCCATTGAAAAATTGCTCGAGGAGGATGCCATGCCGGCTTCGGCGCACGGCATCGCCTCCCGCCGGGAGTGTGACGCGGCTCTTCGAGCGGCCCTACGAAAACGTCTTTTTGTCGGTGGCTGGCAGCACCAAAGCCGACCGGTCTATGCCTGTACCATCAGAGCGTCGCAGGATCCGATGCGCCGCCCGGCGACGGGCTGTCCGACTTCGGGGCCACGGTGCTGATGACCGTCGCGTACTTCCAGCCGACCACCCGCAGCGACACGTCGAAGAATTTCGGCAAGGAGGTCAGCCGCGACATGATCGCTAGCCTTTGCAACGCCAACGTTCTCGTCTCCGGCCCGCGCAGCCCGACGCCTGGCGCTCCTACATACACCTATGTCCCGACGAAGCATCTTCCTTTTGGCCTTCTCCCTGCAGACGCTGGGCGGCCTGCCCGACATTGAGACGCTGGAGGACGCGGGCTTGCTGAGCCGCAAGGGTGTGGAAGAAGCCTTGGCGGCGGCCGAGGGCGAGGAAGAATGGACCGTGACCAGGGGTGCAGCTGGCTTTCACATCGCGCGCCTTTAAGAGCGCATCGGTTCAACGAAACAGTGCCGGAAATGTCTTCAGAACGCATAATCACCTCTTCGTTCCGCTGTCGTGAGAATGATGGGTTTGCCCATCACTACCGCATCAGAGAAACATCAGAATGGTCCGATTGCCTCTTTGGGATGTTCATTGGCCTTGCGGGTGCTCGCCTAGTAGCCGACGTGGTGGATGGAGCGGTTGCGCGGCAAGTCAAGGAGCACGGAAAGCACAGAACATCATATGATGTTGATCGATTTAAAACAGAAACATCATATGATGTTGACTTGAGGTAGCATCATATGTAGTGATGTCGATAGATCGCATCAGAAGATGCCATCATGCGACGGGAGGAGGTCGGGATGAAGAAAGTCGGCGTGATCGGTCTTGGCGACATGGGAAGTGGTCTCGCGCGCAACCTTGTCAAAGCCGGCTTTGAAACCGCAGGGTTCGACCTTAGGGAAGATCGGCTGGCAGCACTGTCGGAGATGGGCGGCAGGCCTGCGGCCAGTCCCGCGACGGTGGCGAAGACATCGGACGCCGTCTTCGTAATGGTCCTCAACGGTCAGCAGGCGAAGGACGTGGTGTTCGGCGCGGATGGCCTCGTCAGCGGTTTCAAACCGGGATCGACCGTAATCCTCACCGCGACCATCAAGCCGTCCGAGGCGCGGGAGATCGCCGACGGTCTCAAGAAACACGACATCCACCTCATCGATGCACCGGTCAGCGGCGGCTATCCGGGCGCGCAGGCCGGCACGTTGACGATGATGGCCGCGGGCGCGCCGGAGGTGCTGGACGTGCATCAGCCCATTCTGGAAGCGGTGGGCGAAAAGATCTTCCGGGTCGGCGCGAACGCGGGCGATGGGCAGACGGTCAAGGCATGCCTGCAGGCGCTGATCGGTTCGATCTTCACGGCGACCTTCGAGGCCGCGGTGCTCGGCGCGAAATCCGGCATTTCCGGCCAGGTCCTCTACGACGTATTCAGCGCTTCGGGGGCGGGCAACAACATCACCCGCAACGCCTACGGCAAGATCCTCGACCGGGCTTTTGTCGGCACGGGCAGCCATATCGGCACGATGTACAAGGACCTGACGATCACCATGGATCATGCCCGGGAGTTCGGCGTGCCGATGTTCACCACGGCCGCCGCCATGCAGCTCTTCCAGTCGGGCATCACGCGCTTTCCCGGCGAAGACAACTGGGCCGTGACGAAGATCCTCGAGGAGATCGTCGGCGCGACGGTCACCCGCTAGCCAACAGACGAAAGACACCGGAGCAAACATCACCATGGCCAAACTGGGCGTTATCACCGACGGCATCAGCCGGGATCCCGAATATGCGTTGCGGATCGCGGCGGAGGCGGGGCTCGACTATGCGGAATTCCAATATGTCTGGGACAAGGAGATCGGCGATCTCGACGCCGGCGAAATCCGGCGGCTGAAGGAACTGGTGGAGCGGAACGGCCTCAAGGTGTCGTGCATCTCGCGGCACATCTTTTCCGGCAACGTGACCATGGCGACCAAGACCAGCGATCCGGTCTATCAGCAGAATCTCGACGCGCTGAAGCGCTGCATCGCAACGGCGAAGGAGCTTGGCTCGCCACTGGTGCGCATCTTCAGCGGCCGCAAGGAGACGATCCTGTTCGGGCGCAACGGCGCCGACCATTGGAACGTCGCCAAAGGCGCCTGGGATGCCCTGTGCCCGCTGATCGAGCCGGCCGTGCGCCTGGCGGAGGAGGAACGTATGATGCTGGTCGTCGAGACCGGCAACGGCACGATGATCAACTCCTGCTGGACGGCGCGAAAACTGCTCGACGAGATCAACAGCGATTATCTCAAGGTGCTGTGGGATCCGGCCAACAATTGCTGGGCGCATGAGCGCGCCTATCCGGACGGCTACGAGCTCATCCGCGGCAAGTATCTCGGCCATATCCATATCAAGGATATTTTTGTGGATACGCCCAAGGCCACGCTCGAAGTGCGTAATATCGGCGAAGGCCTTCTGGCCGACCAGTTCTGGCCGATGGCCAAGGCGCTGAAGGCGGACGGCTATGACGGCGTGATCTCCTACGAAAGCGTCTACCGCCCGGACGGCGGTACGTTCGAGGATGGTTTTCACGCGGCCATCGGGCGGTTCAAGACGATTTTCGGCTGATGGCGCGCTACGCTGAAAAGCTGTCGCAGGATGCAAATACTGTCCGGGGCTCCGCAGGAGGGGGCCACGGACGGCGACCGGGTTTCGGGGAGGAGGCTCGATGAGAACAGCATGTGCCCATCTTTGCGGCGGCCTCGGCGAGGAGGTCGCGTCATGATGCGTATCGCCCTTTTCGGCGCGGGACGGATCGGCGAGGTTCACGCGCGCAACATCGCGGCGAACCTGCGGTGCAGGCTCGCCTTCGTCGTCGATCCCGATGCGGATGCGGCGGCGCGGCTCGCCGATCGTTATGGCGGACAGCCTGTGGCGGCCGACACTGCGATGGCCGCCGGCCAGACCGACGCTTTCATCGTCGCGAGCAGTACGAACACCCACGCCGCGCTCCTCAATGCGCTCGCGCCGCTGGGAAAGCCGATCCTCTGCGAAAAGCCCGTCAGCCTCGATTTCGCCGAGGCGGAGGCCTGCGCGCAAAGGCTGGACGCCGCGGACGCGCGCTGCATGATGGGATTTCACCGGCGCTACGATCCGGGTTTTGCGGAGGTCCGCAGGAGGGTGCAGTCGGGAGAGGCCGGCAGGATCTTCCAGCTGTGCATCGCCTCGCGCTCCTGGGCGCCGCCGCCGCCCGACTATATCCGGCAGTCCGGCGGCCTGTTCCGGGATCAGACAATCCATGATTTCGACGTGGCCCGGTTCCTTCTCGGCGAGCCGATCGCCAGCGTCTACGCCGTCGGCGGCTGCATGATCGACGAGCGGATCGGGGCGCTTGGCGATATCGATTCGGCCATGGTGACGCTTACCGCGGCCTCCGGCGCGCTGGTGTGCATCTGCAACGGGCGCTTCGCCGCCTTCGGCTACGACCAGCGGGTGGAGGTGTTCGGGACGAAGGCGACCTATGTCGTGGGGAACGTTTCCGCCGACACTGTCGCTTGCGGTACGGCGGACGGTTGGCTTTCGGCCCGGCCCAAGGCGACCTTCGCCGAGCGTTACCGCGAGGCGTACGAGCGCGAACTCGACCGCTTCGTCGACTTCGCCGAGGGCGACGAAGCGGACATCGCCACGCACCATGACGGACTGGCGGCGCAGGCGCTTGCCGAAGCCGCCCTGAATTCATTGCAGACGCGCACGCCCGTGGAGGTTTTCGCCAGAGCGGGGTGACGCTTGGCAGGCAGAGCTGCATCACGAGGGAGGACCAGTTGATGCTGAATGCGACGGTGGAAATGATCGGCCGACGGCTGCGGGTAGGGCTCGTCGGGGGAGGCGAAGGTTCGCTCATCGGGGCGACGCACCGCATCGCGATGCGCCTCGACGACCGCTACGAGATCATCGCGGGCGTGCTCTCCAGCAACGGCGAGAAGGCCGTGGAACTGGGCCGCAAGCTCGGGATCGCCAGACCCTATGCCAGTCTTTCGGATATGCTGAATGCCGAGCGCGAGCGGCAGGACCCGATCGACGTCGTCGCGATCATGACGCCGAACGACAGCCATGTCTCATCGGCGATCGCCGCGCTGGACGCCGGCTTTCACGTCATCTGCGACAAGCCGGTGGCCAACACGCTGGACGACGCGCTGGCGCTGGCGCAGAAGGTGCGCGAGAGCGGCCGCCGCTTCATGGTGACCTACAACTACACCGGTTATCCGATGGTGCGCCAGGCGCGGGCGATGATCGCCGCTGGCGTGATCGGCGCGCCGCATCTCGTCGAGGTCAGATACGCTCAGGGCAATCTCAGCAGTCTGGTCGAGCACCAGCCCGACCTTCCCGTGCAGTTGCAATGGCGGCTGGATCCGGCTCGCGGCGGGGCGGAGAACCTTCTGCTCGACATCGGCACCCATGCGCATCACCTGGCGACCTATGTCACCGGCCGACCGTTCGAGACGGTGTTCGCCGATATGGGGCCTGCGCTCAAGGGCCGCCGGTTCGACGATACCGCCGTCATCCTCGGCCGGCTCGCCGGGGACCTCCGCGTCTCGCTCTCCCTCACCAAGGCCGCGACCGGCGCGCCGCAGGTCTTCGGGATCGAGGTCTATGGCGAGAAGGGCGGCCTGCAATGGGAGCAGGGCCTGCCCAATGTGCTGCGCCACACCCGGCAGGGCAAGCCGCTGGAGGTTTATGGGCGCGCCACGGAGGGTCTCCTGCCGCTCGCCAGCCACTCCATCCATTCGCCCCCGCATCATCCCGAGGGATTCCGCGAGGCCTTTTCGAGCATTTACAGCGATTTTGCTGATGTGCTCGCCGCCGAGATCGCCGGTGTCGCGCCGCCGGCGGTCAGCCTGCATTATCCCGGCATTCAGGACGGCGTCGACGGCCTCGCCTGGGTCGAGGCCTGCGCCCGGTCTCGAAAGGAAGGCGGCTGGGCGCCGCTTGCGAAGAACCCGATCGCGGAGGCCGGGCCGTGACCTATCAGTTCGATTTCGGCGTCGTCCTCCGCAACTACCCGATCCTCCTGGAAGGGACCTGGCTCACCATCCGCCTCTCCATCACGGCGATGGTGCTCGGCCTCCTCATCGCGCTCGCGATGGTTCTGGCGCGGCGCTCACGCTTCTGGGGAGTTTCGGCGATCTCGCTCGCCTATGTCGAAATCGTCCGCAACACACCCTTCCTCGTGCAGATATTCCTGCTGTATTTCGGTCTGCCGACGCTCGGCATCCGCATGTCGCCCAATACGGCGGCGGTGATCGCGCTCTCCATCAATGTCGGGGCATATGCGACGGAAATCATCCGGGGTGGTGTTGAATCGATCAGCAAGGGCCAGATCGAGGCGGGGCTCGCTATTGGCCTGCGTCCGTTACAGGTATTCCGCTATGTGATCTTCAAGCCGGCGATGCGGGCGATCTATCCGGCCCTCACGAGCCAGTTCATCCTCATCATGCTCACGTCGAGCGTCGTCGCCTCCATTTCGGCGAATGAGCTGACCTATGTCGCGCAGTCATTGGAGACGATGACCTTCAGAAGTTTCGAAATCTATTTCGTCGTCACGATCGTCTATCTCATCCTGACATTTCTCTTATCGCGAATATTCGACTTTCTGTACGGCTATTTGTTTTCTTATCCGACGAGGTAGGGACAATGCTTACTGTTCGTGACTTTGGTTTCAATGAATTCCTTTTCCTGCTGACCGGCCTGTGGTGGACGATCGGCCTCTCGCTGGTGGCCTTCGCCGGGGGGGTGCCGGGCGGCCTCGCCATCGCGCTGGCGCGGGTGGCGAACGGGCCGCTCCGCCGATACTTCGCCAAGGGCGTCATCGAGCTATTCCAGGGCACCCCGCTCCTGATGCAGCTCTTTCTCGTTTATTTCGGCCTCGGCCTGCTCGGCTTCGAGCTCAGCCCCTGGACGGCTGCCGCCATCGCCTTCACGCTGCATGCGAGCGCCTTTCTCGGCGAAATCTGGCGCGGCTGCATCGAGGCCGTGCCGAAGGGCCAGACGGAGGCGGCGACCGCGCTGGCGCTCTCCTACTGGACGCGCATGCGCTACGTCATCCTGCCCCAGGCATTCCGCATTTCGCTTCCTGCGACGGTCGGCTTCTTCGTGCAGCTCATCAAGGGTACGTCGCTGGCGGCAATCATCGGCTTTACGGAACTCGCCCGCGCCGGGCAGATCATCTCGAACGCCACCTGGCAGCCGCTGCTGGTCTACACGGTCGTCGGGGCGATCTACTTTGCCCTGTGCTGGCCCCTGTCCCGTTACAGCAAGCATCTGGAAAGCAAATATGCGCTCGCAGACCGGTGATGCGTTCATGAAGGAAATAAACCTATTCGAACGTCAAAAATAACCAAGTGGAGGAGTGAAAATGTTTTGCAATCTCTTGAAGTACCTGCAGCGTCCCCTCGTGAAACTGGGCATAGCGGCCATCGCGCTTGCCTGCCTCATGCCGGGCCTTTCGCCGACCGAAGCCTCGGCCGGCACGCTTGAGGACATCGCAGCCCGGGGAAAGCTGATCGTCGGCATCCAGGCGGAAAACCCGCCATGGGGCTTCATTGACGAGAAGGGCGAGAACGCCGGCTATGACGCCGACGTCGCGCGGCTGATGGGCGAGGCGCTCAAGGTGCCGGTCGAGTTCGTGCGCGTCACGACGCCGAACCGGATCGCGCAGCTTCAGACCGGGCGCGTCGATGTGTTGATCGCCGTTCTCGGCATGTATCCCGACCGCGCGGAGGTCGTGCAGTTCTCTAAGCCCTATTCGACACTGCGCAACATCGTGATCGCGCCGAAATCCATGGAGATCAAGGACTTTCCCGATCTTGCGGGCATGAATGTCGGCGTCTGCCGCGGCTGCAACCAGGACAAGATCCTGACGGAGAACGTACCGTCCGACACAACGATGCAGCGCTTCGACGACGATGCGGCGACCGCGCAGGCACTGCTCTCCGGACAGGTCACGGTGATAGGTGGGAACAACACCTATATTGCCAACATCAACAAGGTGAAGCCGGACAACGACTATGAACAGAAGTTCGTGCTCACCACCCAATGGACCGGCATGGGCCTACGCAAGGGCGATCCGGAATTCCTCGCCTGGACCAATGATTTCATCGACGGGATCATCAAGGACGGCCGACTGAACGAGGTCAGCCAGCGCTGGCTACAGGAGGACCTGCCGGAATTCCCGGCCAAGCTCGACGGCATTCCGTTCTGATCCGAGCCGCATGGAAGAAGGAAGCCGCCGGAGGACGCCCGCGGAATGCGGGGCCGGTCCGGCGGCTCCAACCCGAACGTAACGCCCGCGACATGTCGCATATGCGGCGCGGCGGAGGGAGTGCTGCCTCAATGCGCGTCTTGATCACAGGAGCCGGAGGGTTCATCGGGGCATGGGCGATCCGTCGTTTCATCGCGGCCGACGTCGCCGTGCGCGCCTTCGACATCCGCTCGGACCGGCGCATCCCCGACGAGGTCGACGTGGCCGCCGCCGACGCAGTGGAATGGACGCGCGGCGACATCACGGACGCCGCGGCGGTCGAAAAGGCCGCCAGGGGATGCGCGGCGATCGTCCATCTCGCCGGTCTTCAGACGCCGGCCTGCATGGCCGACCCGGTCGCCGGTGCCATGGTCAACGTCATCGGCACGCTGAACGTCTTCAGGGCCGCCCTTTCGACGGAAGCCGGCTTCGTCGTCTACGCCAGCAGCGCGGCGGTGTTCGGCCCCGACAACGGCCACACGCCATTTCCCGTGACCCACTACGGCACCTACAAACTGGCCAACGAGGGAAATGCCCGCGCCTTCTTCCGGGAAGAGGGGCTTTCCAGCATCGGGCTGCGGCCCTTCACGGTCTACGGCCCCGGCCGGGACACGGGCCTTTCCGCCGGCTTCACGCTTGCCTGCCGGGCGGCGGCGGAGCGGCGTCCCTACGTGATCGGGCTGACGGGCGCATCCGACATGCTCTTCGTCGACGACGTCGCGGCGGCGATCGAGACGGCCGTGGCGACGCGGCCGAAGGGCGCTTCCGCCTTCAGCCTCATCGGCGAGACGGCCAGCGTGGAGGATTTCATCCGCGAGATCGGGCGACATGTTCCGGATGCGCAGATCCGCGCCGAGGGACCGCCCATCTCGACCTATTTCGAACTCACCCCCGACCGGATCGAGACGGTCCTTCCGGGGCTTCCCCGAACGCCGCTCGAAGCCGGCGTGCGGCGCACGATCAATCACTATCGCCGCCGCGTTGGCCGCTAACCGGCGTTTCACGGCGTTTTCTAGGATGTGGAAAGGACAGACATGAAAATCGGGATCATTGGCGCGGGCGCGATGGGCAGCATCGTCGGCGCGCGGCTGGCGAAGGCCGGCATCGACGTGACGTTGTTCGACACCTGGCGCGAGCACGCCGACGCCATCCGCACGAACGGGCTGACCATCGAGATGGACGACGGTCCGTTCACCGTCACGCTTCCCATCCACGACCGGCCGGCGCCCGACATGCGGTTCGACATCGTCGTGACGCTGGTGAAGTCGCATTCGACGCGCGCGGCCGCGATGATCGCCCGGGAGCATCTGGCTAAGGGCGGGGCCGTCATCTCTTTCCAGAACGGGCTGGGCAACGAGGAGGTGATCGCCGAGGTGATCGGGCCGGAACGCACGCTCGGAGGAACGCTCTATTTCGGCGGCAACGTCATCGGCCCGGCGCATGTGAAACATTCCAACCCGCATGCCGGCATCGCCGTCGGCGGGCTCACGCCCGAGGGGCAGGGGCCAGCCCGGCACCTGGCGGAAGCGTTGCGGGCGGCGGATTTCGAATGCCGGGTCGAGGACGACGTCATGGCCGTGAAATGGCAGAAAGCATTGCTCAATGTCGGCACCAACCCCTTCGCGACGATCCTCAACCTGCCGAACCGCGCGGCCGGCGACATTCCCGGAATCCGCCAGGCGATGATCGCCTGCTGCGCCGAGGCGATCGCCGTGGCGAAGGCCAAGGGCGTACGGCTGCCGGGCGGCGACGATCCGCACGACTATGTGCGCCAGGGCACCGACGTCCACAATTACGAGCACAAGTCCTCCATGTGCATCGACCTTGCCGCCGGCCGGAAGACGGAGGTCGACTTCATGAACGGGGCGATCTCGGCCTTCGGCGCGCAATACGGTGTCCCGACCCCGCTTAACACCACGGTGACGGCCGCCATTCATCGCGTCGAGCAGGAAAAGCGGGAGACCGCCGCGGGCGTGTCAGGGTAGGCCGCCGCCTGCTCGTTCCACCGTCTCCCTCGCAGCCGTCCGCCGGGCAAGACCATGACAATCGCACAGCCTGCAGCCGTTCCTCAAAGCCTGATCCGGGCGAGCGCCATGATTCTCGCCGCGGTCAGCTTCTTCGCCGTCGGTGACGCCTTCTCGAAGGTCGTTGCGGAACGGTCCGGCCCGGTAATGGCGCTCTGGGGGCGGGCCCTGTTCTTCGTCGTCTTCGTCGTGCCCTATTTCTGGTCGCGGCGCCTGCCGGAAACGTTCCTCGGCCCGAATGCCCGCCTGCTGGCGGTCCGTTCGCTGCTGCCGCTCGTCAGCGGCATGACCGTCATCATCGCCTTCATGTATCTTCCCCTGGGTCAGGTCACGGCGATCATCTACATCTCGCCGGTCATCAGCGTCGCGCTGGCGCGGATCTTCCTCGGAGAGCCGGTCGATCTCTATCGATGGCTCGCTGTCGTGATCGGCTTTGTCGGCGTGCTTCTCGTCACGCAGCCTGGTACGGACGCGTTCGACTGGGTGATGCTGTTGCCGCTGCTCGGCGGTGTCGGCCTGTCCTTCAATCATGTCATCACGCGGCACCTGTCGACGCGCATCCCGCTGAGCGCGGCCATCGTGCACATGGCGATCACCGGGCTTGTCGTCTGCACCGTCCTCTTGCCTGTCTATTGGCGGCCGCTGGATGCGCAGGGCTGGCTGCTGGTGGCGGCCACGGGCTTGGCGCAGGCCGTCGGCCAAGTGCTGTTCCTCGCCGCCTTCGCCCGAGCGCCGGCCTCGCGTGTCGCGCCCTTCACCTATGCGCAACTCGTTGTCGCGGCGATCTGCGGCTTTGTCGCCTTCGGAGAGGTGCTGTCGTCTATCACCGTCGCCGGCGCCGGGCTGATCACGGCGGCCGGGCTCCTGACCCTGGCGCGGCGGCGATGAGCGCCGCGCCCGATCCTGTGTCAGGGCCTGCTGGCGGCTTCCAGCACGCCGCGCGCCGCCTGGAACATCCGCCGTGCCCGGCCGAGCGGATCGACGGGGCGGACGTCTCCGGCGAGCGGCGCCTCGACGCCGATCATCGTGCCCTTCGGCAGGGCCTCGATCATCGCGACGAGCGGGAACTCACCGTCTCCGGGGAGCAGCCTTCCATTGCGCGCCTCAAATGGCAGGTCGTCCGGCCAGGGCGCGCTCAGCGTCCCGTCGCAGAGCTGGAACGATCCGATAGCGTCCGGCGCAAGCGTGCGCAGCGAGGCCGGCGTGCCGCCCGAGCGGACGAGATGCAGGGCGTCCGGCAGGATGCAGCCCGAACCGGCGCGCCGGAGGATGTCGATGGCGTCTTCGAGGCTCTTCACCGGGCGAAACGGCATGAACTCCAGATCGACGACGACGCCGAAGGCGGCCGCGTCTTCGCTGAGCGCGGCGAAGACCTCCGAGAGCGCGGCGAAATCGCTGTCGTTCCCGGCCACCGTCAGGCGCTTCGCGCCGAGTTCGGCGCCGGTCTCCAGGGTCGCAACATAGTCGTCGCGTGTCATTCCGGCGTCGAGGGCGAGCGTCTCGACATAGGCGACGGCGATGCCGAGCGCTTCGGCCCGCCCGCGAACCGCCCGCATTCCCTCGGAGCCCGGCCGGATTTCGTAGACTGGCGCACCCTTGGCGGCGGCGCGCACGCGCAGGCTGACGCCGGAAAATCCCGCGGCGGCGGCGGTCTCCAGGAAAGCGAGCGGTTCGAGATCGATCAGGCTTTGATGGGCGAGATAGAGCGGCGTCATTCGGTCGGTCCGTCCGTTGGAGGAAATCGTCTTGCAAAAGATATGTGCCTATATATAAACTTGTTTCTCAAATAGAACAATCCAAAACCTCGGAAGTGGATGTTGCGATGTCGAATCTGGCGCAGTGGTTTTCTCTGGAAGGTAAGGTCGCCCTGGTGACGGGGTCTGCCCGCGGGCTCGGCTGGGCGATGGCGCAGGCGCTCGCCGAGGCCGGCGCGCATATCATCATCAACGACATCAACGAAAGTGCTCTGGAAAAGAGCGCACGCGACCTTTCGGCCAGGGGGCTGCAGGTCTCGACGGCCCGGTTCGACGTCACTAACGAGAAGGAGGTTAACGACGTGCTGGCGGACGTGACGGTGCGGACGGGTTCGGTGGACATTCTCATCAACAGCGCAGGCGTCCAGAACCGCAAGTACTTCATCGACTACGACCTCGACGAAATCCGCAAGCTGATGGAGATCCACTATTTCGGCTCCGCCAACGTCACGCGCGCGGTCATTCCCGGCATGCAGGCGAAGAAGGACGGCCGCCTGATTTTCGTCAGCTCCCTTTCGCTGAAATCGATGCGGGTTCCCATGGCGCCCTATGCGGCGGCGAAAGGCGCGCTGACGGCCCTGATGAACGCATTGGCGATGGAACTCGGCCCCTGGGGGATCACCAGCAATGCGATCGCGCCTGGATTCTTCATCACGGAGATGTCGCGGAAACTGGTGGAGGACAAGGAGTTCAAGTCATATATCGACAGCCGCATCGCCCTGAAGCGCTGGGGCGATCCGAAGGACCTCCAGGCTGCCGTGGTCTTCCTCGCCGGGCCGGGCGCGAGCTACTACACCGGCCAGGTGATCGAAATGAACGGCGGCATCCTGACGACGGTCTGACGCCGCCTGTCAGATCCAGCCACATTGATGGCGGATGTCCGCTACCGCCTTCTCCAGCACGGCGAGGCAGCGGTCGCGCGCGGCGTCCTCGAAGCGGGCGATGGGCATGGCGATGTTGAGCGAGGCGAGGGGGAAGCCCGACGCGCTGAGAACGGGGCGGGCGACGCCGGCGATGCCGATCGTGAACTCCTCCACGACCTGCGCATAACCCTTCGCCCTGACATCCGCCAGTTCGGCCTCCAGCGCCGGGATGGTGGTGATCGTGTTGGGGGTAATCGGCTCGAGCACGACGCGGCTGAGATAATCACGTCGCATCTCTTCGGGCAGATGGGCGAGGAGCGCCTTGCCGCCTGACGTGGCGTAGAGCGGCGCGGAATCGCCGGACTGCATGTGGTAGAGCAGGCGGCGTGGGCTCGTCACGGCGGCGACGACCTCCGAGCGGTCGCCCTTGATGAAGTTGAGCGCGCAGGATTCCTGCGTCTCGCCGGTGATCCACGAGAGAACGGGCGCTGCCACCGAAACGAGGTCGGTGCTGTCGCCGACGCGCCTGGCGAGGTCGGCGATCGCCGGGCCGAGCTCGTAGCCTTTGCTGGCGGGCTGGTAGATCAGGTAGCCGCGCCGGACGAGGGTCTTCAGGAGCTGCGTCAGGCTGCTTTTCGGGATGTCCAGCTCCCGGGCGATTTCCGTATGGGTCTTGTCGCCCCAGCGCCCGAGATATTCGAAAAGATCGAGCACGCGCATCGCCGATTTGACGGCGCCCGATTCCTGAAGCTCTGCCTTGTCACTGGTCATGCTTCCTCGTAGGCGCTGCCGCCGGCTTCGGCAAGGGGCCAGCCGTCGGGACGCGCCGGCCTCAATGCTTGACCATGTAGTCGCGCAGCATGTCCAGGTTCAGGTGGTTCGAGATGTTTTCGCGGGTGACGATGGAGATCGAGACCTCGCCGCGCAGGCTGCGCGGCTTGTCGGCGCCCGAGACCAGGAATTGCAGGGCCTTTTCGGCGATCGCCGTCATGTCCTGGTGGATGACCACCTCCATGCGGCGCTGGAGCAGGAAGTCGCGGGTGTTGGCCGTGAGATTGTGGCCAATGACGAAACTCGACGAGCCGCCGGCGTGCCGCTTCAGGGCGTTGATCGCCCCGATAATGCCGGCGCCGACGCAATAGACGCCGGCAAGCTTCGGGTCCCGCTTCAGCACCTCCGAAAGCCGTTCATAGGCTTCCTCGGTGTCGTCCTGCGTACAGGTGACGTCGAGGATTTCGAGGTTCGGGAAATCGGTCCGGAGTGCGCTGCGAAAGCCGAATTCGCGCTCGTCATGCGCCCGGTAGAGATGCCCGCCCCAGAGGACGGCGATCGGCCCGGCGCCGCGGGTCAGGAGCCCCATGAGATAACCCGCCGTGCGCCCGGCGGCGCGGTTGTCGAGGCCGACATAGCTCACACCCATGCTCGACAGGTCCGACACAACGGTCACCAGCGGAATGTTCCGGTTCGCCATCTGCGAGACGGTGTCGCGAACGGTCGGGTCCTCCAGCGCCTGGAAGGCGACGCCGCTCGTGCCCTGTTCGGCGCAGGCCTGCAGCGCCCGGCAAAGGCTCTGCGGGTTGAGGCGCTCGACGAAGGTCACGCGATGCTGCACCTTGCATAGGTCCGCATGGTAGCGGAAGGCGGCGGCGAGATATTCCGTGGAAAGGCCGGCATTGCGGGGCAGGATGATGTCGTAGACGCCGAGGTCGCTGCGCTCTTCCGGGCCGTTCTCGGCCAGCTTCTGAATGGCGTCGCGCACGAGATCGACGGCCTTGGCGCTGACGCCCGGCCGACTGTTCAGCACGCGGTCGACGGTCGCCGAGCTCAGGCCCGAAACCCGGGCAATGTCCTGTATCCTTGGGCGTGTTGAGACCATGAATCCTCTTCCTTTGCTCATTCCATAGCGCATGCCGCCGTTCTTGCAAAGACGGGGCGATCGCCTCAAATGAGGGTGCGCCGCCACCTGATGATTTGATGCCACACCCATTCGAAGGGCGAGGCAAACGTGCATGACGCACACCGTTGCGCGCGCCATTCTTTCTCATGGCCCATCATTTTAGTGCCATATGAGGCATCAAGACTTAATCAATGATACATCATTTGATGTTGACAGAAAACGGAACTTTGTTACGTTGCCGCTCGGGTGGAAGAGCATGGCGCCGCGGGCCGTTCAAGCGACGGGAAGGTGCGAAACGCCGGGGTCGGCCCTGCGTTACGCGGGGCTTTGGCTGCGGCGAAGCCGCATGCGGCGCGAGAAACCGGGAGGATACATGACGACGAACAGGGATCTCGCCGCGACGGACGGCGTCTTCATCGAGATGCGCGACCTGAACAAGTGGTTCGGCGTGTTCCACGCCCTGAAGGATGTGAGCCTCACCGTCGGCAAGGGCGAGAAGATCGTCATCTGCGGCCCGTCGGGATCCGGCAAGTCGACGCTCATCCGCTGCATCAACGGCCTCGAACCCTTCCAGAAGGGACGCGTGCTGGTGGACGGCATCAATCTCGATGACGGCAAGGCGGTCGAGGCCGTGCGGCGCGAGGTCGGCATGGTCTTTCAGAGCTTCAACCTCTTCCCGCACATGACGGTGCTGGAGAACTGCACGCTCGCCCCCCGGCGCGTGCGCGGAATCGCCCAGGGCGAAGCGGAAAAGACGGCGCGGCAGCTTCTCGAAAGGGTGCGCATCCTGGAACAGGCCGAAAAATATCCCGCCCAGCTTTCCGGCGGCCAGCAGCAGCGCGTCGCGATCGCCCGCGCGCTGTGCATGGAGCCCAAGGTCATGCTGTTCGACGAGCCGACCAGCGCGCTCGATCCGGAAATGGTCAAGGAGGTGCTGGACACCATGATCAGCCTTGCCCGCGACGGCATGACGATGATCTGCGTCACCCACGAAATGGGCTTTGCCCGGCAGGTCGCCGACCGCGTGGTGTTCATGGCCGACGGCATGGTTATCGAAGAGGCACCGCCGGAGACGTTTTTCCAGTCGCCGCAGCATCCGCGCGCCAAAGCCTTTCTCGGAGAGATTCTCGCGCATCATTAGGTGGCCGCAACCTGCTGCTTGCCCAATTAGCATAGTTCATATATAAAACTAAGTTCATTATGAAGAACAAATGGAGCAAAGATGACCGAGACCGCGCGAGCCGGCAGCACCCTGTCATCCACGGCGCTGGAGGTGGCGCTCCGGGATCGCCTTGAGATAAGGGACCTCTTGGAAAACTGGGTGGTCTGGCGCGATGCGGGCCATTGGGAGCGTTTCCGCTCAGTCTGGCACGCGGACGGCCGGATGATGGCGACCTGGTTCCAGGGCAGCGCCGACGAGTTTATCCGTGTCAGCAAGGAAGGCTGGGAGAAGGGCGTCAGCATCCTGCATTTCCTCGGCGGAACCTCGATCGATCTTTCCGGCGACCGAGCGATCGCCCAGACGAAGATGACGATCTCCCAGCGCGGCCGGATCGGCGACATCGTCTGCGACGTGGTGTGCACCGGCCGGTTCTACGACTTCCTGGAAAAGCGGCGCGGTGCCTGGGGCCTCGTTCTGCGCCAGCCGATCTATGAAAAGGACACAGTCTCGCCGGTCAATCCGTCGGCGACGCTGGTGCTGGACAAGGCGTTGCTCGAGCGCTTCCCCCAGGGCTATCGCCATCTCGCCTACATGCAGACCGGCATCGGCTACAAGGTCAAGGAGGACATGCCGGGCGTGAAAGGCCCGCAGGTCGAGGCGCTCTATGCGCGCGGCGCCGCCTGGCTGGCGCGAACCGCATTGGACGGCGCGCCATGAGCGGCCGGCAGAAACGCCGCTCCGTGCGTCGAGCGCTGCGACTACCAGGAGTGCTGCGACCATGACGCGCTCACCCCACGGCAATCCGGCTTTTCTATCACTGGCCCATCTGACGCTGATCGACGCGGACCCGCTGACCCTCGTCGACGCGGCCGCAGCCGGCCGGTTCGACGCCATCGGCCTTCGCATCGTTCCGCCCATGCCGACCGACCGGATCGTGCCTGTCATCGGCGACGAGGTGTTGATCCGCGACATCGAGCGCCGGCTGGACGCGACCGGGATCCGCGTTTTCGATATCGAAGCCGTCTGGCTGACGCCGGAGACCGATGTCGTGCGTCTCAGGCCGGCGCTGGAGCTTGGCGCGCGCCTTGGAGCGAACCATCTCCTCGTCGTCGGCAATGATCCGGAGGCGGGCAGACTCAGGGACAATTTCGCGGGACTGTGCGATCTCGCGGCAGGCTTCGGGATCGGTGTGGCGCTGGAGATGATGTCCTATGTCGCGCTGAACACGCTTCCGAAAGCGTTCCGCCTGCTCGACGAGGTCCGTCGCCCCAATGCGCGCCTCCTGATCGACGCGCTCCATCTCATGCGTTCGGGCGGAAAGCCCGCGGATCTCGTAGGGCTTTCCCCGGCGCTCTTTCCCTATGTCCATCTGTGCGACGCGGCTGCGGCCCGGCCGCCGGATCTGGAGCGCCTGCGCTATGAGGGCCGCGGCGGGCGCTTTTATCCAGGCGAGGGAGAACTGCCACTGGTGGACCTGATGCACGCGCTGCCGGCCGATATCGCGGTTGCGGTCGAAGCGCCGTGCGCGGCCTATGCCGGGCTGTCGCCGCTGGAGAGGGCGCGCATCTGCGGGGCGGCGACGCGCGCCTTGCTCAACGCGGCGCAGGCCGCGCGAACGGCCGCCCAATGGGGGAAACGGGAATGAGCGGCGATTGCAAGGTGCTGGTCCTGAATGGTCCGAACCTCAACATGCTCGGAACGCGGCAGCCGGAAATCTATGGCCATTCGACGCTGGCCGACCTGGAACGGCTGGCGAAGACGGCGGCGGAGCCCTTGGGCCTCGTCATCGATTTCCGCCAGTCCAACAGCGAGACCGAGCTCATTACCTGGGTTCAGGAGGCGCGCGCCGACATGGCCGGCATCGTTATCAATGCGGGCGCCTACACCCACACTTCGGTCGCGATCATGGACGCGCTGCTCGCCTTTCCCGGGCCGGTGCTCGAGCTGCACCTTTCCAACAATTTCCGGCGCGAGGCCTTTCGCCATACATCCTACGTCTCGCTCGCCGCCAAGGGCATCATCGAGGGATTCGGCGCCGATGGATATGAGCTCGCCGTCCACGCCATGGCGAAGCTGCTGCGCGGCGCGGCGACGGAGGGCAGGAAGAACGGATGACCGAGATGACGTCCCTCGTCATCGTCACGGCGACGGTCGCGGCCTTCCTCGTTGGGCTCTCCAAGGGGGGCCTCGCCTCGGTCGGCATGCTCGCGGTTCCGCTGATGGCGCTGGTGATGTCGCCCGTCACGGCGGCAGCACTTCTGCTTCCCATCTACGTCATCAGCGACATGGTCGGCCTCTACCTCTACCGCGGCGATTTCTCCGGCCGGAACCTCGCCATCCTCATGCCCGCGGCGGTCTTCGGCGTCTGTCTCGGATGGGCCTTCAGCGCGCACCTGCCGAGCCTCTTCATCGGCATGCTGGTTGGGCTGGTTGGGCTGCTCGGCTGCTTCAACGCCTGGGTCGGCGCGCGCTTTCGCAAGACCGTGCGGCGGGCCGACGTGCCCGCGGGCCTCTTCTGGGGAACGCTCGCAGGCCTGACGAGCTTCGTCTCGCATTCGGGCGCGCCGCCCTTCCAGATCTACGTGCTGCCGCAGCGTCTCGACAAGGTGACGTTCGCCGGCACCTCGACCATCCTCTTCGCCGCGATCAACGCGGCGAAGATCGCCCCCTACTGGGAATTGCGGCTGTTTTCGCGCTTCGATGCGACCGTGGCGTTATGGCTCCTGCCGAGCGCGATCGCCGGCACCTTCGCAGGCGCGAAGCTGACGCGCGTCATCCCGGAAAAGCTGTTCTACCTGGTCATCCAGATCGCCCTTCTGGTTCTGTCCCTGAAACTGATCGCCGATTACGTCGTCACGCTTTTCCCGACGTGAAGACGGCAAATTCCAATGCGCGGTATCCATTGCAAAGGAGGTGGATTATGCCCTTTCCCCCGGCCGATATCGGCGAACTCAAGCGCACGATCGTCAAACGGCAGCTTTCCTTGCCGCGGAGGGTTCGTGTGGTGCTGCGCACGGCGCTTGAAGAGCCTTACCTGGTGGCTTTCGGCACAGCCGGTTCGCTGGCGCAAGCCTGCTGCGTCGGCGAGACGACGGTGCTTCGAACCTCAAAATGCCTGGGCTTCGCCAGTTACACGCAATTCAGGGGGCTTTTCCGTACCCATCTGCAGGCCTGAAGCGGGCGAGCAAGTCGTCGGCCCCGCGGACCGGAAGGCCCATATCGCTGCCAATCGCGATGAAAGCTGCCCATCTCGATATAGCACCGTGCAGCGGCCTCCGCCGTCGCGAAGATGCCGACGGGCATATTCGCATCGCGCACCTTGTCGAAGATGTCCTTGATTTCGCGCTGCACGTCTTCGTGCGCGAGATTTCCGAGATGCCAGAGCGCCACCGCAAGGCTGGAGGGCTGATGAAGATGCCGTCGACCGATGCCATGGGCTCCAGGTTACGAACGCCTGCCACGCTTCCGATCTGTACCAGCAGGCAAATGTCGCCTCTTGCGGTTTGAAGAGAACCACTGTCACGGCAAAAGTCGGAAATCAACTAGAGAGGAGTATGCAATGACCACTCGACCTTCTGAGGGTTCTACCTCCGCTAGGTATTTTACCGAGGACAATTCCGTGGAAGCAGTGAACGGCCGGATGGGGGCTGAAACCGACGCTCGCTTCGCGGTCGTGATGTCTAGCCTCGTCAAGCACCTGCACGCTTTTGCTCGCGAGATTGAGTTAACACAGGACGAATGGGAGATCGGCATCGAGTTTCTGACACGAACCGGTCAGATCTGCAGCCAAGAACGACAGGAATTCATTCTCCTTTCTGACACGCTCGGATTCTCGATGCTCGTCGACGCGATCAATAATCGTCGTCCTGAGGGCGCAACCGAGAACACTGTCTTTGGTCCGTTTCACGTCGAAGGCGCGCCGGTCCGTTCCATGGGCGACAGCATCTGTCTTGATGGTAAAGGCGAGACATGCCTGTTTATAGGTCGGGTCATCGACCTCGGTGGAAATCCGATTGAAGGTGCGCGGATCGATGTATGGTCGGACAATGCCGAGGGTTACTACGATGTTCAACAGCCGGACGTGCAACCCAAGTGGAACAACCGCGGAGTTTTCGTTACAGGAGCTGATGGGCACTACAGCTTTGTCGGTATAAAGCCGGTTTCCTATCCGATCCCCGATGATGGCCCCGTCGGTACGATGTTAGACAATCTCGGCCGCCATCCATTTCGTCCAGCCCATATGCATTACATGGTCAGGGCTGACGGCTTTCAGAAATTGGTGACGCACACATTCGTTGGGGATGATCCTTATCTGGAATCTGACACCGTCTTTGGTGTGAAGAAAACCCTCGTTGCGCCCTTCGAAAAGGTGACGGACGGTTCCACTCAGTGGAGGTCCGACTACGACTTCGTTCTCGTCCGCCCTGACCAGACCCGATAGGAGGCACCGTTGCATAACTTTGTCTACAACGGAAATCCTGGCCGCGTGATTTTTGGCCAGGGCACGATCTCGCGCCTGAGGGAGGAAGCCGAAAGGCTCGGCATTCAGCGGTTGCTTGTGCTCGCAACACCCGAGCAGGCCGATCAAGCCGCCGCGATTGCGCAAAAACTCGGCGATCGAAGTGTCGGCCTCTTCTCGAAAGCTAAGATGCATACGCCTACCGAAGTCACTGCAGAGGCTATGGAAGTGGTCAAGGAAACTCGAGCAGACGGCCTCTTGGCGATAGGCGGCGGGTCCACGACCGGTCTCGGCAAAGCGATCGCTTTTCGGACAGACCTGCCACAGATAGTGGTTCCGACCACATATGCGGGTTCGGAAGCCACTCCGATCTTAGGCGAGACTGAAAACGGTCGGAAGGTGACGAAGTCGGCCCCGTCTATATTACCGGAAGTCATCATCTACGATGTTGATTTAACGATGACGCTTCCGTTCACCATGTCGGTGACCAGTGGAATGAATGCGATCGCACATGCCGTCGAGGCTCTTTACGCCCGCGAAACAAATCCCGTGACCTGCTTGATGGCCGAAGAGGGAATTTCCGCCATCGCGGGCGGGTTGCCAATGCTCCAGCAGGATGCGACGAGCGTTTCGGCGAGAAGCGATGTTCTCTACGGTGCCTGGCTGTGCGGTGTTTGCCTTGGCTCAGTCGGAATGGCGCTGCATCACAAGCTCTGCCACACGCTCGGTGGGATGTTTGATCTTCCCCATGCGCAGCTTCACACGGCGGTCTTGCCACATGTAGTGGCATACAATCGCGCCGCTACGCCCGACGCGATGGCGCGTGTGAATCGAGCGCTTGGCTCCACGGAACCGGCGCGGGGACTCTACGAGCTTTCCAGCCGCCTCGGTGCGACGATGGCGCTCAAGGATCTCGGCATGCGGGAAGATGGCATCGACGCGGCACTTGATCAGGCACTTTCCAATCCATATTGGAATCCTCGTCCACTTCATCGCCAACCACTCCGTGAATTGCTCACTCACGCCTTTCACGGAATTGCGCCGCTCTAATCGCAGCTTGGCCGCCGCATTATGGAGCTTTGCAGACCGAGCCTTCAATGTGGATGACGCACCTTGCTGAGACAACGGTTCAACACTCACAGCGGAATGGCTCGGCTCACGCCCCGGCAACGCTATTGTGGACTTACGTTATGGCTCCTGCCTTCTAAATCGAAGAGTTCGCCAGTCTTGGGCATGGTGTACATGATCACCGCCGCTCTGCTCGACAGCTCCGGGCCCAATCGAGCTGACATGATGGAACCAGAGGGAGAGGCCCCTTTTGGCTTTGACGCATATGTGGAACGGCCCGGTTGGCAAGGCTTTTGTTGTATCATTCTTCATTTCTCGCGCCGCAATGGTTTCAATAGCTCGGTTCGTTGTTGCCGGCGTTTTCATGGTATTAGAGGCTCAACTCGCAATCTCTTCCCGCACCCTTGCAACCTTCTGAGTAAAGTCGGCAAAGAACTGCGCCGCCAGTTTTTTCGCCGTGGAATCGATCAGCCGGCTGCCGAGCTGGGCGATCTTGCCGCCGACCTCGGCCTTGACGACATAGGTGAGCAGGGTCGCGTCCGGCCCGTCTTCGGCGAGCGCCACATCCGCGCCGCCCTTGGCGAAGCCGACCATGCCGCCCTTGCCTTCGCCGCTGATCGTGTAGGAATGTGGCGGGTCGAGGTTCAGGAGCTGGACCGTGCCCTGGAAGCGCGCCTTCACCGGCCCGACCTTCAGCGCGACGGTCGCCGTCATCTCCGTGTCGGAGGTCTTTTCCAGCGTCTCGCAGCCGGGAATGCACTGGCGCAGGATGTCCGGGTCGTTCAGCGCCTGCCAGACGGTTTGCACGGGGGCTTCGATCCGTTCGCTGCCGTTCATGTCCATAAGAAATGTCCTTTCAGGGTGTGGTGGTGTCGCCGCGCTGGTCGCGGCGGCGGATGATGAGGATTTCGGCGAGGATGGACAGGGCGATTTCCTCCGGCGTGATGGCGCCGAGATCGAGCCCCGCCGGTCCCTTGATCCGGTCGAGTCGCTCGGCCGGGATGCCCGCGCGGGACAGATCGGCCTTGAGCGAGGCCATCTTTCGACCGCTTCCGACGAAACCGTAATAATCGGCCTCAAGGGCGAGCGCCGCCTGGAGTGCGGCAAGGTCGCCGCTGCCCTGGGTGGCGACCAGCGCGAAAATCTTGCCGGCCGGCGGTTCGGCGATGGCAAATCCATCCACCACGACATCAGCCGTAGGCGGCGCGGCGCGGTCGGCGGCGGGTGCGGCGAGCGTAACGTGGAAGCCGAGCAGGGCGGCCTGTTCCACCACGGCCATCGCGACGGGGCTCGCCCCGAAGACGACGAGCGCGGGGCGTGGCAGCACCGGCTCGATGAAGATGTCCATCGTGCCCTTGCTGGGGCACATGTTGGCGGAGAACTGGATGCCCTCGCGCAATTCGCCGGCCGCAACGCCGTGTTCGGCCAGAAGCTCCTTCGGCTGCACCGAGATCAGCCGCGCCTTGCCGTCCATCAGCGCCTGGCGGGCGGCACGCAGCACCGCGCCGCGGGCGCAGCCGCCGCCGATCCAGCCGGCGACGATCGTACCGTCCGGGCGGATCACCGCCTTGGCGCCGGCCTTGGCCGCGGTCACCGAGACGGTGCGCACGACGGTCGCCAGCACGAAGGCCTCCTCGGCGGATTTGAGGCGGTTGGCGAGATCCATCACATCGACATGGGCGTTCATCGCGACCTCCCTCAGAGTTTCGCAAGATAGGGTTCGAGCGCCGCAAGGCTTTCGAGCGTATTGGCCGGCGCATGCAGGTCGACGAAGGGCAGGGCGGCGCGGATGCCGGCCGCCTCCGGCGCATAGCCGTCCCAGCCCATCATCGGGTTCAGCCAGGCAATACGCCGGCAGCGGCGGCGCAGCGCCGCCATCTCCCGAGCCAGCAGCGCGGCATCGCCCGTCTCGTAGCCGTCCGAGACGATCATCACGCAGGTGCGCGAATGGATGACGCGGGCGGCATGCCAGCGGTTGAAGGTGGCGAGGCATTCGCCGATGCGCGTGCCGCCGCCGGTGCCCTCCGCCATCATGGACAGCCGGTCGAGGGCGCGTTGCGCATCGCGCTCCTTCATGGCGTCGGAGACATGGGCGAGCCGGGTGTGGAAGAGGAAGGCCTCCGACTCGCGAAAGGCGTCGAGCACGCCATGCATGAAGCGCAGGAAGACGCCGGTATAGGGCGTCATCGAGCCGGAGGCGTCGAGCAGCATGACGAGGCGCAGCGGCTTTTCCTTGCGCCGGCGCCGGACGAGATCCAGCGGCACGCCGCCATGGCCGATATTGCCGTGGATCGTGCGGCGCAGGTCGATGCGGTAGCCGCGCCGGCGGGCGAGATCGCGGCGGGTGAGCCGCGTGCGCATCGCCCGGGCGAGATCGGCGGCGATGTCATGCGCCCGCGCCATATCCGCCGGATCGGAGAGTTTCCTGAGGTCGATGCCGGAAAGCGTCTCGACAGCGGAGGCGCCCTCCATCCGGCTTTCGCCGCCGCCCACGCCCTCTCCGCCATCGGCGGGGGCCTGATCCGAAACCGCGCCGCCCTTCGCCCCGCCGCCCTCCAGCGCTTTCAGGCCGGACCTGGCACTTCCTGAAACCGCCGAACGGCTGCGGACATGTTTTCCCAGCCAGAAAGCGTCGAAAATGCCGTCGAACCGTTCCCATTCGCTGCGGCGGGCGGAAAACAGATGTTTCAAGGCGGAGCGCAGCAGGCCGGACTTTTCCGCATAGCCGGCGGCTATCAGCGCCGCGGCATCCCGGCCCTCGCCGAGCCCGACCGAAAAACCGTTGTCGCGCAGCGTCCTCAGGAAGGCCGACAGTTTTTCTGCGACGAGGCGGCCGACCGCGCTCGATTCCTCCGGGGTCAACGGTGTGCCGCAACAGCTCATGCCACCCTCCCCAACAGGCGCTCGGTGACCTCGCGGCGGAAGCGCGCCTTGTCTTCGCGGGTCTTGAGCAGGCAGGCCAGCGTCTCGTGCACGGCTTCCGGATCGTCCTTCAGGTCGGCGATATCGAGGCCGACCAGCACCGCCGCCCAGTCCAGCGTTTCGGCGACGCCCGGCACCTTGCGCAGGTCCTCCTTGCGGATGTTCTCGACCATGCGGGCGATCTGCAGGGCGAGCGCCGCGCCGGCCCCATCGACGCGGGCGAGGATGATACGCGCCTCGCGCTCGACATCGGGATAGTCGATATGGTGATAGAGGCAGCGCCGCCGGAGCGCATCGGAAAGCTCGCGCGTGCCGTTCGAGGTCAGCACGACATGCGGGATCGTCACCGCGGTGATCGTGCCGAGTTCGGGAATGGAGACCTGGAAATCGGAGAGCAGTTCCAGGAGGAAGGCTTCGAATTCCTCGTCGGCCCGGTCGATCTCGTCGATCAGCAGCACCGGCGCCTTCTGCCGGCGGATCGCTGCGAGCAGCGGGCGTTCCATCAGGTATTTTTCGGAGAAGACCGCGTCTTCCAGCCCACCGGCCGCCTCGCCCTGCCGGGCCTGGATGGCCAGCAACTGGCGCTGGTAGTTCCACTCGTAGAGTGCGGCCGACTGGTCCAGCCCTTCATAGCATTGCAGCCGGATCAGTTCCGTCTCGTGCACCGATGCGATGGCATAGGCGACCGCCGTCTTGCCGACGCCGGCCTCACCTTCGAGCAGCAGGGGGCGGGAGAGCATCTGCATCAGCGAGAGGGCGACCGACAGGTCGCGGTCGGCGATGTAGCCGGCGCTCGCTAAACGCTCGCCGATTTCGGGGCGGGAGAGCGTGTTCATGTCGTGGCCCCATCCGTCGCATGGCGGGAGGGCCGCCCCTCATCCGCCTGCCGGCACCTTCTCCCCGCAAGCGGGGAGAAGGAGAACGATGCACCGTTTTCCCTAAACAAGATGAAGGAAGGCCAAGCCTCCTGCCCCTTGAGAAGGTCGCGGCAGCGGGATGAGGGGCGAAACCTGCGCATCGGGCCAATCCTACACCGCGCCGAGCGTCTTCGCCGCCTGCCAGTTGCGCCAGAAATCGTGCGGCATCTGGATATGCGTCGATCCTAGGAACGAAAAGGCGTCGTTGACGGCATTGGAGAAGGCTGGCACGCCGCCGACATTCGGGCTCTCCCCGACACCCTTGGCGCCGATCGGGTGATGCGGCGAGGGCGTGACGGTGAAATCGGTCTCCCAATGGGGCGTTTCCACCGCCGTCGGCAGGAAGAAATCCATGAAGGAGCCGGTCACCACATTGCCGTTCTCGTCGTAGCGGATCTCTTGGCCCATGGCGATGGCGAAGGCCTCCGTCAGCCCGCCATGCACCTGCCCCTCGATGATCATCGGGTTGATGCGCGTGCCGCAATCGTCGAGCGCATAGAAGCGGCGCACCTTGTAGACGCCGGTGTCGACGTCGATGTCCATGACGCAGAGATAGGCGCCGAAGGGATAGGTCATGTTCGGTGGATCGTAATAGCTCACCGCCTCAAGGCCCGGCTCCATGCCGGGTGGCGGCGCATTGTAGGCGATCCAGCAGATGTCCTTCATGCCGAGGAATTTTTCCGGCAGGCCCTTCACGCGAAAACCGTCGATATCCCATTCGAGGTCGTCCTCGTGCACCTCCAGCCGGTAGGCGGCGATCATCTGCGCCTTGGCCTTCACCTTGCGCGCCGCCATGGCGATCGCCGCGCCCGCGACGGGCGTGGAGCGCGAGCCGTAGGTGCCGAGCCCGTAGGGCGCTGTGTCGGTGTTGCCTTCCTCCACCATTATGTCGTCGGCCGGAATGCCGATCTCCGTGGCGATGATCTGCGCCCAGGTCGTCTCGTGGCCCTGGCCCTGGCTTTTCGTGCCCATGCGGGCGATGCCGGCGCCGGTCGGGTGGAGCCGGATCTCGCAACTGTCGAACATGGCGATGCCGAGGATGTCGCAGTTCTTCGACGGGCCGGCGCCGACGATCTCGGTGAAGAAGGAAATGCCGAGGCCCATGATCTCGCGGGTCTCGCCGCGCTGGAAGGCCGCGCGCTTTTCCGCCTGCTCGCGGCGCAGGCCGGCATAATCCACCACTTCCATCATCTTCTTCATGGCGGTGTGGTAGTCGCCGGAATCGTATTCCCAGCCGAGCGCCGAGTGATAGGGGAACTGCTCCTGGCGGATGAAATTCTTCAGCCGCAGTTCGGCCGGGTCCATGCCGAGCTTCTGGGCGAGGATATCCATCGCCCGCTCGATGCAATAAGCCGCCTCCGTCACCCGGAAGGAGCAGCGATAGGCGACGCCGCCCGGCGCCTTGTTGGTATAGACGCCGTCGACCGCGAGATGGGCGGTGGGGAAATCATAGGAGCCGGTGACGATGTTGAAGAAGCCGGCCGGCCATTTCGACGGGTCGGCACAGGCATCGAAGGCGCCGTGGTCGGCGAGCACATGGACGCGCAGGCCCGTGACCTTGCCCTCCTTCGTCGCGGCGATCTCGGTCGTCATGTGGTAGTCGCGGGCAAAGGAGGTGGCGCAAAGATTCTCGATGCGGTCCTCGACCCATTTCACCGGCCGCCCCGTGACGATCGAGGCGACGGCGGCGCAGATGTAACCCGGATAGGCGCCGACCTTGTTGCCGAAGCCGCCGCCGATATCCGGCGCGATCACATGGATCTTGTGCTCGGGAATCTTGGCGATCAGCGCGACGACGGTGCGGATGACGTGCGGCGCCTGGAAGGTGCCGTAGATCGTCAGTTCCCCCTTCACCTTGTCGAACGAACACAGGCACTGGCAGGTCTCCAGCGGCGAGGGATGGGTGCGGTGATAGGAGATCATCTCCTTGATCGTCACCTCCGCCTTGCGGAAGGCGGCATCCGTCAAATCCCGGTCGCCGACGGTCCATTCGAAGATGTGGTTGTGGTGTCTTCGCGGGCCGTGCGCGCCTTCCGTCTTGCCTTCCAGGTCCTCGCGCAACACCGGTGCATCGGGGTCCATGGCGTGGAAGGGATCGACGAGGACAGGCAGGGCCTCGTACTCCACCTCGACCGCATTGATGCCGTCATCGGCCGCATAACGGTCGGTTGCGACGACGAAGGCCACTTCCTGGTTCTGGAACAGCACCTTGCCGTCCGCCAGCACCATCTGGACGTCGCCGGCCAGCGTCGGCATCCAGGCGAGGTTGACGCCCTTCAGGTCCTCCGCCGTCAGCACGGCGAGCACGCCCGGCACCTTCAGCGCCTTCTCCTTGTCGATCGATTTGATGCGGGCATGGGGATGCGGCGAGCGGACGAAATCGCCGTGCAGCATGCCGGGCAGCTTCACGTCGTCGACATAGTTGCCCTTGCCCTGGGTGAACCGGATATCCTCGACGCGCTTGCGCTTGCAGCCCATGCCTTCGAGCTTGGCCTCGCGCTCGGCGCGCGTGATGGTCATGTCGTTCATTCCGCAGCCTCCCTGAACTCCGTGCCGTTGATCTTGGCGGCAGCGTATTGGATCGCCTTGACGATGTTCTGGTAGCCGGTGCAGCGACAGAGATTGCCGGCGATGCCGAAGCGGATCTCCTCTTCGCTCGGGTTGGGATTTTCCTTCAGCAGGCGGTGGGCGCGCAAGATCATGCCGGGCGTACAGAAGCCGCATTGCAGCCCGTGCATCTGGCGGAAACCCTCCTGGAGGGCCGACAGCGTGCCGTCCGGATTGGCGATGCCCTCGATGGTGGTGACCTCGCAGCCTTCGGCCTGCACGGCGAAGACGGTGCAGCTTTTCACCGACATGCCGTCGAGGTCGACGGTGCAGGCGCCGCAATGGGTGGTCTCGCAGCCGATATGGGTGCCGGTCAGGCCGAGATTTTCGCGGATGAAATGCACGAGCAGCGTGCGCGGCTCGACAAGGCCCTCGACCTCGCTGCCGTTCACCCGCATCGTCACATGGGTCTTTGCCATCGTTTCCTCCCTAGAGTTTTTACGCATTTCCGGACGGAAAACCGCTTCACACTTTTCCTGGAAATGCTTTAGGCGGCTCTGGCCGCAGCGCGCTTCAGCGCCCGCATGACCATGATGCCGCCGACATGCGTGCGGTATTCGGCCGGGCCGCGCCCGTCGGCGGCCGGCTGCATGACGGCGCGGGCAAGGTCGGCGGCCTTGGCCAGCGTCGCCTCGTCGAGCGTGGTGCCGATCACGCAGGCGGCGGCATCCTCGGCGAGAAGCGGCGTCTCGGAGAGGTTGGTGAGGCCGATGCGACAGGTCGCCACCTTGCCGGCGGAGAGCGTCAGCACCACCGCGGCGGCAGCCGTCGCATAGTCGCCGATCTTCCGCTTCAGCTTCTCGTAGGCGTAGCCGTGGCCGGTGGGCGGGACCGGGATGGTGATTTCGGTCAGGAGTTCGCCGGGTTCGAGCGCGGTGAAATAGGCGCCCTGGTAGAAATCGACGGCATCGACGTCGCGTGCGCCGTCCGGCCCTTCCAGCCGGTAGCGCGCGCCGAGCGCCATCATCAGCCCCGGCATGTCATTGCCCGGATCGCCATTGGCGACATTGCCGCCGAGCGTGCCGCGATAGCGCACCTGCGGATCGGCGATCTGCAGCGAGGTCTCCTTCACGATCGGCACGAGCGCCGCGATCTCCGGCGAGGCCACCAGCTCATGCTGGGTGGTCATGGCGCCGATGACGAGCGTGTCGCCCTCGCGCCGGATGCCCTTCAGCGCGCCGATGCCGTGCAGGTCGACGAGATGCTCGGGCGTGGCGAGGCGCAGCTTCATCATGGGAACGAGGCTATGGCCGCCGGCAAGCGGACGCGCTTCATCCCCGAGGCTGGAGAGCAGTTTCACCGCATCGGCAACCGATTGCGGCCGATGGAACTGGAACGGGCCGGGTATCATGGGTCTCCTCCGCTATATACGGAGGATCAGCATTTTCCTCGGGCGACGGACAGGCAAGGAGAAGGCCGGCTTTCCGGCACCAGTGCCGGATTTCTGCACGAAAGGCGGCTTTGCCCGCACGAATTGCGTCAGGCACTTTGACCTATGGCATCGTTCCGGTGCGGGCCGTCACGCCGGCTGAGGCCCAGCCGCGCCTTCAGTTCGGAGATCTTCGTCCGGCTCACCGGAACGAGGTGCGGGACGGTGCCGCCAAGCTCGACGACCGCGCCATCTCCCTCCTTGCGCATCAGCACGATATGCGGCACGGCGACGATATGGCTGCGGTGGACGCGCAGGAACGTCTGGGGACAGAGCTGCGATTCCATTTCCGAGATCGACCAGGCGCACATGCGCTCGCGTTGCCCGTCATGGACGAGCGTGTAGTGTGCATCGGCGCGGACGCTGCGGATATCGGCCGTCTCGATGAACCGGATGCCGTCCGCGCCGTCGACGGGAACCTTGGTGACCAATGGCCGGGCCGGCTGGCCGAGACCGGCCAGCGGAGCCGCCCTGTTCGCCCGGATGGCGGAAACGGACGGATCGGGCCGCTCGGCCTCGGCCTTGAGATGTGCTTCCGGCACGAGGAGAAGCAGGAAGCCGCCGGCGACCAGGAAACAGAGCAGCGCCACGACCAGCGAGAGGACCTGCTGCGAGGCGACGAGCCCGTCCATGGCCATGGCATGCCCGCCAGCGGGGCCGGGCTCGAAATGCATGCCGTACATGGCCGTATAGTGCATGCCGGAAACGGCGATGCCGAAGGCGACGGCGCTGAGCGCCAGCCGCAGGCCGCCATGGCGCGCGATATAGATGCGCAGGCCCCCATAGGCCGCGCCGATGGCGATCAGCAGCGACAGCGCCACCATCGGATAATCGTGGCGGATGGTGAAAGGCCCCGCGAGCCCATGGATGCCGACATAATGCATGGAGGCGATGCCGAAGCCGAGAAGCAGCGCCGCCCAGAGCACGCGCATGCGCGAGGGACCGCCGATGCTGACGAAATAGAGCGAAATGCCGACGACAAGGGCGCAGATGAGGAAGGAGACGAGCGTCGGCAGCACGAGATAGGCCGCGTCCTGCGGCAGGGGGGCGGCCATCATGCCGATGAAATGCATCGTCCAGATGCCGACCGCCAGGAAGCCGGCCGCTCCGGAAAGAAGCAGCCGCCGGCCGGTATAAACCGAATTGCCGATCCGCGCCGCGAGGGCGAAACCGGTATAACCTCCCAGTATCGCGACCAGCACCGAAAGTGCGACGAGATACGGATCGTGTTCCTCGAACATCGTCGTTCCCACCGTACCCGTTCCTCCCCGGGCCGGCTTTCTCCTCATGCAGACGAGGGTACATCCCTCGTCCAGAGATTGGCAAGCGACCCGCCGGAAATGCCGGCGGGCTCGCGGTTCCTGGTCTTTCCAGCTAAAAGGATTGTCTGCCGCAAAAAGGGGCGCGCCCCGAAATCCTGCGCGACTTGAAACAGAACGGACCTCGTAACGGGGGACAAGTGGGTGATGGCCGAGCGCTTCAATATGGCATCGAACCGAACGAGTTTTCCGACTTGGTCGTTTTCCTGACAATTCTCAGGCACCGCAGTTTCCGGAAGGCTGCCGATCAGCTTGACGTCTCTGTATCGGCGCCCAGTCATCGCATGAAGGCGCTGGAGGCGCGTCTCGGTGTCCGCCTGCTCAACCGCACGAGCCGCAGCGTATCTCCGACCGCTGCAGGTGCCGCCCTTGCGGAAAAGGTGGCCGCCGGCCTCGATCTCATCAGCAGCGGTCTTGAAGACCTGCAGGGTCGGTTCAGCGGCTCGCGCCCTCATCGGCGCGCGCAATGTCGCGCAGTTAGACGATTCCCTCGATGCCATGAAGAACCTCTCCTTCTCCGCCGAGGAGCTGAAGGATATCGACCGCTATGCCATGGAAGGTGGTATCGATCTCTGGCGCGGCCTCGACAGCCACGCCTGACGCCTCGCAATGCCGCGGCTCGGCGCTGCTGCCCGGCCGCGGTCCCCGCATCCGATTTCTGGAGGATTACCGATGGAATACCGTCTGCTTGGCCGTTCAGGCCTCAAAGTCTCAACAATCACCATGGGCACGATGACCTTCGGCGGCAAGGGCTGGGCGAGGACCGTCGGCGACCTCGGCGTTGCGGAAGCGCGCAGGCTGGTCGACCTTTGCCTCGACGCCGGCGTCAACCTCATCGATACCGCCGACGTCTACTCGCAGGGCGCTTCCGAGGAGATCCTCGGCGAGATCATCGGCGGGCCGCGCAAGGACGGCGTGCTGGTCGCCACCAAGGCCCGCTTTCCGATGGGCGAGGGCCCGAACGACGAGGGCTCTTCCCGCCACCATCTCATCCGGGCCTGCGAGGCCAGCCTCAAACGGATGAAGACCGACGTCATCGACCTCTACCAACTGCACGAATGGGACGGGCAGACGCCGCTAGAGGAGACGCTGGAAGCCCTCGATACGCTCGTGCGCCAGGGCAAAGTTCGTTACATCGGTTGCTCCAATTTCTCCGGCTGGCACATCATGAAAGCGCTCGGCGTCAGCGAGAGGGAACGCTACCAGCGCTTCGTCAGCCAGCAGATCCACTACACGCTGGAAACGCGCGACGCGGAAAACGAGCTGCTGCCGATCAGCCTCGACCAGGGACTTGGCGTCCTGGTCTGGAGCCCGATCGCCGGAGGGTTGCTCTCGGGCAAGCACTGCCGCAACCAGGCCGCGCCCGAAGGCACACGCCAGTTCGCCGGCTGGACCGAACCGCCGATCCGTGACGAGGACCGCCTCTGGAACATCGTCGATGCCCTCGTGGACATCGGGGAGGGGCGCGGCGTCTCGGCGGCCCAGGTCGCCCTTAGCTGGCTGATCGGCCGAAAGGGCGTGACCTCGGTGATCATCGGCGGGCGCACGGAAGCCCAGTTCAAGGACAATCTCGCTGCCGCCGGGCTGAAGCTCAGCCCCGAGGAGCGCAAGCGGCTCGACGATGTCAGCCGGCCCTGGCTACAATATCCCTACTGGCACCAGAGGAACACCGCGAGCGACCGCCTCGGCGATGCGGACCTCAGCCTCATCGAACCGTACCTGAAGGACGCCTGACAGGCGCGCCGGGGAGGCGACGGCTCGGACAGGTGCCTTCGCCGAAGCCGTATGAGTGTCCTCCCTCCGATGTAACGGGCATCGAACGAGATCGCCGCCACATAGGGCGGCGATCCGCAGGCGATGAGAGATTGACATCAATGGGGTGTCAGATCGAAACCGAACCACTTTTCCGACAGGCGCTTGATGGTGCCGTCGGCGATCGCCGCACCGATCGCCTCGTCGAATCTGGCCTTGAGGCCGGTGTCCTCCTTGCGCAGGCCCACGGAGCTGCCGGCGCCGAGCATGCCGCCCTGGAATCGCGGGCCGGCGATGACCATGTCGGAATTGGCCGGCTTCTCGACCGCGGTCACCAGGTAGCCCATCGAGGCCATCGTGAGATCGACACGTCCGGCGACGAGGTCGAGGTCATGCTGCTCGGTGGTCTTGTATTCGCGCACTTCGACCGCGTCCTTCAGGTACTCATTAATGAAGCGGGCGGCGATGGACGCGGTCTGCACGCCGATGACCTTGCCTTCGAGCAGCGGTTTCAGCTCCTCTGCGGCCTTGCGTGCGCCGGCTTCGTTGGTCGCCAGCGAGAAGAGTTCGCCCGTCATCGGCAAATTCGTGAGCGGGCTTCCCTTCAGCGTGGCGAACGACTGGCCAGTGCTGCCATAGGAGATGGAGAAGTCGATGACCTCCTTGCGCTTGTCGGTGGCGGACATGCCGGCCATGATCGCGTCGAACTTGCCGGCGGTGAGCGCTGGGATCATGCCGTCGAAGGCCTGGGCGATGAAGGTGCATTCGATCTTCATGCGGACGCACAGGTCGTTGCCGAGCTCGACGTCGTAGCCGTCGAGCGTGCCGTCGGGACGGGTGAGGTTGTAGGGCGGGAAGGCGCCCTCGGTGGCGATGGTGATCTTGTCCCCGGCCGATGCGGATGGCGCAAAGGCGGCGGCGACGGCCAGCGTCGCGGCCAGGGCGATCGTATGTTTCTGCATTGAGTTCCCCTTTTCGTTTCCGTGCAGTGATCGGTTATTTGCTGATGAACTGTCGGAAGCGCTCGGACCGGGCGTTGCCGAAGACCTCCGCCGGCGGTCCCTGCTCCTCGATCTCGCCCTTGTGCAGGAATACGACGCGGCTCGAGACGTCCCGGGCAAAGCCCATCTCGTGGGTGACGACCAGCATGGTCCGCCCCTCTTCGGCGAGCGCCCGCATGACGCGCAGCACCTCGCCGACCAGTTCCGGGTCGAGCGCCGAGGTCGGCTCGTCGAACAGCATGACCTTCGGCCGCATGGCGAGCGCGCGGGCAATGGCGGCCCGCTGCTGCTGGCCGCCGGACAGATGCGACGGATAGGCGTTCCGCTTCTCGGCGATGCCGACCTTCTCCAGGAGCGCCTCCGCCTCTTCGATGCATTCCGCACGCGGTCGCTTCTGCACATGGATCGGCGCTTCGATCAGATTTTCGAGGACCGTCTTGTGGGTCCACAGATTGAAGCTCTGGAACACCATCCCAAGGCCGGTGCGGATCCGGTCGACCTGCCGCTGATCGGCGGGCCGGCTCCTGCCGTGCGGCGCCGGAACGAGGCGGATCGTCTCGCCGGCCACCGTGACGGTTCCGGCATCGGGCGTCTCCAGCATGTTGATGCAGCGAAGCAGCGTGGATTTGCCGGAGCCGGACGATCCGAGGATCGAGATCACCTCGCCCTGGTGCGCTTCGAGGGAGATGCCCTTCAACACCTTGACGGGGCCGAAGCTCTTGTGCAGGTCCTTCACGACCACCACGGGTTCGGACGAGGTTTCGGACGAGGTTTCGGACATGGTCATGGGCTGTCTCCAGTCACCCGCGGGCGGGTTGGCAGGGGCTGGCGCAGGTGGCCGCTCAGCCGGTACTCAAGGAATGCGACGCAGCGCGTCAGGACAAAGTTGATGGCGAGATAGATGGCGCCGGCGACGAGGAAGACCTCGATCGCCCGATAGGTCTCGGAAATGATCCTGGCCGCGACGCCCGTGATCTCCATGATCGTGATGATCGAGGCGAGCGATGTGGCCTTCACCATGGAGATCATCTCGTTGCCGTAGCCGGGCAGCGCCTGGCGGATGGCGAGCGGCAGCACGATGCGCCGGAAAGCGAGGAACCGCGACATGCCGCAGGCCCGCGCCGCCTCGATCTGCCCCTGCGGAACCGAGAGCAGCCCACCGCGGATGATCTCGCCCGAATAGGCGGCCGTGTTCATCATCAGCGCGATGACGGCGCACCAGTAGGGTTCCCGCAGGATCGGCCAGACGGCGCTGTGGCGCACTTCGGGGAACTGGCTGAGGCCGTAGTAGATCAGGAAGATCTGCACCAGGAGCGGCGAACCGCGGAAGACGTAGATGTAGAAGCGCGCCGGCCAGTCGAGGATGCGCAGGCCGGACGTGCGGCAAAGCGCGAGCAGCAAGGCCAGAACGGCGCCGAGACCCACTGCCGTCACAGCCAGCCGGAGCGTCGTCGGCACGGCCGCGATGAGCTCCAGGAAGGTCTCCCACATGAAGACGAGGTTCATGACGCCCTCCCGGTTCCGCGGCGGCTGTGCTTCTCGGCCAGTTGCAGTGCGAGGCCCGAGACCGTGGAGATCGCGAGATAGAGGGCGGCGGCGACGACATAGAAATCGAACGGCCTTCCGGTCGAGCCGGCGCCGATCTGCGACTGGCGGAGCAGTTCCACCACGCCGGTGATGGAGACGAGGGCCGACTCCTTCAAAACGACCTGCCATACATTGCCGAGGCCGGGCAGGGCGTGGCGCAGCGTGAGCGGGGCAACGATACGGCGGAACCGCAGCATCCGCGACATGCCGCAAGCGACCGCCGCCTCGATCTCGCCGGGATGGACCGCGCGAAAGGCGCCGCGAAACACCTCGGTGTGCTGCGCCCCCGACGTGACGCCGACGGCAAGGGCGCCGGCGAGAAATCCGGGGAAGCTGATGAAGCCCTCGTTGCCGAACAGCCGACCGGCTGCCGAGATGACGGCCGATCCTCCGAAATAGAAGAGGTAGATGACGAGCAGGTCCGGAATGCCGCGCAGGACGGTGGTGTAGGTGCCGGCGGCGGCGCGGGCCACCGGCCCGCCGGAGATCTTCGCCCAGGCGCCGAAAATGCCGATGACGGCCCCGATCGCAAAGCCGCATACGGCGATCAGCACGGTCATGACGGCGCCGGCGGCCAGCGCGGCGCCCCAGCCGTCCGGCCCGAAGCCGAAGGTTTCGAAAAAGCCAGGTGAATTCATGCGCGATCCTTCCGCACGCTGTCAGTGATCAATGAGGGACCGCCCCGCGATGACGGGGCGGCGACCTCTCTACTGGTCAAAGGACGGCGTCAGGTCGAGCTTGCTCCATTTTTCCGAAAGGCTCCTGATGACCCCTTCGGCCGCCGCCTCCTTGATGGCGGTATCGAACTTTTCCTTGAGCTCCGTCTCGCCCTTGCGCAGACCCATGGCCACTTCCGTTGCCAGCATGGCGCCCTTCAGCAGCGGGCCGGTCATGGCGAGCTCCTCGTTTCCGGGCTTGGCGAGCATCGAGGTGCCGTAGACGCCGCTGTCGAAGCCTGCGTCGATGCGGCCCGCCTTGAGGTCGAGGTCGCGCTCGGCGGAGTTCTTGTAGGTGCGAACCGTCACGGTGTCGCCGAAATAGGCGTTGATCAACTGTTCCTGGCTTGTCGACTGGACGACGCCGATGGACTTGCCCTTCAGCGCGGTTCCGATTTCGGCCATCACCGGATCGGCCGTCGCCTTGTCATTGAGGTTCAGCCGCTCGCCCGCCATGGGCAGCGCGGCGACAGGGCCATCCTTGAGGACGATGAAGGTGGCGACGCCGGAGGCATAGGGTACGGTGAAGTCTACCACTTCCTTGCGCTTGGCATTGATGCCCAGCGTCATGATCAGGTCGAACTTGCCGGCGTTGAGACTCGGGATCATCGCACTCCATTCGCCGGTGATGAGCTCGCATTCCACCTTGGCCCGGGCGCAGAGATCATCGATGACCTCGACGTCGAGACCCGTGAGAGCGCCCTTGGAGTCGAGCGCGTTCCATGGCGGGAAGGCACCTTCGATGCCCACCTTGACATGGGTCCAGTCCTTCGCGCCAGCCGGTGCGACGGCTGCGGACAGGGCCATTGCGGTCACGGCCGCAAGAATTCCCAGTTTGGTCATTTCGAATTCCCCTTTCTTCGAACCGGCCTTTTGTCCGGTCCTGTTGAATCGCGCTGGCGGCTAGAGTGCCGCCAGCGCGGCTTTGGCTTCCCGCAATGCGTATGCGGCAAGATTCCTGCATTGCCGCGCATGCACGGCATGAAAGAGCGCGTCCTCGCCCGCCTCAGCGGCCGCCAGCGCGCGTAGCCCGTCGAGGGACGGCCAGGGCGGATGGGGCAGGGCGCTGTCGTGAACGAAGCGATTGCCTTGCGTGTAGTTGAGCGGCACCAGCAGCCGGGAGACCCGCATCAGCGCCCGATTGATCGCGTGCGCTTCTGCGCCGGTCGCCGAGGCCGCTTGCACCCTGACCGCCTCGGCCAGCTCGCCGAGCCGCTGCGCCTCGGCGATCAGCGGCGTGATATCGAGCCGGCCGGCGAGATCGGTGCCGATGCGTTCGAGTTCGCGCTGCAGCGAGGCCGCGGTGGCGCCGTAGTCGAGCGGCAGCACCTCGTCCGCCAGCAGCCTGTCCAATACGCGCAGCACGATGCGCGTGTCGCGGACGAGATTGGCGGGATCGATATGCTCGGCGGTGTCTTGCGGCGTGTGCCACCACCAGCCGAGCGCCGTCGGCATCCTGATGGGCCCGGGCGGCTGATGGCTGAGGCTGCCGAACATCGAGGGCAGGCCCACGCCCCAGAAGGACTGGTCGGCCGCGCGGCCGTGGCGCCGCCCGGCATGCACCTGCCCGGTCTCCGCCAGCACGGCCTCGGCGGCAAGCGCCTTCAGTTCGTCGATGACGGCGGAATTGGTAAGGACATCGGCACCTTCGCCGCCCGTGGAATCGACGTTGACATGCGCCACGCAGCGCCGGTCGAGTTCCTCCCAATATTCGTCCGCATACCAGGCCGACCCCGAATAGCGCCCATGGGAATGGCCGGACCAGAAGCAGAGGCGCAGGCCCCGGCGCCAGCGGTCGCGGCTTTCGGCCAGCAGCCGCGCGGCCTCCAGCATGGTGGCGTTGGCCCCGCCATTGTCCATGACGCCGAAGTGCCAGGTATCGTGATGGCCGGAGAACAGGACGAAGGGCCGTTCGGCATCGGTCGTATCGACGGCGTCGAGCTCCGCGACGAGGATCGGCGTCTTGCGCCAGCCCGTGTCGACGCTCGCCCACATCGTGGCGCTGACGGTCTCCCCGGATTTGCAGCGCTGCCGCAGAGCCGCGCCGGCTTCCGCGGCGATGGTGCAGATCACGGCGGCCGGCAGTTGATCGCGGGTGAGCTGCGAGGGACTGCCCCAGACCGGCGAGACGCACATCTCGTAGAGCAGTTCGTTCGGGCTGACATGGATGAGCCCCGCGGCGCCGTGGTCGCGCGCCTGCGCTGCGACCTCTTCGGTCGCAATGCCGTCGACCAGGACGATCCGTTCCCGCGCGTCGAGGCGGGCGAAATCCGCCGGGCCGCCGTCGCCGCCATAGACGACCTCGGCCGTCAGGCCGCCGGCAGGGCTGGAGGCGGACATGGAATGAGTGATGCAGCGGATATCACCGCCGTCGACCTTCAGCCGGGCCTCGCCGGGCAGGCTGATATAGGCATCGTGCTCGATGATCCGTGTCGCATAGCCATAGGAGGCCATCTGCCGCTGCAGATAAGCGAAGCTCTCGCGCTCCTGCGGCGTGCCGGAGAGTTTCACACGCCTGGCGAATTCTCCGATATGGGCCATCAGCCGGTCACGGTCCGGCTCGAAGGAACGCTCAGGCATCGGCCTTCTCCGGCAGCGGCGGATTGACGTCGTCAGGGATCGGATTGACGAAAGGCGTGCCTTCCAGCCGGGCAGCATGGTCGGCCCTGGCGGCGGCGATCTCCTGCGGATCGGCAAAGAGGTCGACCGCCGTGCCGGCCATAACCTTGGCCGCGTGGATCATGCCTTTGTGCGCGGCCGGCAACTTGCCCTGGGCGACGAGTTGCCAGGAGTGGCCCGGCGTTCCCACGGCATAGGTTGCACCACGCATCTGCACCGTCGGCACCACCCAGCTGACTGTGCCGACATCGGTCGAGCCGACCAGCGCTCCGTCGCCGCTTTCCGGCGGAAAGATCACGTCGCAAAGGGGAACGCCCTTGCGCACCTTGAGGCCGAAACGCCCGAACGAAGCGGCGATATCGGCATCGCTGAACGTGCGCTGGAATTGGGCCGCGCGATCGCGGTCGGCATCGTCGAACTCCGGAGGTCCAAGGCGTTCGAGGTTGCGGTGCATCAGTTGCTCCAGCGGCGTGTTGCCGACCAGATTGGCATCGCCGCTTATCACCGCGTCGCTGACGGACGTTCCCGTCATCAGGGCCGCCCCCCGGGCGACGTTCTTCACCCGTTCGACGAGTTCGAGCAGTTCCGGCAGTGTCCGCGCCCGGACGAGATACCGCACGGACGCCCGGGCCTGCACGACATTCGGCGCATGGCCGCCGGTATCGGTGATGGCATAGTGGATGCGCGCGGTGGACGGCATGTGTTCGCGCAGATAATTCACGCCGACATTCATGAGTTCGACGGCATCGAGCGCGCTGCGCCCCAGATGAGGGGAGGCCGACGCATGCGAGGCGCGTCCAATGAAGCGGAACACGATTTCGTTGCAGGCAAGCGACAGGGGATTGTTGACGCCGGCGAAAGCGGCGGGATGCCAGGAAATGGCGATGTCGACATCGTCGAAGACGCCGGCGCGGACCATGAAACCCTTGGAGGAACCGCCTTCTTCGGCCGGGCAGCCGTAGTAGCGTACGCGGCCCGGCAGGCCGTTCTTCTTCAGGTGGTCCTTGACGGCCGCGGCCGCCAGCATGGAGCCGGACCCGAGCAGATTGTGCCCGCAGCCGTGGCCGTTTCCACCGTCCACCATCGGCCGTTCTTCCGCGACGCCCGCTTCCTGGCTGAGGCCGGGCAGAGCGTCGAATTCGCCGAGGATGGCGATGACCGGGCCGCCCTCGCCGGCCTCGCCCATGAGGGCGGTGGGCATGCCCGCAATGCCGCGCTCGACGCGGAAGCCTTCCGCCGCCAGCATCGCCGCCTGCTCGGCGCTCGAGCGATACTCCTCGTAGTTTGTTTCAGGCGTGTCCCAGATGCGGTCGCTGAGGGCCGCAAAGGCCGGACCCTTCTCATCGACCAGCGCCCAAACCGCATCCGCATTCTTCATCGATCCGCCTCGATTTCAATGTTATCCAAAATTGGCACCAATTTATGCGCCGATTTTGGATTTACGCAAGGGCCGCCGCCGATTATATTTTTCGCACGAAGCACCTTGCGGCTCGACGCTATGGGGAGATTGGGGCGGATGAAGACGGTGAAGCCGAAGGAAAGCGAGGCGGCGCAGACCGTCGACGTGACGGACCTCATCCTCAACGATATCCAGACGGGCGTTCTGGCGCCGGGATCTTGGCTGAAGCAGATCGATCTTGAACGCCGCTATGGCTGTGGCCGGCCGGACGTTCGGCGTGCCCTGGACCGCCTGACGCAAAAGCGGATCGTCGAGCACGTTCCGAACCGCGGCTACCACGTGTTCGAGCCGGATGGGGATCGTGCACGCCAGGTCAGCGAGATTCGTATCTTGCTGGAAACAGGCGTTGCGGACAGAATCATCGACAATGCCACGGCGGGCGCGATCGCCGAACTGCGCCGTCTTGCCGACCAGTTCGATGCGGTCATCCTGGATGGAACGACGATCGACCTCTATGAGGCCAACCTGGCGTTTCACCACGCCTTGCTCTCGCTCTGCGGCAACGACGAACTGGTAAGCCTCGTAACGGAGATCCGCCAGCGCACGTCGTCAGCGCCGGTCTCACAATGGATCACGCGCGCGCGCATTCAGCAATCGAGCCTGGAGCACTACGAGATGGTCGATGCCATCAACATGAAGGACGTCGAGAAACTGAAATCAGTGATTGTCCGGCACATCCGTCAATAGTTGGTTCCAAAAATCATTATCCCACCCGTTCGAAATAGCGGCTTTGACTGTTCAGATCACTTCAAGAGTATGCGCTCGATATGCTACAGACACCTGCAAGATTCCCTCAAGGCTGCCGTGGGGCTCATGCCTGCTGAATAGCAAGCCTGGGGTGGAATTCGATCATTTCAATTGGGCTGGAACGATTGCTGCTCATTGTTGTCAATGGGCCTCCTCTCCTCCGCAAAGCAAGGTGAGTAGGCCGGATGAGATTCATATCCGGACAGCGCAGGTGGACACTAATTTGTAGAGGCTGGGCGTCATCAAAGTCCGCTTTTATGGTCTGACCTGTAGCATCGGTGCATCGAGAACCGGCTGGATCTCCTCCTCCAGCCGCCGTGCCTCGGTGCGAAGCATCTCGACGAGACTTTCGCGGCGGGGCGGGGCGAGTCTCTGCGTTATGGCGGTGAGGTGGATGGCGCCGGCCGGCTGTCCGTCTGAGCGCCTCAAGGCCACCGCGATGGCAGCCATGCCGGTGATGTCGGCCATTTCCTTGTAGATGTGCGTGTCGTTGTAGCTGTATCCGTGCTCTCGGGTCGTGGCGATCATCGATCGGATCTGGTCGTCGCTGAATGCAAAGCGCGATCTTTCCATCTTCTGTTGCGCCAGAACCCGTTCGATTTCGGCGTCCGTCATGGCAGCCAGCATCGCCAGGCTGCCCGCCCCGACACCAAGCGGTCGCCGGTCGCCGATGTTGAGGGTCAGGACCCGGATCGGGAAGGCGCCCTCCCGCGCATCGAGGCAGACCGCATGGTCGCCGGACCTGCCGATGAGGTAGATCGTATCCTGTGTCTTGCGGACGAGCCGGGCCAAGGATGGTTCGGAAAGCTTGGCGACCGCAAAGCGGTTGCGCGCCGCCGAGGCGAAGCTGAGCAGCTTGATGCCCACGAAGTAGCGAGCCGTCTCCGGATCGAAATCGACGAGGCCATGGTCGCACAGGCCGTTGACCAGGCGATGCGCGGTCGTCTTCCCGAGCGCCGTGGCCTCGACCAGATCGGCAAGGCGCAGCCCCTGCGTGGATGCGCGCGATAGCGCGTCCAGTATGACCATCAGGCGCTCCGCGCTGCGCGGACTGTCGCTCGCCGGCTGCTCTGGCAGATCGTCCTGCTTCTTCACCTTGCCGTCCTTCCGTTTCGAACGCACCGAACGACCGTTCTCAAAAAACAAGCATTTTGGAACGGTCTTGATCTTCGAATTTTCATACCGTCTCGGCAATTCCGCCGCAAGCCGCCTGATCAACGGATATTTTCATGCGAATGCCGCTTGACGATGTTCCATTTTTTATGTTTTAAACAATAAAAATCGGAACGGCTAGGAGCTAAGCAAGATGCCAGAGCCCATCGCTTACGTGAATGGAGAGTTCCGTCCGGAGTCTGAGGCCTCCATATCGATCCTCGATCATGCGGTTCTCTACGGAGACGGCGTGTTCGATACGGTCTTCGGCTGGAAGGGCCGCATCTTCAGACTTGACGAGCACATCGAGCGCACGTTCCAGTCGATGGCGGCGATCGCCCTGGATCCGCCATTCTCCCGGTCAGAACTGAAGGCGCTCGTGCTGGAGGCAGCCCGGCGCAACGGCTTCGAGAATGCCTACATCAAGTGGATCGTCACGCGCGGCGTGAACGGACGGCCGTTGATGGACCCGCAGGGTTGCGTCGCGAACCTGATCATCATCGTGCAGCCCTATCTGGAGCGCGTTTCGGCGGAACGGGCCGCCCGCGGCGTTGCTCTGAAGACGGTCGCATGGCGGCGGCCGTCGGGCCAGGTGCTCGCGCCCCAGGTGAAGAGCCTCAACTACCTCAATCTCGTCATGGCCAAGATGGAGGCGAAGGCGGCGGGTGCCGACGAAGCGCTGCTGCTGACGCTGGACGGCCATCTGTGCGAGGCGACCGGCTGCAACATCTTTCTCGTGAAGGACCGGCGGCTGCTGACACCCGACCGCGACATTCTGTTCGGAATCACGCGGGCGGCCGTCATCGAGCTGGCGCCCAGCCTGGGCTTTACCGTGGAGGAGGGCGCCTTCGGGCTTTATGACGCCTATACGGCCGACGAGATTTTCGTCTGCAGCACGGCTGGCGGGCTGCTGCCCGTCTGCCGCATCGACGGACGCACTGTGGGCGGCGGTGCGCCCGGTCCGGCCTTCGCGTGCCTGTCGGCTGCCTATGGAGCTCTCATCAATGCACCGGAGGTCGGTCCGGCCTACCTGACGGTCGAGACTGCCGCATGAATCGCGACTGACAACAAAGCAAAGGGGAAAACCATGACACGCAGTGCATTTTCAGCAGCCGTGGCATTCTGCATGCTAGCGGCTCCCGCCGTCGCGCAGGAGCCCAAGCGGGACCTCGTCGTGGCGACGTCCCAGGCCGACGCCGGCAAGCTTGATCCGCATCTGGCCTCGGCAGGCGCGGACAAGGGGGTCCTGAACTGGGTATTCAATGCGCTGGTGCGCATCAGGCCGGGTGAGACGAGCCCTGAATTCATCGAACCGGACCTTGCGGAAAGCTGGACGTCGAGCGCCGACGGAACGGAATGGACGTTCACGCTGCGGCAGGGCGTGGAGTGCCATGGCGGCTACGGCGAATTCACCGCGGAGGACGCCGTCTACTCCATCAGGCGGGCAGCAAACAAGGAGACCTCCGCCTTCTCCGGCGACTTTGCCGCGCTCGACAAGGTCGAGGCGCCTGATCCGTACACGGTGAAGGTCACGCTCAAAACCCCCATCCCGAGCCTGCTCGGCCTGCTGTCGAACTATCATGGCGGGCTGATGGTCTGCGGCAAGGCGGCCGAAAAGCTCGGCGCAGACTTCTCCACGCATCCGATCGGCACCGGCCCGTTCGAGTTCGTCGAGTATCTGCCGCAGCAATACATCAAGCTGAAGGCGAACGTGGCGTATTTCCGCGGCACGCCTCAACTCGATACCGTCACCTACCGCTACATACCGTCCGACGCGACGCGCGACCTGGCTTTCCAGTCCGGGGAGGTCGACATGATCTTCGGACGGCAGAACAACCAGTGGGTGGAGCGGACGCAAGCGGTCCCCGGCGCGGTGGTCGTCGGGATGGAACCGGCGGAACTGAATTCGCTCTATCTCAACAAGACGGTAAAGCCGCTCGACGATATCCGCGTTCGCCAGGCGATCGCGCACGCCATCGATCGCAAGCTGATGGTTGCCTTCACCGGCGACAAGGTGGCGCGCGAGGCGATTTCCGTCGTGCCGGACGGCAATCTCGGCGTCGTGGATGCCGGACTGTTTCCTTACGACCCCGAAAAGGCGAAGGCGCTGCTTGCCGAGGCGGGCTATCCCGACGGCATAACCCTCAAGACGATCCAGTCGAGTCTTCCGGTCCTGCTCAAGATCATGGAGACGCTGCAGGCAGACCTGAAGAAATCCAACATCACCCTGGACATGCAGGTCGTCGATCACCCGACCTACATGGCCGACATCCGCAAGGACCTGTCCCAGGTCACGCTCTACCAGGCCGCACGCTTTCCCGTGGCCGACGTCTACCTGACGCAGTTCTTCCATTCCCGCTCGACGGTCAATACGCCCGGCGGCGTGGTCAATTTCTCGCACTGCGACGCCGCCGATGCCGAGATCGACGCGGCAAAGCGGGAACTTGACCCCGTCAAGCAAAAGCAATTGTGGAAGACCGCGCAGGAGAAGATTGTCGCGGATGTTTGCGCGGTTCCCTTCTCCGAGCAACTGGTCGTCTGGGCCTGGAACGGCGCGCTCGATCTCGGCTACGACCTGCAGGGCTCCCTCAACCTCGTGCCGCAACTGACCGAACAGACGCACTTTACCAAGTGACTGCGATAATCTGAGGTCCATCCTTCCGTGCCGGGGGTGCGGAAGGCCATGCCTGCAAGGCGGAAATTCATCATCATGCTATCATTCCTCATTCGCAGAATTGCCCTGGCGCTGACAACCGGCTTCGTGGTGCTGACGCTCGTCTTCGTCGTCGTCCGCATCCTGCCCGGAGACCCGGCGCAGGTGATCCTCGGCGACATGGCGTCGGAAGAGAGCCTGACGGCGCTGCGCCAGCGGCTCGGGCTCGACCGTTCGCTGCCGGCCCAGTATCTCGACTTCGTCGGCGGCGCGCTCTCCGGTGACTGGGGCGAGTCCATGGTCACCGGCCGCCCCGTCGTCACCGAAATCATGACGGTGCTGCCCTGGACCATCGAACTGACCGTGGTCTCGCTCCTTCTCGGCACGGCGGTCGGCGTTCCGCTCGGCGTCTGGGCGGCCGTCAATCGCAATCGTGCCGTTGACTATGCGGTTCGGGTCGTCTCGCTGCTCGGCCTGTCCTTTCCGGCCTTTGTTTCGGCGGTCATCCTGTTGCTGGCCTTTGCCATCCAGCTTCGCTGGTTTCCGGTGATCAGCGCCCGGAGCGGCAGCGTCGGGGCCTGGTTCCAGTCCATCACGCTGCCGGCCTTGAACCTCGGGCTGATCATGGCCGCCTACATCACCCGCGTCACCCGTTCGGCGATGCTGGAAGTGCTGTCCGAGGACTACGTGCGCACGGCCCGCGCCAAGGGCGTGCCCTGGCCCGCCGTGGTCAGGCGGCACGCCCTGCGCAATGCCCTTCTCCCCATCATCACCGTGGTCGGCCTGTTTCTCGGCATCCAGATCGGAAACTCGGTGCTGACGGAAATCGTCTTCAACCGGCCGGGGCTCGGCAAGCTCATCGTCGGCGCGCTCAACCAGCGCGACTACACGATGCTGCAGGGGATGATGGTCATCTACACGCTGATCGTCGTCTTCGTGAACATGCTGACCGACATCGCCTATGGCCTTGCAGATCCGCGAGTGAAGCTACAATGACCCATGCTGCTCTTCCCGGCGCGCCGAGCGGCGCCTTGCGCGCCCTGATTCGCGTCTTCAACGTCAACAAGACCTCCTGGGTGGGGCTTGCCATCCTGCTTGCCGTGATCGTGATCGCCGTCTTCGCGCCGCTGTTCACGGCACACGATCCCCTTGCCCAAGACGTCACGCACCAGCTTTCCGGCCCGTCTGTGGAGCATATCTTCGGCACGGACGAATACGGCCGCGACACTTGGGCAAGACTGATCTACGGCGCCCGCGTTTCGCTCGCCATCGGCATTGCCTCGACAGTGATCGCCATGCTGGTCGGCTCGGCCATCGGTCTGCTGGCCGGCTGGTACGGCGGCCGCTTTGACGCCGTCATGATGCAAATCATGGATGTGCTGCTCGCCTTCCCGTCGCTCATCCTCGGGCTGGTCATCGTCGCCATGCTCGGCGCCACGACGCCGAACATCGTCTTCGCCATCGCGCTGACCTCGATCCCGCCCTTCGCGCGGATCGCGCGGGCGCCGACCATCGCGCTCAAGGAGCGCGACTATGTCGAGGCCTGCCGGTCGCTGGGCTATTCCGATGCGCGCATCCTGCTCGTGCATATCCTGCCCAACATCGCCGCCGAGATCGTCGTGATGGGTTCGCTCTGGCTGGCCAACGCCATCCGCACCGAGGCGTCGCTGGCTTTCATCGGGCTCGGCATCAAGCCGCCGACCCCGACCTGGGGCGGCATGATCCGCTCCGGCTTTGAGAACATCCTCGACAGCGCCTGGCTGGCCGTTGTGCCGAGCCTTGCGATCCTGATCGTCATCTTCGCCCTCAACCTGCTCGGCGACGGCCTGCGCGATGCGGTCGACCCGAAGCTCAAGAACGAGGTGTGAAAATGGGCGAACCCGTACTTTCCGTCAGGGATCTGACGACGTCCTTTCGCGGGCCTCAAGGGTGGACTCCCGTCGTCAAGGGACTGTCCTTCGATCTCAAGCCGCGCGAGACGTTGGCCATCGTCGGCGAGTCCGGCTCCGGCAAGAGCGTCACCGCGCTGTCGCTTCTCAAGTTGGTACCGGAGGCCAACGGCCGGGTCGAGGGCTCAGCCCTGCTCGGTGGTCGCGACCTCATGTCCTTGCCGGAGGCGGAGATGTGCCGCATCCGCGGCAACGAGATCGCCATGATCTTCCAGGAGCCGATGACCAGCTTGAACCCGGTGCTGACTGTCGGCGACCAGATCTCGGAGGCGTTGATCCTGCATCGCGGCATGGACAGGGCCGCGGCCCGGGCCGAGGCGCTGCGTATCCTCGACCGGGTCCGCATCCCGGCGGCGCGTGAGCGTCTGGACGAGTACCCGCATCGCTTTTCCGGCGGCATGCGTCAGCGCGTGATGATCGCCATGGCGCTCGCCTGCCGGCCGAAGGTCCTCATCGCCGACGAGCCGACGACGGCGCTCGACGTGACCGTACAGGCCCAGATCCTCGACCTGATCCGCTCCCTTCAGGACGAGTTCGCCATGGGGGTGGTCTTCATCACCCATGACATGGGGGTGGTCGCGGAAATCGCCGATCGCGTGCTGGTGATGCTGCGCGGCGACAAGGTCGAGGAAGGCGAGACCACGCAGATCTTCGCCAGGCCGGCCCACGCCTATACGCGGCGGCTGCTCGCCGCGGTTCCCACGTTGGGCTCGATGCGCGGCGAGGCGGCGCCGAAGAAGATGCCGGACTTCGTGGAAGAGGACGAAAGCGCCGGCCCGGCTGCCGCCCCAGATCGCTCGCCGGCCTGTCACGACGAGCCTCTTCTTGAGGTCGAAGGCCTGACGACCCGCTTCGAGATGCGCAGCGGGCTTCTACGGCGCGTCTCCGGCCGCGTGCACGCGGTGGAAAACGTCTCCTTTTCGCTAGCGCGGGGTGAGACGCTCTCGCTGGTCGGGGAATCGGGCTGCGGCAAGTCGACGACCGGCCGTTCTATCCTCCGGCTGGTCGAGCCGCTCGCCGGTTCGGTCCGCTTCGAGGGACGCGAGGCGATCGGCATGGGTGGGGCGCAGTTGAAGGCGCTGCGCCGCGACATGCAGATGATCTTCCAGGATCCCTATGCCAGCCTCAATCCGCGCATTCCCGTCGGCAGGGCGATCGCCGAACCCATCGTCGTGCACGGGCTTGCCGGCCGGCGCGAGGCGGAGGAGCGCGCCGCCGGCCTGCTGGAGAAGGTGGGGTTGGAGCCTGGCATGGCGGCCAGGCTGCCGCACGAATTCTCGGGCGGCCAGCGCCAGCGGGTCTGCATCGCCCGTGCGCTCGCTCTCTCGCCCAAGCTGATCGTGGCAGACGAGGCCGTTTCCGCTCTCGATGTCTCGATCAAGGCCCAGGTGCTCAACCTGATGCTCGACCTGCAGTCCTCGCTGGGGCTTTCCTACCTGTTCATCTCGCACGACATGGCGACCGTCGAACGCGTCAGCCATCGCATCGCGGTCATGTATCTGGGGGAGATCGTGGAGATCGGCCCCCGCGCGGCGATCATAGAGAATCCGCAGCACCCATACACGCGCAAGCTTCTGTCCGCCGTGCCCCTGCCGGACCCCGCACGGCGCGGCACCCGTCCGCCGCTTCCCGCCGAAGACCTGCCCAGCCCCGTTCGCGCGCCGGACTTCGTTCCGCCCGAACGGATCTGGCGCACCGTTTCGCAAGGCCATCTGGTCCAGGAGTCGTCCTGACATGCACAACCATTCTCCTGTTTTCTACCGCGACCTCAACGCGGTCCCACCGTCCATCGTCAGGGGTGAAGGCTCCTACCTGGAGGATGCGTCCGGCCGCCGCTATCTCGATGCGTCGGCAAGCGCCGGCGTGGTCGGTATCGGCCACGGCCGCTCCGAGATATGGGATGCCTTGGCCGCGGCGGGGGACAAGGTCACCTTCGTCTACAACGCGACTTTCACCCACCCCTGGCAGGAAGAGCTTGCCGGCCGCATCCTTGCCATGGCGCCTTCCAACATGGCCGGCGTCTACTTCACTTCGGGCGGGTCCGAAGCGAATGAATCGGCCTGGAAGCTCGCGCGCCAGTATTTCGTCGAGCGGGGCAAGCCCCAGAAATACAAGGCTGTTGCAAGATGGCTCAGCTATCACGGGGTGACGCTCGCCACGCTGTCGCTATCCGGCCGCACCAGCTGGCGCGAGATCTATTCGCCGCTGCTCCTGCCCGTGGCGCGCGTCGCCCCGCCCTACGAATACCGTTGCAGGATATGCGGCGGGGGCCGATGCACGCTGGCGTGCGCCGACGATCTTGAGCGCACGATCCTGATGGAAGGACCCGAAACGGTCGCGGCGTTCTTTGCAGAACCCATCGTCGGAACCACGGCAGCCGGCCTCACGCCGAATCCGGGCTATTATCGCCGCATCCGCGAAATTTGTGACCGCTACGACGTGCTCTTCGTCGCCGACGAGGTGCTGTGCGGTTACGGCCGCACCGGCCACCCCTTCGCGATCTCGGGCTGGGATGTCGCGCCGGATATCGTCACGCTCGGCAAGGCGATCGGCAGCGGCTATGCGCCGCTGGGGGCAATGGTCGTGTCGGAGAAGATCCGCGAGGTCTTCGCCGCCGGCAGCGGCCGCTTCGTCCACGGCCTTACCTACAGCGGAACCCCCTCCGCCTGCTTCGTCGGAAACCGGGTGCATGAAATCATGTCCCGCGAGGGGCTCTTCACGCGCGGCGCGGAGATCGGGCGCTATCTGGAGGCCGGATTGCGTGCGCTTGCGGATCGGCACCCGGCGATCGGCGACATCCGGGGACGCGGTCTGCTGTGGGGCGTCGAGTTCGTCGAGGACCGCGAGACGCGACGGCCTTTCGACCCGAAGGTCGGCTTCACCGCGAAGATCGTCAGCCACATGCGTGTAAACGGGATTCTCGTCGCCGCCGGCATTCCCGGCATCAACCATGGGCAAGGTGGCGACCACATCCAGATCAGCCCGCCCTTCACCATCAGCGAAAGCGAGATCGACGTCCTGCTCGACGGTCTGGACGAGGCGCTGAAGCGGTATGGGAGCGTTCCGGCATGATCACGCTGGGCTCCGTGACGGACCTTCGTCCCGAACATGCCGGCCGGGCCGTTCTGGTCGGCTCACATGGCGGCCACGCGACGGGCGAGTATGCGCTCGCATTCGCGATAGCCTCGCTGATGTGTCACGACGCCGGCATCGGGCTGGAGGAGGCCGGGGTCGAAGGGCTGACGGTTCTTGGGAACCAGTCCGTTCCGGCAATCGCAATCGATTACCGCTCGGCACGCATTGGCGATGCGCAGGACATGCTGGCCCGCGGCCGCGTCAGCCGGGCGAATGCGCCCGCCGTCGCGCTGGGCATCTTCCCCGGAAGCCGGGCCGCGGATGCGGCGGCGTTGCTATCCGATCGAGTAGGGCAGGCAACGGCGCTTTCCGGGGCAACCAGTGACGCCATCTTTCGTCGCCGGGAATGCTCGCTCGGCCCCGGTCGACGCCTTGTCTTCCTCGACAGCGCATCGTCGATCACGCCTTTCGACAACGGAGCCATCATCGTTACGGGCTCTCACGGCGGGCTGCCGGCCGGGGCGGCGGACCGCGCGATCAAGGCACGCCCCTTGATCGCCATCTTCAACGACGCCGGCGTCGGCATCGACACGGCGGGCATCGCGCGCCTGCCCGTGCTGGATCGGCAGGGGGTGGCTGCGGCCTGTGTCAAGGCCGCGTCGGCCAGGATCGGCGACGCCCGGTCCACCTACGAAACCGGCATCGTCTCCTTTGCCAACGAAAAAGCGCTCGCCCTCGGCGCACAGCCCGGCACGCGGATACGCCATCTCATCGGCAGCCTGACCGGCATCGCCGCTGATCAATTTCCAACATGGGACACATGACAATGACCGAAGCAAAGCTGACCACAGCGACATCCGACGCAACGATCCGCCTCACGGGCGGGGAGGCGATTGCCGAAATTCTCGAACGGGCGGACGTCGGGCCGATGTTCGGCATGGGCGGGTTTCAGCTTCTGCCCTTCTACGAAGCCGTCCGGCGCAAGGGGTTACGCCATCATCTGATCAACGACGAGCGGTGCGGAGCCTTCGCCGCCGACGCCTGGGCGCGGATGTCCGGACGGCCGGGCGTGTGCGATGCGACGCTGGGGCCGGGCGCCACCAACCTTGTGACGGCGCTCGTCGAGAGCTTCAACGCCGGGATTCCCCAGGTCGTCTTCGTCGGCGATACCCACCGCGATCATTCCTGGAAGAACATGACGCAGGAGACCCGGCAACTCGACATCCTGCGTCCCGCCGTCAAGGAGGTGATGCGTATCGAACGGCCCTCCCGGGTGCCGGAGGCGGTGCGCCGCGCCTTTGCGGTCGCCACCTCCGGCAGGCCCGGACCCGTCGTGGTCGACGTGCCGGAAGACGTCGCGCACGAAGTCCACGACTATTCGGTCGCCGACTTCTGGATCGATCCGGCGACGACCCGGTTCCCGGGTTATCGGTCGAGACCCGATGCGGGCGATGTCGAGCACGCTGCTGCGGTCATCGCGGCGGCAAGGCGACCGCTCCTGCTGGTCGGCGGCGGCGTGCATATCTCCCAGGCCTACGAGGCGCTGCGAGCCTTCGCCGAAGCCCACGCGATCCCGGTCGCCCACACGCTCTCCGGCAAGGGCGCCATCGCCTGCACGCACCCGCTTTCGGCCGGCCTGTTCGGCCGCTACTCGCGCATCGCCAACGAACTGATCGAGGCCAGCGATTGCCTGATCGTCGTCGGCTGCAAGCTGGGCGAGATCGCCACCAGGCGCTTCCATCTCTTCAACGGCCATGCGCCCGTTATCCATGTCGAGGTGCTTGCGGAGGAGATCGGCCGGACCACCCGGACGGACCATGCGCTCGTCGGCGACGCGCGGCTGGCGCTGGAGGACCTGTCCGCCGCCCTCTATGGCGAAGCTGTCCGGGCATGCGCCGCCCGCGCGGACTACGCGGCCGAGATTCCCGCACGCATGCGCAGGTGGCGGGATGGCGCCGCCGACCGCCTTCTTTCGAGCGAGGTGCCAATCAACATGGGCCGAATGTTGCATGAGCTGAATGAGGCGATGCCGGCCGAGTCCGTGCTGGTCGCCGACGGCGGCTTCGCCGCCCATTGGGGTGGGCTGCTCTACGATACCAAGGCGGCGGGCCGGAGGTTCGTAGCCGACCGGGGTTTTGCCTCGATCGGCTACGGCCTTCCCGGAGCGATGGGCGCCCAGCTCGCGGTGCCCGACCAGCCGGTCGTCGCCATCACCGGCGACGGCGGGTTCAACATGACGATCGGCGAGCTGGAAACCGCGCGCCGGGCCGGCACGCCGTTCACGCTGATGATCGTCAACAACGCTGCCTCCGGCTACATCAAGGCGTTGCAGCATGCGATGTACGGTGCCTATCAGTCTTCGGATCTCGTGGAGATGAACTATGCCCGGATCGCCGAGGACTTCGGCTGCCAAGGCATCCGTGTCGAACGGCCCGAGGAACTCGGCCCGGCCATCCGCGCTGCGAACGAGGAGCGCCGCCGGCCCTCCGTTATCGACGTCGTTGTCACGCGCGATCCCGCAAGGATGCTGCCGGGTGTCGATAATCGCACCTTAAAAGTGACCAAGGGAGACAGGCCGGTTTGAGGAGCAAGTCGCGATCCCACAAATCGGATCGGACCATCTTGAAATGAACGTCCTCTGTTTCACGGTGTCCGGCGATGTTGCCTTTGCCATCGGTTCAATCATGGCTGCTCGCAATAAACAGGTCGTCGCTTCATATCCGTTCAAGAGCTTTGCGCTCGATACGCTATGGAGACTTGTGAGATTTCCTCAAAGCGACCGTTCGGCTTATGCGCGCTGAATGGTCGGCTTTGGGTGGCTACGCCGGAAAAATCATCGTTCGCTGACTGAGAGAGGATGGCTGCTGTGCACCATCGGTTGAGGCACTGAGCGAAGCGGTGCGCAAACCCGCGAGCGGATACGCAACCTCACACTGACAGCACGATAATGTTGCGTGGTGGAATCAAACGACAGAGCTCCCGCCAAGCAGATGCTTGAGGCCGGCAACCGCCTTGCGCGCCGGCGGCGATGCCGATCCCGTAAAGCACGACGATCCCGCCCGTCGGCGAGGAAGGCCGTGACATAGCCGAGGCGTTGCCAGAGACGTTCCACCAGGAGGCCGACGACGACGTGACGACCCATCTCAGCAGGAAGCCTCCGGTCGGTCCCATGAAGACGCCGAAGCCGCCGCGTCCTCCCGAGAGAAGCGGCAGGCCGATCGCAACGAGGATCAGGAAAAGGATCATCGACAGGCCGCCGCGCCTGGCACCGAGAACACCACCGGCGAGGATGGCACCGAGAGATTGCGCTGTGATCGGTACGCCCACGACCGGCAGGGTCATGGGCGGGAAGACGGCGAGGGCGGCCGTGATGGCGGCAAAGGTTGCTATGAAGACGGTGTCACGCGTTTCCATGGGGTTCCCCTATGATGGCAGGTAGGACGCGTATCATCCGGGTCCGCCGCGGAGCAGCGGACCATGCGTTTGGCGGCGGGGCGTCTTGCCGCTGCCCCGGGATCGCTATTTTCCGAGCAGCGTCGCGACGAAGGACGTGTTGAAGACGCCGGAGACGAACTGCTCGTTCTGAAGGATTTCCTTGTGGAACGGCGCCGTCGTCGTGATCGCCCCGAGGTCGAGCTCGTCAAGCGCTGCGATCATGCGGGCTCTCGCTTCCTCGCGCGTCTGGCCCCAGCAGATGAGCTTGCCGACCATGGAATCGTAGAAGGGCGGAATGACGTATCCGGCCTCGATATGCGTATCCATCCGGATCCCGAGGCCGCCGGGCATATGGAAGCGCTTCACGGTGCCCGGGCATGGCATGAAGTTCTGCTCGGGGTCCTCGGCATTGATGCGGCATTCGATGGCGTGGCCGGAGATACGGATATCGTCCTGCCGGATGGCAAGCGGAATGCCGCTGGCGACTTCAAGCTGCATCTTGATGAGGTCGAGCCCGGTGATCATTTCCGACACGGGATGCTCGACCTGGATGCGGGTGTTCATCTCGATGAAGTAGAACTTGCGCTCATCGAGGTCGAACACGAATTCGATGGTGCCGGCATTGGTGTACTTGACCTCGCGGCACAGATTGACCGCGGCGGCGGCAAGTTCCTGGCGCAGCCTGTCGTCGAGAACCGGAGAGGGGCCTTCCTCGATCAGCTTCTGATTTCGTCGTTGGGTCGTGCAGTCGCGCTCGCCCATATGCAGGAAGGTTTCGCCGTCGCACATCACCTGGATTTCGATGTGGCGGATATTGGTGAGATAGAGCTCGATGTAGACGGAGGAGTCGCCGAAGGCGGTTTCGGCCTCGGACATGATTTCGGAAAGATCGCTTTCCAGGCTTTCCATCTGGCGCACGACGCGCATGCCGCGCCCGCCGCCGCCAGCCGCCGCCTTGATCAGCAGGGGGAAACCGACGTCCTTGGCGACCTTCAGCGCCTCGGCGAACTCGGTGATCGCGCCGTCGGAACCGGGAACCGTGGGCACGCCGGCCTTCTTCGCGATCTTCTTCGCCTCGATCTTGTCGCCCATCTGGTGGATGACCGTGCTGGACGGGCCGATGAAGATGATGCCTTCCTTCTCGCAGGCGGCCGCGAACTCAGCATTTTCAGCAAGGAAACCGTATCCGGGATGGATGGCGTCGGCACCGAAGGAGAGGGCGGCGCCGAGAACCGCCTGCTGGTTGCGGTAGCTCATGTTGGAGCGCGCAGGTCCGATGCAGACGGCCTTGTCGGCGAGCCGTACCGGCAAGGAATTCGCGTCCGCCTCCGAATGAACCAGGATGGTCGATACACCGAGCTCGCGACAAGCGCGGATAATACGAAGAGCGATCTCGCCGCGATTGGCGATCAACACTGTTTTGATCAACGCAGACATGCAAATTCTTCCCAGTTGAGTGTGTTTTACGACGACCTTCAGTTGGTCCTGATGACCATCAGAGGCTGGCCGTATTCGACGGGCTGCTCGTTCTCGACCAGGATCTTCGTGATGACGCCCTCGACCTTGGCCTCGACATTGTTCATGAGCTTCATGACCTCGACGATGCAAAGCACGGTGTCGGACTTGACGCGGTCCCCGACATTGACGAAGGCCGGGGCGCCCGGCTTCGACGCCGCATAGAAGGTGCCGACCATGGGAGCCTTGATGACCACCTCGTTCTCGGCGGGCTGCTCATAGGCATCGGCCGCGGCAGCGGGCGCCTGGGCCGCCGGCTGAACGGCGGGGGTTGCCGGGACGGCCTGCACCGGCGCGGCGACGGACGCCTTCGCGATCTTGCTGTCGGCGAAGAACGAGGAATTCTCGTTCCGCGACAGCGAGATCTCGACCTCGCCGACCTTCAGGTAAAAGTCCTTCACGTCGTCAGCGACATTGATCCACTTCAGGATCGCGTTCACTTCCTTGATCGCCTCGTTATCCATTGGCATTGACCTTCTCGACTCCAAGTTTCAGTTCAAAGTTTGCGGTTTTGATCGCCAGGGCGCGCTTGCCGGTGTTTTGCGCGTGGGCGCGCTTGATGAGGGCGAGCAGGGAGCTGCCGCCGTCGGCCGGGGCGGCTTCCTTCTTGGCCTTCACCATCTCGTCCACCTGCGTCCCCGCGAACATCGCGCGCAGGAGCAGCGTGTCGATGTCGTCGTCCGGATAGCGTGCGGCGAGATCGGGCAGCATGGGCGCAATAGGGCCGGGCTCGGCGGCGATTTCGGAGGCGCCGTTGCGGATGATGCGCCCGCGCAGTTCCGGATCGATCGGCGCCAGCAGCTTGCCGTAGTAACCGAGGACGTATTTCTTGATCTCGTTAGGCACGATCTTGTAGCGCTCGCCGGTGATGACGTTGAGCACCGCCTGGGTGCCGACGAACTGCGCGAACGGCGTGATCATGATGGGATAGGCAAGCTCCGAGCGGACCTTGGCGACTTCCACCAGGAGTTCGTCGAAGCGATCCTCGAGGCCGGCCGTCTTCAATTGCGACTGGAAGTTCGACAGCATGCCGCCGGGAATCTGGTGCATGTAGTGGAGGCCGTTGTATTCGACCGGCACGCCGAGCGGCTTGCCTTCGTCCTCGGCGATCTGGTGAAGCCTTTCGCTCACCCTGGCGATGCGTGCCATGTCGAGGTTCACCTCGTAGCCGAGCGCTTTCAGGTCGCGTACGACACTTTGCACGGCAGGCTGGCCGTTGGCATTCGCCAGCGGGGCGATGGAGAGGTGCAGCACGTCGACGCCGTGCTCGACGGCCTCGAGATAGACCAGCGGGGCCAGCGCCGTGAGGCAGTGGCTGTGGATTTCCAGAGGCCGGTCGCCAATCAGATCCTTGATCGCAGGGACCAGCGTGCGGATGCGCTCGGGTGTCAGGAGGCCGCCTGCATCCTTGAGCATGAACGCATCGATATCCGTCTTCTCCAGATATTCCCTGGTCTTGGCGATATAGAGTTCGTCGGTATGCACCGGGCTCTCGCAATAGGACAGGGCGCCGAAGGTGTAAGCACCCAGCTCCTTGGCCCTGCGCAGCCCCGGCGCGATGTTGTCGATGTCGTTCAAGCCATCGAACGAACCAATCACGCGGAAGCCATTCGCATAAAGGCTATCCACCCATGATTGTATAACGTCATCAGGAAGGAAATCGAAGGATGCAATATTCCGCGAACGGATCAGCGCGCGGAACTTCGTGCCCGGCGCGCGCTCGTGAAGTAGTCTTACGCGCTCCCAGGGGTCTTCCTTCAAGTAACGAACAGAAACGTCGAATTGAATGGGAGCGACGAGGTCGATCTGTGTATATCCTGCCGCGGTGATGTCATCGAGCATCGAAAGCATGTGTTCCGTGCGCATGCGCGTTGCCCAAAGGCTCTGCTGGCCATCGCGAAACGTCGTGTCGACGATTTTGATCTCGCGCATGCTACCGGCCGGGCGACCGCCATTGGCCATGATCTGTGATATAGTCTGCATATGATCTTTAGCCACAGCAAAACTCCCGTTGAATTTTGATCTCGATATGAAGAAATCTCCGAATGAGATCGAAATCTCTGGAAAAATTCTGTGAGATCAATGGTTTGATTGTGTAATCGTGCGCAGTATATCCTCCTGATGCGCAAGATTGCGATTGTGAGGCTAGTTTTCCGACCGGCCGTCCGTCAACAAAAAAATCGCTATTTGACATTTGTTCGCATTTCGCACGCTCCGCTGATTGACGGTCTGACCGAAAAGATAATAGTCTGTTTGTCGGACAATGTAGCTCGCCAGAATTGGGGAGGGAGCCGAGTGCCGGTCGAGACGGTGCAGAGGCGGTATGCCTGTCCAGATCGGTGGTATTCGCCCCGAGGTTCGACATCCGTGTCGTCCCGGGGAGTGCCACGGAAGGCGACCTGGCGCGGTCGTCGTCGCCGGTCTGGCGAGCTGTTGTCCGGCGCCGATGGGGCGTGATGCCAGAGACTTGGAGGGGCTTTTTGCTGGGCGGCCTCGTCCAGGCGGGCTCCTATGTTCGGCCGCCCGGTGGCGCGCCGATCTCAAGAATGGACGAGGCGATCAATTCCGGCCGCAAATGTCGTTTGGCCGGACGCAAACCGGGAGGAGAACCGAATGCGAAATTTTGTGAAGTTTGGCGGACTGTTGGCCGCGCTGATCGCCGGCACGAGCACTGCCGCTGCAAAGGACACCTTCAAGGTCGGCATCGTGACCTTCCTTTCCGGGCAGGCGGCGCAGAGCTTCGGCGTTCCGGCAGCCAACGGCGCGAAGCTGCTGGTCAAGAAGCTCAATGCCGGCGAAGTGCCCGCGCCCTACGACACGCCGGGCATGGGCGGTATGCAGATCGAAGCCGTCCTGATCGACGAGGCGGGGGGTGCCACCGTCCAGGTTCAGGAATACCGCAATCTGGTACAGCGCGAGAAGGTCGATGTCGTCATCGGCTATGTCGGTTCGGGCGACTGCCTTGCCGTCGCGCCGGTCGCCGAGGAGCTGAAGACGTTCACCATCCTCTACGATTGCGGCACGCCCCGCATCTTCGAGGACGCCGACTACCAGTACGTCTTCCGTACCGCCGCGACCGCGACGCAGGACAATGTCGGTCTCGTGCGCTATCTGAAGGCGCTCGGCGTCGATATCAAGACCTATGCAGGTATCCATCAGGACTATGCCTGGGGGCATGACAGCTGGGTCGACTTCAAGGCCGCCATGGGCCAGATCTATCCCGAGGCCACGGTAGCGGCCGAGCTGTTCCCGGCCTTCGGCGCCGGCCAGTACGGAACGGAGATCTCTGCGCTCATGCAGAGGCGCGCCGATGTCATCCATTCCTCCCTGTGGGGCGGCGATCTCCAGTCCTTCATCCTGCAGGGCCTGCCGCGCGGCCTCTTCAGGCAGGCGCAGGTTGCCTTGTCCACCGCAGACCATGTCCTGCCGCCGCTCGGCAACAACATGCCCGAGGGCGTGATCATCGGCGCGCGCGGCTCCTACGGCTACATGGCGCCGGAAAGCGCGCTCAACACCTGGTGGGACGCTGCCTATCGCGAGGCCTACGACAACGTCGTGCCGGTGCAGGGACCCTATCGCATGGCGCAGGCGCTTCTCGGCCTGAAGAGCGCCGTCGAAAAGGCGATGAAGGAAAACGGCGGCGTCAAGCCGTCCTCCGAGCAGCTCTCCGCCGCCATGACGGGCCTGTCCTGGGAAAGCCCCGCGGGGCTGATCGAGATGACGAACGGCAAGGGCCATCAGGCGATCCAGTCGATCGGCTTCGGACGCACGCAGAAGGACAAGGACGGCAACATCGTCCTCGGCGACATCCTCCACTTCGACGCCCGCTGCGTGAACCCGCCGGCGGACAAGAAGAGCATCGAATGGATCGAGGCGGGTTTCCCCGGCGCCGACTGCGACTGACCAAGGCTGCCGGGGCGCGCAGCCCCGGCCTCCCGCAACACCGACGATCGGTTTTCTGACATGAACCTCATTTTCACCATTCTCCTGGATGGGCTTATCTATGCCTCCTGGCTTTTCATCGTCGCGCTCGGGCTGACGCTCGTCTTCGGCGTCCTGAAGATCCTCAACTTTGCCCATGGCGGGCTCTACGCGCTCGGTGCCTACGGGGCCGCAATCGCCGTGCCCTTCTTCGCCGGCCTCGGCATGCCCGAGTGGTTCAGCCTGCTTGCCATGTTCATCGCCGCGGCGGCCGTGGCCATCCTGATCGCACCGCTGATCGAGCGCGGGCTGCTGCGCTACTTCTACGGCCGCGACGAAGTGCTGATCCTTCTCATCACCTACGCCGTGTTCCTCATCCTGGAGGACGTGACGAAGATGATCTTCGGCGTGAACCCCTACTATGTCTTCGAGCCGCGCAACCTGCTCGGCAATGTGGAGATGGGGTCGCTGTTCTATGTCGGCTACGACCTCGCGCTGATCGGCCTTGCCGTCGTGTGCGGTCTCGGCGTCTGGTTCGGCCTCAACCGCACGCGGATCGGCAAGATCACGCTCGCCGTCATCAAGGAGCCGGAAGTGAGCCAGGCGATGGGCGTCAACATCGCGCGCATCTATCTCCTCGCTTTCGGCGTCGGCGTCTTCCTCGCCGCGCTCGGCGGTGCCTTCACGAGCCCGTTGATCTCGGTGCAGCCGGGCAACAGCGTTTCGGTCATCGTCGTCAGCTTCGCCGTCGTCATCATCGGCGGCCTCGGCTCGATCCCCGGCGCGGCGATCGGCGCGCTGATCGTCGGCATCGCCCGCGCCTTTGCGGTCTACGAGCTTCCGGAAGCCGAGATCTTCATCATCTACCTCGTGATGGTGGCCGTGCTGATCTTCCGGCCGGAAGGCCTTTTCACTCCCATCAAGGCGCGCAAGATATGAACCCGATCCTTTGCACATTCGGCCTCGCCGCGCTCGGCGCGCTGGTCTTCATCGCCATCGGTCTCGTCGTGCCGGCCTGGTTCCTCTTCACCATGACCAAGGCGGTCGGCTTCGGCCTCGTCGCACTCGGTCTCGTCGGGTTGCTCAGGGGCGGGCTGCTCAGCTTCGGCCAGGGGCTCTACTATTGCGGCGGCGCCTATGTCTCGGGCCTCATGGCGAACTGGGCAGGCGTCACGGATATGATCGTGCTGCTTTCCGTCGGCTGCATCGCCGGCGGCCTGATCGCCGCCCTGGTCTCGCCGCTGGTCGCCCGCTATCGCGGCATCTTCTTCGCCATGCTGACCATGGCGCTTTCGATGGTGGCCTACGGCGTCCTCACCAAGATCGCCGCCATCGGCGGATCGGACGGCTTCAACGTCCCCAAGCCGACCCTTCTCGGCTACCACCTGGCGGAGACCGGCTTCGGCCTCTATGCCATCGCCGTCGTCACCGCCGCGCTCGCCGCCGCGGTCTGTCGGGTTCATTTCGACAGCGGCCTCGGCCTCATCGCCAGCGCCGCGCGCGAGAACGAGTTGCGCATCGAATATCTGGGTGCCTCGGTGTTCTCCGTCAGCATGCGCAGCTTCATCCTCGCCGGAGGCCTGGCCGGGCTCGGCGGCACGCTGAACGGCGTCGCGCTCGGCCATGTCGATCCCTTCTTCAGCTATTGGACGACGTCGGGCGAGATGGTCTTCATCGCCATTCTCGGCGGCTATGCTTCGGTGACGGCCGTCTTCGGCACGGCGCTGATCACCGAGCTCGTCCGGTCCTTCTCCGGCCAGTACTTCCCCGAAAGCTGGCAGATGCTGCTCGGCATCTTCCTCCTGCTCGTGATCGTCTTCCTGCCGCGCGGCGTGGGGTCGATGTGGGCGAAGCCGGCGAAAAACCATGCAATCCGCAGCATCAAGGAGCCAGCGACGTGAGCGGTGCAGTTCTCGAGGTAAAGGGCCTCATGAAATCCTTCGGCGCGCTGGTCGCCGCCAACAACCTGAACGTGGAGGTCATGCCCTCCGCCCGGTTGTCGCTGATCGGCTCCAACGGCGCGGGCAAGACCACCTTCGTCAACATGGTGACGGGCTATCTCAAGCCCGATGCCGGCCAGGTGAAGCTGGACGGTAGGGACATCACCCGCCTGCCGCCGCGGCTCATCACGCGGGCAGGTCTCGGCCGCTCCTTCCAGATCCCGCAGCTCTGCGAGGCCATGACGCCGGTCGACAACATCCTCGTGGCGCTGGAGATCGCGGGCGACGGCGGGTCGGTCTTTCGTCCGGCGCGCACGAAAGGTTCGCTCGACAGGGCCGTCGAGATGCTGGAGCGCTTCGGGCTGGAGCGCTACGCCGGCCGTCCCGTGAACGAACTGCCGGGCGGGGTGCGCAAGCTGATCGATATCGCCATGTCGCTTGCCAGCCGCCCGCGCGTGTTCCTGCTCGACGAGCCGACATCGGGCGTCAGCACGGAGGAGAAGTTCCCGCTGATGGACAAGGTCATGGCCGCGCTCGAGGGGGAACGCTCCGCGGTGATCTTCGTCGAGCACGACATGGAGATCGTGACGCGCTACGCCGACCGGGTGCTCGCCTTCTATTCCGGCGAGATCATCGCGGACGATGCGCCGGACGAGGTGCTGAACGACCCCGCCGTGCAGAAATACGTCACCGGAACGGCGAGGTAAGGCGATGCTGACCATTCGTGACATCAATGTGAAGATTGGCCAGGTCGAGGCGGTCCGCAACTTCTCGATGGATGTGCCCGCCGGATCGATGATCGGTCTGGTCGGTCGCAACGGGGCTGGCAAGACCACCGTGATGCGCGCCATCATGGGCCTTGCCAGGCTTGGTGGCGGCTCCGTCACCCTCAATGACCAGAACCTGGAGAAGGTCGACGTTCACCGCCGTCCCGCGCTGGGCCTCGGATACATGCCGGAAACCCGGGGGTTGATCCCGGACCTGACTGTCGAGGAGAACATCCTCCTGCCGACATGGGTGATGCGCGGCATCGACGGCAAGGCGCGGCTCAAGTTCGTCTACGACATCATGCCGGAGCTGATACCGATGGCCGACCGCAAGGCGCTTCTCCTGTCGGGCGGCCAGCAGAAACTGGTGGCACTCGGCCGCGCGCTCACCGCCGGCACCCGGCTTCTCCTGCTCGACGAGCCCTTCGAGGGCGTCGCCCCGGCGCTCGCCCAGCGCCTCTCCGAGGTGATTTCCTCGCTGAGGAGCGAGAGCCTCTCGACCATCATGAGCATGTCCGAGACCACCCATTCCGAAAGCCTGCTCGACCAGGTCTGGCGCATCGAACGCGGCGCGAACGTCGCGGCGGGCGCGGCGTGACGCCCGGCGCAAGACCCTCTTCCGATAGAAAGGATATCATCTCATGCAAACGACACGATCCGTCATCGCCGATGGGGCCGGAGGTCCCGAAGTCCTGCGCATCGTCGAGCGCGCCTTGCCGGCGCCCGGTCCGAACGACATGGTGGTGCGGGTTCACGCGGCGGGGATAAACCGGCCCGACGTGATGCAGCGGCAGGGCAACTATGCGCCTCCGCCCGGCGCGAGCGACGTGCTCGGACTGGAACTGGCGGGGACCGTCGAGGCGGTCGGAGCGGACGTGACGCGCTTTGCTCCGGGCGACCGGGTGCTGGCGCTGGTCGCCTCCGGCGCCTATGCCGAACGTGCCGTGGTACACGAGGATGTCGCCATCGCCATTCCGGCGGGGATGAGCTTCATCGAGGCGGGCGCCGTGCCCGAGACCTATTTCACGGTCTGGAGCAATGTCTTCGAGCGCGCCGGCCTTGCCGATGGCGAGACGCTTCTCGTGCATGGCGGTACCTCCGGCATCGGCTCGACGGCGATACAGGTGGCGAAAGCGCTCGGGGGGCGGCGCGTGATCGCCACGGCCGGCTCGGACGAGAAATGCGCGGCCTGCCTGGAGATGGGCGCCGATCATGCGATCAACTACCGGACTGCGGATTTCGTGGAGGAGGGGCGGCGGCTGACCGGGGGACGCGGGCCCGATGTGATCCTCGACATGGTGGGCGCACCCTATTTCCAGAAGAATCTCGACCTGATCGCCCTCGACGGGCGGATTTCCCAGATCGCCTTCCAGTACGGCAGCCGCGCCGATATCGACCTCGCTCCGCTTCTGTTCAAGCGGGTGACGATGACCGGTTCGACCTTGCGCGCCCGCCCCGTCGCCATGAAGGCCCGCCTTGCCCGCGCCCTGGAAGAGCATGTCATGCCGCTCCTGGCGGCGCGGCGGGCCTTGCCGGTGATCGACAGCATCTTCCCCTTCGAAAAGGTCGCCGACGCCCATGCCCGGATGGATGGGGGCAGCCATGTCGGCAAGATCGTTCTGGCGATGACCGCGGAGGCCGACGCCACCGCCGGCGGCGGGTGATCGTCCCGCCGCTGTATCCGGCAATCATCTTTTCGTCGAAACCTCACCATGCCCGGGCCTTTGCGAAGGCCCGGCAAGGCGCCCGATACGGGAGGCAGGATATTGACCGCAAACAAGCGCGATTTGATGGGGGGGCTCGCGAAAGGCCTGCGGGTGATCGAGGCCTTCACGGCGGAAGCCCCGAAGCTCAGCATCACGCAGGCTGCCGGGCGCATCGGCCTCGACCGCGCCACGACACGCCGCTGCCTGCTCACTTTGGCGGAGCTCGGCTACTGCGCCTATGACGGGAAGTTCTTCACCATCACGCCCCGCGTCCTGCGCCTGGGGACGGGCTGCCTCGCATCCATGCCTCTCCACAAGATCGTGCAGCCGATGCTGGACGAGGTTTCCGAGGAGATAAAGCAGAGCACGTCCGTCTCGATCCTGGATCATACGGAAATCGTCTATATCGCCCGGGCGGCGCAGACCCGCGTCATGTCAATCGCGCTGATGCCGGGCTCCCGCCTGCCTGCCTATTGCACCTCCATGGGGCGCGTTCTGCTGGCCGCGCTGCCTGAAGCGGAGGCGCAGGGCATCCTGGAAGCCTCGACGCTCACCCGGCGCACCGAGTTTACGCAGACGAGCCTCAAGGGGATCATGGAGGAGTTGGCCCGTGTGCGCCAGCTTGGCTATGCCCAGATAGACCAGGAGGTCGAGATCGGCCTCAGGTCGATCGCCGTTCCATTGAAGAACACGCGCGGCAGAACGGTCGCGGCCTTGAACACAGGGCTGCCCGCAGCGATCGTGCGGATGGAGGATGCGGTCCAGGAGTTCCTGCCATCGCTGCTTCGCGTTCAGAAGGAATTCGCGACCCTGTCATTGTAACGCCAAGGAAACAACGCCGCCGGGCACATGCGGAGCCGGACGGCGAACATCGCCGCTTCGCTTGCCGCATCGATATTCTAACGGAGGGGCGGTTCTATCCGCCGCATTGAAAACACCATGGACAAGACACTTGCAAGCCTTGAGACCGCCGTCGCGGAGATTGGCGACGGCGCTGTCGTGATGATCGGCGGTTTCGGCGGTTCGGGTGCGCCGATCGAACTGATCCACGCCCTCATCGACAAGGGACCGAAGGACCTCACCATCATCAACAACAATGCCGGCAACGGCCGCATCGGCATCGCCGCGATGATCGACGCGGGCATGGTGCGCAAGATGATCTGCTCCTTCCCGCGCTCCACAGATCCGCGCGCCTTCACCGACCGCTATCTCGCAGGCGAGATCGAGTTGGAGCTGGTGCCGCAGGGCACGCTCGCCGAGCGCATCCGCGCCGGCGGCGCCGGCATCCCCGCCTTCTACACGCCGACGAGCTACGGCACGGAGCTCGCTAAGGGCAAGCCGGTCGCCGAATTCGACGGCCGCATGTACGTGCAGGAGCGCTGGCTGAAGGCGGATGTCGCGCTGATCAAGGCGCATGTCGGCGATACGCACGGCAACCTCACCTACAACAAGGCTGCCCGCAATTTCAGCCCGCTGATGTGCATGGCCGCGGCGAAGACCATCGTGCAGGTCTCGAAGCTGGTGCCGCCCGGCGGCATCGACCCCGAGCATGTCGTCACCCCCGGCATCTTTGTCGACGGCCTCGTCGAGGTTGCCGATCCCAAGCAGGAAGAAGACCTCATCCGCGCAGGAGTGGCCTACGCATGACCGTCGATACGCACCCCATGAACACCCGCGAGGACATAAAACTCTCCAACGCCCAGATCGCCTGGCGCGCCGCACAGGACATTTTCGACGGCGCCTATGTCAACCTCGGCATCGGTTTCCCGGAAATGGTCGCCCGCTACCAGCCCGAGGGTCGGTCGGCGATCTTCCACACGGAGAACGGCATCCTCGACTTCGGCGAGGCCCCGCCGGAAGGCGAGGAGGACTGGGACCTGATCAATGCCGGCAAGAAGGCCGTGACGCTGAAGCCGGGTTCGGCCTTCTTCCACCATGCCGACAGCTTTGCCATGGTGCGCGGCGGCCATCTCGACGTCGCCATCCTCGGCGCCTACCAGGTGGCCGAGAACGGCGACCTCGCCAACTGGCGCGTCGGCTCCAAGGGCGTTCCGGCCGTCGGCGGGGCGATGGACCTCGTGCATGGCGCAAAACAGGTCGTCGTCATCACCGAGCACGTCACCAGGAACGGCGAGCCGAAGCTCGTCGAGCGCTGCACCTTCCCGCTCACCGGCGTCGGCTGCATCACCCGCATCTATACCAGCCATGCCGTCATCGACGTTTCGGGCGGCCGCTTCGTGCTGCGCGAGAAGCTGCCGGGCATGACGGTCGAGGAGCTGCAGGCGATGACCGGCACGAAACTGCATGTCGACGGCGATGTCGCCGATCTCGTCGTGCCGCAACTCTAGAACAGTGTTGTACGCACTTCCGGCCGCAAAGCCGCTACGCACGTCTGCTGGAACTGCTTGAGGGGAACACCATGGCTGAGGCCTATATCTGCGACTACATCCGCACGCCCATCGGCCGCTTCGGCGGTGCGCTTTCCTCCGTGCGTGCCGATGATCTCGGCGCCATCCCGCTGAAGGCGCTGATGGCGCGCAATGCCGGCATCGACTGGGAGGCCGTCGACGACGTCATCTTCGGCTGCGCCAACCAGGCGGGCGAGGACAACCGCAATGTCGCCCGCATGTCCGCGCTCTTGGCGGGCCTGCCCGTCTCCGTCTCCGGCACGACGATCAACCGCCTCTGCGGCTCCGGCATGGACGCGGTCATCGCCGCCGCCCGCGCCATCAAGGCCGGCGAGGCGGAGCTTTTCATCGCCGGCGGCGTGGAGAGCATGAGCCGCGCGCCCTTCGTCATGCCCAAGGCGGAGACGGCCTTCTCGCGCAATGCCGAGATCCACGACACCACCATCGGCTGGCGCTTCGTCAATCCCGTGATGAAGAAGCAGTACGGCGTCGATTCCATGCCGGAGACCGGCGAGAACGTCGCCGAGGATTTTTCCATCTCGCGTGAGGACCAGGACGCCTTCGCCGTTCGCTCGCAGGCGAAAGCTGCCGCCGCGCAGGCGAACGGGCGGCTGGCAAGGGAGATCACCCCCGTCACCATCCCGCAGCGGAAGGGCGATCCGGTCGTGGTCGAGAAGGACGAGCATCCGCGCGCGACGACCATCGAGGCGCTCGCCAGGCTCGGAACACCCTTCAGGAAGGAAGGCGGCACGGTGACGGCGGGCAATGCGTCGGGTGTCAACGACGGCGCGGCGGCGCTGGTCATCGCCTCGGAAGCGGCGGTCAAGAAGTACGGCCTCACCCCCATCGCCCGCATCCTCGGCGGCGCGATGGCAGGTGTACCGCCGCGCATCATGGGCATCGGCCCGGTCGCGGCCACGCAGCGCCTCTGCGCCCGCCTCGGCCTCACACCCGCCGACTTCGACGTGATCGAACTCAACGAGGCCTTCGCCTCCCAGGGCCTGGCGACGCTCCGCGCTCTCGGCATTGCCGACGACGCCGGCCACGTCAATCCGAACGGCGGCGCCATCGCGCTGGGCCACCCGCTCGGCATGTCCGGCGCCCGCATCACCGGCACCGCAGCGCTGGAACTCAGCCTCACCGGAAAGAAACGATCGCTCTCCACCATGTGCATCGGCGTCGGGCAGGGCATCGCCGTCGCGCTCGAACGGGTCTGACGGCGGAAGAGGGGCGACAGGATGGGCTTTCCGGATATCCTTTTGAGAGGCTACCGCAATTTCATGGAGCGGCGGTTTATCCATGAACGCTGCCGCTACCGTACGCTGGCGGAGGACGGGCAGGCGCCGCACACGCTCGTCATTGCCTGCTGCGATTCCCGTTCCGCGCCGGAGACAATTTTCGATTGTGGCCCTGGTGAGCTCTTCGTCGTCCGAAATGTCGCCAACATGGTGCCGCCCTATGAGCCGGACGGCCATTTCCATGCCACCTCGGCGGCGCTCGAATATGCGATCCAGGTCCTGAAGATCGAAAACATCGTCGTCATGGGTCATGGGCGGTGCGGCGGCATCAAGGCGGCACTCGACCCCGCCGCCGAGCCCCTGTCGCCCGGCGATTTCATCGGCCGATGGATGGCCCTCCTGCAACCGGCGGCCGCGCAGATAAAGGGCACGCACCTGATGACCCAGGGAGAGCGGCAGACGGCTCTGGAGCGCGTGTCGATCCGAAACTCGATTAACAACCTTCGCACCTTTCCCTATGTCTGCGCCCTGGAAGAACAGGGCAAGGTGCGCGTCCATGGAGCCTGGTTCGACATCTCGACCGGTGAACTCTGGGTGATGGACGGCAGGACCGGTGATTTCCGTCGTCCGGATGCCGACGGCATCGGCACGACGGAAGAGTCGCCCCTCAACAGAGCATCCGGACGCGTCAGGGCATCGGCGTAAGCATTCGCTTGCTGCACCCCTGCCGCGTTATCCAAGTTGCTCCTGCCGGCGCGGGTCTATTGGGATCGGCGCATGCAGGTCGAAACCGGCGACTTCATACCCGCGTTTGAAGTCTTCTATGTGGCGCGCCATCCAATGTTGCGCCGCCCGGCTGTCTCCTCTTTCGATCTCTGCGAGGATCGACCGATGCGCGGCAAGCAGACGGTGGCGCGCCTGGGGGACCGCGTCATAAAGGCCGACCGTGGCGGAGAAGAGCAACATCCGGATCGGTTCGCTCACCAGGCCGAGCACGGCATTGGAGGCGGCCTGCGCGACGAGCCGGTGAAACTCGATATCGTACTCGATGACCTTGTCGTCATCCTCGATATGCTCGTTCAGGCGGGCGACGTTTTCGCGCAGCGCCTCCCTTACCTCCGGCTCTATCCTTTGCGCGGCCGCATGGGCGGCGAACGGCTCGATCTGAAGCTGCATTTCCCACAGGTCGAGGAAGCTGACATGCATGAGCCCGAGCGCGCGCGTGTTGACGCGCGCGATCTCGCTGGCCTGCGGAACCTGCACGACCAGCCGCTTGCCGCCGACCCGCGTTACCAGATCGGAGTTTTCCAGCGCCCTGATCCCTTCGCGGACCGTCGAGCGGTTGACGCCGAGCTGCGCGGCCAGTTCCGTCTCCGTGGGAAGCTTGTCGCCCGACTTGAGCCGGCCACTCATGATCGCCTGCTCGATCGCCTTGGCGACCCTCTTGTAGGTCGGATCGCGGTCGATCTGGATCAAGGTGGGCTCTGGCGGTGAATTTGCCATCCGCGGCTATGCTCCGTTTCTCGAATACTGTGGTCTTTTGGTTGAAATTGCAGCTTAATCGCAGCAACCGTGAATGTCAGCCGGTTTCACTGCCGACGAGGGCGTCAAAGTCCTGAAACGAGATGGCCTCCGTCAACCGCAAGAGCGGTGCCGGTGATATATGTCGCGCGGTCGGAACACAGCAGCCGCAGCGGTTCGTCGAGATCGGCCATCCGGCCCAGCCGTCCCTGCGGTATCCGCCTGATCAATCTCTGCCCCGCTTCCGTCGCGAAGAACTCCCGGTTCAACGGCGTCTCGATATAGCCGGGGCAAAGGGTGTTGACCCTGATGCCGTGGCGAGCCCATTCAAGGGCGAGGGATTTTGTGAGTTGCACGACGGCTGCTTTCGATGCCGCATAGGCGGCGACCCCGCTTGCGACCCGCAGGCCGAGGATCGAGGCTACGTTGACGATCGCTCCGCCCCCGGTCTGCCGCATCCTACGGGCAGCCGCCTGCGCGACGAGAAAGACGCCCTTCAAATTCGTATCGATAACGCGGTCAAGGTCCTCGGGGCTCGTGTCCAGGGCGAATGTCTCGACGCTGACGCCGGCATTGTTCACCAGCACGTCGATCTTGCCGTCGATCCGCTCGAAAGCCGTCTGGACGGAGCCGGCATCTGCAACATCCACGGCTATGCTTTCCGCAGTCCCGCCGGCCGCGGTGATCTCTTGCGCGATGCGCGCGAGGACCTCGCTCCTGCGCGCCAGCATCACGACCCGGTGGCCCTCGGCCGCCAGGGTGCGGGAGAAATATTCACCGAGCCCGCTTGAGGCGCCGGTCACGACAAAGCAGCGTCCACTCATTGTCCCTTTTCATCACAAAATGTATCACATTGACCTATTGTCCGACAGTCGCTCTATGACGGGCGGGAAGTCAAGGGCGTGGTGCCATGCCGTGGCGTGGAATCCACATGAGGCGGCCCGCTTAATGCGATTCCGCCCCGAGAAATCCATGACCATGCTGTCGGGGCGGCGCCCTGCCGATGGGCAAGACGCCGCCCGGCTCGCCGTCAACTCGCCTTGCGCATGCGCTGCGACAGCTCATGGAGGCCCGTGCCGGCATCGAAACGGCTGACGCGGAACGACTGGATGAGGCCGAGAAGTTCGTCAGTGTCAGCGGCGAGGGCCTCTGCCGAGGCCGTAGTTTCCTCCGCCATGGCGGCATTGCGTTGCGTGGCTGCGTCGAGTTGGTTCAGCGACGTGGAGATCGAGCGAAGTGTCACGTCCTGCTCCGAAGCGGAATAGGCGATCTTTCCGACGATGTCGCTGGCAGCGGCAACCTGTCCGGAAATGCGCTTCAGGGCCTCGCCCGTTTCCCGGACGAGGCGCACGCCGTTCTGCACCTGGCCGGAGGAGCGGGAAATCTGGTCCTTTATCTCCTTGGCGGCGGCTGCGGATCGCTGCGCGAGTTCCCGCACCTCCTGCGCGACGACTGCAAATCCCTTGCCGGAGTCGCCGGCGCGGGCGGCTTCGACGCCCGCATTGAGGGCGAGCAGGTTTGTCTGGAACGCGATCTCGTCGATGACGCCGATGATCTTGGAGATTTCTTCGGACGAGGTCTCGATGTCGTTCATTGCCTCGATCGCTTCCGCCACGATCAGGTCGGACCGGCTGGCCTCGGCGCTGACCGATTTCACGCGCTGGGAGGCATCGCTTGCTCCCTCGGCCGTCTGCCGCACGGTAACGGTCAATTCATCGAGGGCGGCTGACGTCTCCTCGAGGTTTGCGGCCTGGCGTTCGGTGCGCTGGGACAGTTCGTTGGAGGCCCGGCGGATTTCCTCCTTGGCCCCGCCGATGTCGATCCCCTTCGCGTTGACTTTCGCCATGGCGGCTTCGAGATGGTCGAGTGCTTGATTGAAATTGGCGCGAAGGGTTTCATAGGACGGGCCGAGGTCCCCGCATCGGACCGTAAGGTCGCTTGTCGCGAGCCTCTCCAGGGCTTTGCCGATCGCCGCGACCACGCGTGCCTGGCTTGCCGCATCTCTTTCCTGCATTTCGTAATTCTGCTGGCGCTCGCGCTCGAGTTCCTGCCGCTGGCGTTCCTCGCGTTCGGCCATGGCATGGCGCTCGCGGATCTTTTCCTGCAGGGCCTGCGTGGCCTTCGCCATGGTGCCGACTTCGTTCGACATGCCTGTGTGCGGGATCGCCGTTTCGACGTCTTCATCGGCGACGGCCTGCAGGGCGGCATGAACGGCGGCGAGCGGCTTGGTGATGTTGCGCATCACGACGAATGCGGCCGCAAGCGCAAGGAGGAAGGCGACGAGCCAGGCGGCGGTGACTTCCAGGATCGTCTTGTTGATCTCCGCCTCCAGATCGTCGGTATAGACGCCCGTCGCAACGACGATCTGCCAGGGCTCGAAGATGCGGGAATAGGTGGCCTTCTCGAAAAATTCACCGGCCGGCTCACCCGGCTTCTCCCAGTAGTAAAGGGTAATGCCCCCGCCGGCTTGCGCTTTTGCGAGCATGTCCTCGCGGAACAGGTTGCCTTTCTTGTCCGGCTGGCCTTTGAAGTTCATGCCGACAAGCGGGGCATTGTAGTGGAACCGGACCGTGATGCCGGAGTCGAATGCCCAAAGATAGCCCGCCGGCTCGAACTTCACGGCGGCGGCGATTGCATAAGCCTGGCGCTGGGCCTCTTCACGGCTGAGTTCACCCGTTTTCTCGCGGTCGTGGTAAAGCTGCAGGATGGAGAGCCCCGATTCCACCTGCGTGCGGAGCATGTCGTAACGCTCCTTGTAGATCGCGCTGATGGAGGTTCGGACCTGATAGCAGGTCACCGCGGCGAAGGCCACCATGAGAACGGTGACCATACACAGCAGCTGGCGGGATATTCTCAGATTCTTCATAGTCGACACACTTTCAGGCAGCCGAAGTCTCCCGACGGGAGCCGGTCAGAGGAAATATTGATTTCGAGAGCACGCATCCTGCGCAAGATGAGCGCGAGCATTACGCTATGTGCTTACACTGATGCTTGATGGCTGAATAAAATTTTAATTCCGGCGTGCGCGAAAAGTACAAAGACGAACGGTATGAACGAAGTTCGATATTCGCACGGAGTTGCCCTTTTTCGTCGTGGTTTTTCACATTCGACGGCGCGATGATCCAGAGAGAGAGCGGAGCTTGACCCTTAGCCTTGGTTGAAGGTTATGGTTCGGTCTTTTCTGCGGCCGCTACAGGCGGGAAGGGTTCGTGACGATGAGCAAGCGCGTTCTCCATGTGGTCAGCAACGTTGCCCACTACACCGATCCGTCGCATCCGACCGGCCTCTGGCTGTCGGAACTGACCCATGCGTGGGACGTGTTCGCGGCGCGCGGCTATGAGCAGCATATCGTCAGCCCGAAAGGCGGCATGTCGCCGCTGGAGCCGCGCGCCCTCAAATGGCCGCTCCTCGATGCCTCCGCCAAGGCTTGGCTGGACGATCCCGAACGGATGGGGCTTCTGGCCTCCACGGCGCGGCCTGAGGAGATCGATCCGGCCGGATACGACGCGGTCTATTTCACCGGCGGACACGCGGTCATGTGGGATTTCCCGGATGACGAGGGATTACAGAGGATCACGCGCGCCATCTGGGAGCAGGGCGGGGTCGTCTCCTCGGTCTGCCATGGCTATTGCGGCCTGCTGAACACGCGCCTGTCCGTCGGCAGCCTTCTGGTCGCGAAGCGTAGGATCACGGGCTTTTCCTGGACGGAAGAGATCCTGGCCGGGGTTGCGCGGGAGATGCCCTATAATGCGGAGGCGGAGATGAAGACGCGCGGCGCCTTGTACGAGAAGGCCTTCCTGCCCTTCGTCTCCCATGTCGTGGTGGACGGCCGGTTGGTGACGGGGCAGAATCCCTTCTCGGCCAAGGCGACGGCGGAGAAAGTGGCCGCGCTTCTGTGAAAGGCCTAAACGGCTTTCACAGAACGGCGGCGGCCCGCCTTGCCGAGAAGCTTCGTGTCGTCGGCCTCAAGGGTCGGCCCTTCCACATCCTTGCCAAGCATGCGGGACAGAACCCGTCGCGCATTGGCGGCGCAGTCCATGTCGCCGGGCTTTGCCTCGATATCCTCAAGGAGCGCGACGAGCTGCGCCTTGCTCCGGGCCAGCCGCATTTCCAGCGCCTCGATATCCGCCACCTTGCGGCGGAGCGCCTGGGCCAGGCTGCCGTGGTCCCACCGATCCAGGTCGGGCGGCAGGAGCGTGCGGATCTCATCCAGGCTGAAGCCGGCGGCCTGCGCGGTGGTGATCAGTTCGAGCACGAGCACCGCCTCCGGTGGATAGGTGCGATAACCGTTCGGGCGACGGTCGACCGTCTTCAGGAGGCCCGCGCTTTCATAGAAGCGGATACGCGAATTCGTCAGCCCCGTGCGCTTTGCCAGTTCACCGATGTTCATCTGCAAAAATCCTTCAGAAAGCCCCTTGACCATAAAGTTAGCTTAAACGTTAAGGTCTGTCCAAATCTAATTTGGAGACCTTCTCATGTCCCTGTTTTCCCCGCTGACGCTGCCCAATGGCGCTACTATCCCGAACCGCATCGCCAAGGCCGCGATGGAAGAGAATATGGCGGACGGCGACCACGCACCATCCGCCGAGCTCATCAGCCTCTATCGCGCCTGGGCCGAGGGTGGATCCGGGCTCATCATCACCGGCAATGTGATGATCGACGCGCGCGCCATGACCGGCGCGGCCGGTGTCGTCCTGGAAGACGACCGTTACCTCGACCGCTTCAAGATATGGGCGGACGTCACGCGCTCGGGCGGCGGTCAGGTTTGGATGCAGATCAATCATCCCGGCCGCCAGATGCCCGCCGGGCTCGGCCAGCCGACACTGGCTCCGTCCGCGGTCGCACTCGATCTTGGCGCGCAGTCCAAGGTCTTCCCCGTGCCGCGCGAGATGACGCCCGCCGACATCGCCGCGGTCGAGCGCCGCTTCGTCAACACCGCGGTCCTCGCGGAACGCGCAGGCTTTACCGGCGTCGAGATTCATGCGGCCCATGGCTATCTCTTGAGCCAGTTCCTCTCCCCGCTCGCCAACCACCGCAAGGATCGCTGGGGCGGAAGCCTCGAAAACCGGGCCCGCCTTTTGCTGGATATCGTTCGCAGCGTGCGCGCGGCCGTCTCGCCAAGCTTTGCGGTGGCGGTCAAGCTCAACTCGGCCGATTTCCAGCGCGGCGGTTTCTCGCCCGAAGATGCGCAGGCCGTCGTCGCCATGCTTTGGCCGCTCGGCGTCGATCTCGTCGAATTGTCGGGCGGCAGCTATGAAGCGCCGGCGATGATGGGTGCGGCGCGTGATGATCGCACCTTGGCACGCGAAGCCTACTTCCTCGAATTCGCGCGCAAGATCGGCGAGGTCGCGACGATGCCGCTGATGGTTACGGGCGGCATCAAGCGTCGCGCGGTGGCGGAGACGGTGATCGAAAGCGGCGTGGCCATGGCAGGGATCGCCACCGCGCTCGCCATCGAACCGAACCTGCCGCGCAACTGGAAGCTCGGGAAAAACGACGCTCCGATGCTGAAGCCGATCACCTGGAAGAACAAGCCGATTGCATCTTCGGCGCATATGGCCGCTGTCCGCTACCAGTTGGTGCGTCTCAGCCGTCGCCGTCGCACGGCGCCGAATGTGTCGCCGGTCTGGGCGCTGCTCACCGCGCAGATATCCGCAAAGCGTAGTGCCCGTCAGTATCGGCGCTGGATGGCTGCGCGGAAGGTGGCCTGACCGCCCGGCTGGCGAAATCGCACCGTCAGTGAGCGCCGTGCGCAGCCCTTGACCTTAAACTGGACTTTAACGTTACCATCCGCTCGCAGAATGAGCGCATTATTGAGGAAAGTCGTCGTTCATGGCTGATGAATTCACGGAAGTCGATTTTGGCGGTCACAAGGTCATGGTGCCGAAAGGCGGTTACTACGACCGCTTTCGCTCCAATCCCGATCTCGACGCGGTGGCGAAAGACCCGGCCGCCGGCAATATCGATTTCTTCCGGCGTATCCCGAAAGTAATGGTCCCCTCGCGGATCGGCCCCACATGGGCGCCGAACTTCTATTACCGCACCAGCAACGTGCAGGCGTTGATGCTCGCACCGGTGAAGAAGATCCGCGCAATGTTGCCGGGGCAGCTCGAGCCGCTGCGTGCGCTGCCGGGATACGGGCTCGTGGCGCTCACCTTCTTCTCCTATGCGGTCTGCGACAACGATCCCTATAACGAGGTCTCGGTCGCCGTCGTCATCCGCCGGCCGGGAGCGCGCGGGCCGCATGCGCTGGAACTGCTTGGCTCGATGCGGCGGCAGAGCTTCTTCGCGCATGTGCTGGCGCTTCCGGTCGATACCGAGATCGCCCGCGTGCGCGGGGTCCATGGCTACCAACTGCCGAAATGGCTCACCGGCATACAGCTCGATATCTCCTCGAAGGGCGTCTCGGCGAGCATTGCGGCAACGGACGGCAAGTCGGATGTGGCATTGACCGCGCCGCTGCCGGCCCTTCGCCGCATACCGTCACAGTCGCGCCTGTCGACCAACACCTCCATCGGGCTGGTGGATGGCGAATGGCGTCAGACGCAGTTCGTGACCAATCCGATCGAGTTCGCCCGGACACTGTTTCCGCGTGACGTGAAACTGTCGCGGGCCGGTGGTCCTATCAGCCAGTTGCTGGATGGCCTGGGGGTGGGAACCATCTTGCGGTTCGACGTCGTTAAGGATGCGCAGATGGTCTTGCACCTGCCGCGCTCGCTACAGGCCCTGCCTGCCATTTGAAGACCACCAGACCGTAATCGTCAACAGAGGAGAAGTCGTCATGGCCTATGTCAAAACAAAGGATGGAACCGAGATTTTCTACAAGGATTGGGGTCCGAAGGACGCGCAGCCGATCCACTTCCATCACGGTTGGCCGCTCAGCGCGGATGATTGGGACAACCAGATGCTGTTCTTCCTCAAGGAAGGCTTCCGCGTCGTCGCGCATGATCGGCGCGGCCATGGTCGTTCGAGCCAGGTCAGCGATGGCCATGACATGGATCACTATGCCGCCGATGCCTCGGCGGTCGCCGAGCATCTCGATCTTCGCAACGCCATCCATATCGGCCATTCGACCGGTGGCGGGCAGGTTGCCCGCTATGTCGCGCAGTATGGCCAGCCGCAGGGGCGTGTCGCCAAGGCGGTTCTCGTCAGCGCCGTCCCGCCGCTGATGGTCAAGACCGAAGGCAATCCGGATGGGACGCCGATCGAAGTGTTCGACGGTTTCCGCGCCGCGCTGGCCGCGAACCGCGCGCAATTCTTCCTCGATGTGCCCGCCGGTCCCTTCTACGGATACAACCGGCCGGGCGCAGAACCCTCACAGGGCGTTATCGAGAACTGGTGGCGCCAGGGCATGATGGGCAGCGCCAAGGCGCATTACGAAGGCATCAAGGCGTTCTCGGAAACCGACCAGACCGAGGACCTGAAGGCGATCACCGTGCCGACCCTCGTGATGCAGGGCGACGATGACCAGGTGGTCCCCTACAAGGCGGCGGCGATCATGCAGGACAAGCTCCTGCAGAACAGTAAGTTGATCATCTATCCCGGCTTCTCGCACGGGATGCTTACGGTGAACGCCGATGTGATCAATGCCGATCTGCTCGCATTCATAAAAGGTTGAAGCGAAACGCGCGCCGGACCGGCTTCGGCGCGCGCCATTTCAAGAGATAGACGCGATGATTCCGGCCCACCCCGATCCCAGCTTCGATATGGCGGCTCTGCTCGAACGCCAGCGTTCCGCCTTCCTCAAGGAAGGACCGCCGACCCTTGCCGATCGCAAGGCCCGGCTGAAACGCCTGCGCTCCGCCGTGCTCGCGCATCGACGCGCGGTGGCGGAGGCCATCAGTGCGGATTTCGGGCATCGCTCGCGCCACGAGACCGACATCATGGAAACCGTCGGCGTGATCCAGACCATCGACTATCTCATCCGCAATCTGCGGCGCTTCATGAAGCCGGAGCGCCGGCATGTCGGCCTGTTCTATCGCGCCGGCCGTGCCTATGTGGAGTATCAGCCGAAAGGCGTCATCGGGGTGATGGCGCCATGGAACTATCCGTTCTCGCTGACGATCATCCCGCTTGCGACAGCGCTCGCCGCCGGCAACCGTGCGATGCTGAAACCGTCGGAATTGACTCCGCGCACCAGCGAGACCATCCGGAGGATGCTCGAAGAGATCTTTCCGGCCGATGAGGTTGCCGTCGTGCTCGGCGGCCCGGAGGTCGGTGCGGCGTTCAGCGGCCTGCCGTTCGATCATCTGCTCTTCACCGGCAGCACGCCGGTCGGCCGCAAGGTGATGAAGGCGGCGAGCGACAATCTCGTGCCGGTGACGCTCGAACTTGGTGGAAAGAGCCCGGTCATAGTCGAACGCGGCCATGTCGACGATCGGACGATGGCAAGCATCGTCTTCGGCAAGTTGTCGAATGCCGGACAGACCTGTGTCGCGCCCGATTACGCGATGGTTCACGAAGACGATCTCAATGCGTTCATTGCCCAGTTTGGCGTGAGCGTCGCGCATGCCTATCCCGATGGGCCGACTAGCGACGATTACACCTCCATCGTCAACGATCGTCATTACGATCGGCTGCGCAGCCTGATCGAGGATGCCCGAACCAGGGGCGCACGAGTCATCGAGGTCGGCGTCACTCCGGAGCGTTCCGCAGACCGAGCGCGTACGCTGGCGCCGACGCTGATCGTGGACGCCGGAGACGATGCAGCAGTCATGCAGGAGGAGATATTCGGCCCGCTCCTTCCGGTCACGACCTATCGCACGATCGACGAGGTTATCGACTACGTGAACGCACGGCCCCGTCCGCTGGCGCTCTACTATTTCGGTGACGAAGGCGCGGACCGCGAGAAGCTGCTGATGAATACTACATCGGGCAATGTCGGCATCAACAACACCATGATCCATGTCGCGCAGGACGATCTGCCGTTCGGCGGGATCGGTCCGAGCGGCATGGGCGCTTATCACGGTATCGAGGGATTCCGCACAATGAGCCACGCCAAGGGTGTCTTCGTCCAGGGCCGCTGGAACCTGCCGAGCCTGCTGCGCGCGCCGTTCGGCAGGCTCGTCGACCTGGCCCTCAGGGTGACGCTGGGCTCAGGAAAATAAGGTTCGAAAGTCAAGCATGGCTAGTCGTCCTACGGACCGAACCGCCGCCGACCTTTCTTCCGAATTCTTGTGCTTCCAAGCCTAGATTTCGTGCCGCGAGATTTCTACGCCAACGCGGAAATAATTTCCGCTTTTCGGTTTACTCTGAGCGTTCATTTCGGGGTTCGAATGGCAGTAATCCACCTACACCCCGCCAACCTTCTGGCAGACTCCGCCTGGTGGTCTGTCGAACACATATTCCACGAGTTGGTGGCTTCTTCCTTGGTGCAGGCGTTCGCCTGGGCGAGTTCGAGTGCTTCTTCAAGGAAACGATGATTCCGCTCCCGCACGTTGAGGTGCGCGGATTTAGGGAAGCATGCGACGACCCACTGCCACACGCGGTGTTGAAACGAGTCGGACTGCATTTCTACCCCCAGAAGTTGATCTGAGAAGACACTAAGTCTGAGGTTCGTTCAAGTTCCCCCGGAGCAAGCAAGCTTGTTGGATAATACAAAGGTTGTGCATAAGCCGTGGCTCGCTTGCAGGCTAGATACTGAATGGCAGCCTATCGCCAATATTAATCGAAGAGCGGACAGGCCGCTCTCGGCCCCAATGGAGACGTTATGCTCCAAGCTCCCGCCAATGGCGGCGCGTCTAAGAACTTTGTTGCCTCCAGGCAGGCCAATTAGTCAGGAAAGGCCCTTTTCTATTCGACCGCCACGCGGCCGGCGAGGGGTTTCTGTCAGAGTTTCTGTCAGTTTTCAGGCGGGAAGGTTTTAGTTAGCCCTCGGAATGGCTGTAAATCCTTGTTTTAGAAGGATTTCCGCTGGTCGGAGTGGAGTGATTCGAACACTCGACCCCCACGTCCCGAACGTGGTGCGCTACCAGACTGCGCTACACTCCGTGACCAGCGGCGCCTCTATAGAACAGGCTTTTCGTTTCGACAAGCGCAAAATATCAAAAAAATTCGCGCCGTTGAGGAAAGGGCCGGAAGGCCGGGCGTTTTGTTTTTCGGGGGCGCTGCGGGAACCGGACTGCGGCTTTCGCGTTTGGCGAGCCATGGAACAGATCATCGCCGACCTCTTTCCCCGCACCGAAGTGCCCTATCCGGTCCTCTTGGCCCGCATGGCGGGGGCGATCCTGCTCGGGGCGGTGATCGGGGCGGAGCGGGAATACCGCGACCATGCCGCGGGGCTGCGCACCCATATCCTCGTGGCGCTGGCGGCCTGCGTCTTCGCCATCCTGTCCATCGAGAGCGTGCACATGGCGGGCTTTTCCGACGAGCAGGTGCGCATCGATCCGCTGCGCGTCATCGAGGCGGTCACCTCCGGCGTCGCCTTCCTCGCCGCGGGCATGATCGTCTTCTCACGCGGCGAGGTGAAGGGGCTGACGACGGGGGCGGGCATGTGGCTTGCCGGCGCCGTCGGGCTTTCGGTCGGCCTCGGCTACTGGTTCGTCGCGGTCGTCGCGACCTTTGCCTGCTTCGTCGTCCTCTTCATTCTCGCCAAGATCGAGATGAAGAAGGAGGAGGACACGAAGGCGGCGGACGGCGGGAAAACATGACGGTTCGAGTTGTGTTTTAGGCGTTTCGTCGGAATTCTGTTGATTTACGAATAAATCGGGCCCTATACCGTCTTCAAACGAGGACGCGCGCAGCCATGCGGGCGGCCCCCGCATCCGGCCGCTCGCGGCGGGGCGGTCGAGTGGCCCTTCGCCGCCCGGATGCCGCCGGCCCGCCGGCCGGCCTCCGGCGTCGATCTTTGAAGAGACATTGTCATGCGTCCATCGGGCAAGGCCGGCATAGAGGAACTCAGAGCGGCGCTGAAGTCGAGCGCGACGGGCTTCCTCGCCATCGGCCTCTTCAGCTTCTTCGTGAACCTGCTCGTGCTGACCGGGCCGCTCTTCATGCTGCAAATCTACGACCGGGTGCTCTCCTCCCGCTCGGAGGCGACGCTGGTGGCGCTGACCGGCCTCATCATCGGCCTCTATCTCGTCATGGGCGTGCTCGACCACATCCGCAGCCGCGTCGCCGCGCGCATCGGCGCCCGCTTCCAGGCGCGCTTCGACAAGCGCGTCTTCAACGCCGTGCTCGACCGCACGAACCTGCACGCCCAGGGCATTTCCACCGTCACCGGCATGCGCGATCTCGACGCGATCCAGAAGGTGCTGTCCTCGCCCGCGCTCTTCACGGTCTTCGACATTCCGTGGACGCCGTTCTTCCTCTTCGTCATCTTCACCTTCCATCCCTGGATGGGCGTGCTCGGCATCGTCGGCGGCCTCATCCTCGTCGGGCTCACCTGGCTCAACCAGAACGGCACGAAGGAAGACCAGGAGCGGGCGATGATCGCCGGCCGGCTCAGCGACGAGATGACCCAGACGCTGCAGAAGGAGAGCGACACCGTGCGGGCGCTCGGCATGCGCCGCGCCGTCGCCGGCCGCTGGCAGCTCCTGCGCGACAAGACGCTCGAGGCCAACATCCGCTATTCCGACAGCAACGGCTTCTATTCGATCAGCTCGAAGACCTTCCGCGTCTTCCTGCAGTCGGCGATCCTGGCGCTCGGCGCCTATCTGGTGCTGCAGAACGAGATCACCGCGGGCGCGATGATCGCCAGCTCCATCATCATCGGCCGGGCGCTGGCGCCCATCGAGGGGGCGATCGGCCAGTGGTCGCTGATCCAGCGCGCCGGGCAGGGCTGGCGCAACCTGTCCGAGCTCCTGGCGCGCGTGCCGGAGGACGATCCCCGCACGGCGCTGCCGAAGCCGCGCGCCATCCTCGAGGTCGAGCAGGTCACGGTCGTGCCGCCCGGCGAGCAGGTCGCGACGCTGCGCATGCTGAATTTCGAGCTCCGGCCCGGCCAGGCGCTCGGCGTCATCGGCCAGAGCGCCTCCGGCAAGTCGACGCTCGCCCGCGTGCTCACCGGCATCTGGCCGCCGGCCGCCGGCAAGGTGCGCCTCGACGGCGCCTCGCTGGAACAGTACGGCACGGACGGCCTTGCCGACCATGTCGGCTACCTGCCGCAGGATGTCGTGCTGTTCGAGGGCACGGTGGCGGAGAACATCGCCCGCATGGCGCTCGATCCCGACCCGGTGAAGGTGGTGGAAGCGGCGAAGAAGGCCGGTGCGCACGACATGATCCTGCGCCTGCCGGACGGCTACGACACGAAGCTGCCGGCCATGGGCGGGCGCCTTTCCGGCGGCCAGAAGCAGCGCGTCGGCCTTGCCCGCGCGCTCTATGGCGATCCGGTGCTGGTGGTGCTCGACGAGCCGAACTCCAACCTCGACGCCGAGGGCTCGATGGCGCTGAACCTTGCCATCCGCAACCTGAAGGCGGAGGGCAAGTCCGTCGTCATCATGGCGCACCGGCCGGCGGCGATCGAGGAATGCGAGCTCATCCTCATCATGGAAAACGGCCAGCGCCTGGCCTTCGGCCCGCGCGACGACGTGCTGCGCGCGCACCTGCGCAACCACACGCAGGTCGTCGCCGGTGCCGGCGGCAGCAACAAGTAAGGGTTTTAGAGCCATGGTTCGCGAAACGGGCGCCAAGGACAAGAAGTGGACCAGCCGGGGCTATGCGATCGCCGGCTATGCGACGGTCTTCGTGCTGCTCGGCGGCATGGGCGCCTGGGCGGCGCTGACGCGCATCAACGGCGCGGTCGTGGCCGGCGGCATCATCGAGGTCGCCAGCAACCGCCAGATCGTGCAGCACCTGACGGGCGGCGTGGTCGGCGAGATCCGCGTCAAGGAAGGCGACACGGTGAAGGCCGGCGACGTGCTGATGCGCCTCGACGACACCTTCGACCGCTCCGAGCTCGCCGTCATCGAGGGCCAGCTCTTCAGCCTGCTCGGCACCGCCGCGCGCCTCCAGGCGGAGCAGGACGAGACGGCCGAGATCAGCTTCGATCCCGAGCTCCTGAAAGCCGTCGCCACCGATCCGGAGGCGGCCGAGATCGTCGCCGGCCAGAAGCGGCTGATGGCGGCGCGCGCCGAAACGCGCGGCAAGCAGGCCGCCCAGCTTCAGGAGAAGAAGGCGCAGATCGCCAAGCAGAACGAGGGCCTGGAAAGCCGCATCAAGGCGCTGGAAACCCAGCTCAGCCTGATCGGCAAGGAACTGGAGGCCCAGAACAAGCTGCTCGCCCAGTCGCTGACCAATGCCAGCCGCGTGCTGGCGCTGCAGCGCGAGGAGGCGGAAATCCTCGGCACGATCAGCCAGGCCCGCGCCAACATCGCGGAAAATGCCGGCCGCGTCGCCGAAATCGAGATCGCCATCCTCAACATCCATTCGACGGTGCGCGAGGAGGCGACGACGGCGCTGCGCGAGATCGAGGCGAAGGTCGCCGAGCTCAAGGAGAACCGCAACGCCAAGCTGGAGACGCTGAGCCGCATGGACATCACCGCGCCGATGGCCGGCGTCGTGCTCGGCATGCAGGTCCACGCGCTGCGCTCGGTCATCCGCCCGGCCGATCCGCTGCTCTACATCATCCCGCAGGAACAGGACCTTATCATCACCACGCAGATCTCGCCGACGCAGATCGACCAGGTCCATGTCGGCCAGATGGCGCATATCCGCTTTGCCGCCTTCGACCACCGATCGACGCCGGAAATCTTCGGCCATGTGACGAAGGTCGCCGCCGACGTGCTCGCCGACCAGCGCACCGGCGCCACCTACTACAAGGCCGAGATCAAGCCGGACAGCGGCGAGATGGCGAAGCTCGGCGACAAGCATGTCATGCCCGGCATGCCCGTCGAGACCTTCATCCAGACCTCCGAGCGCTCGCCGCTGGAATATCTGATCAAGCCGCTCGCCGACTATTTCGCCAAGGCGTTCCGCGAGCGGTGAGCGGGCGTTTCACCAACCCCTGATGGAACAATTTGGCGCCACGACCGTTTCCCGATCGACATAACGGTTTGGGAAAGGAAATTCTATGGCTCGGGCCTTGATCCTCTGGTTGATGGGCGTTCCGCTCTTCGTCGTCCTCCTGCTCTGGTACTTCTTCTTCTGAGCGGGACACGGAATGGTAAAAGGGGGCCGATTGCGGCCCCCTTTTTATTTTCGAAGCTGAAGCCGCCCCTCATCCGCCTGCCGGCACCTTCTCCCCGCAAGCGGGGAGAAGGAAAAAGAGGCAAGGGTTTCCCGAAAATCGGAGGCTGTGCGGCATATCCCTTCTCCCCGCTTGCGGGGAGAAGGTCGCGGCAGCGGGATGAGGGGCCGCCTCCACGGCGAAATCCTACTCGTCGAGATCGGCCAGAATCTCCGCCGCCCGCCCAGCACTCGTATGGCGCACGTCCACGTCCTGGCGGCGGTTGGCGAAGAGTTCGGTCGCCATGATCTTTTCCGCGAGGTCGGCCGGCAGGGAGAGCAGCACGCGCTGGTCGTCCTTGTGGATGCCGCCGATCTCCGAGCGGCGGCCGGTGATCATGCCGCCGGCCACCGTGTTGTTGGTGTCGGGGTCGATCAGGATGAAGGCGCCGGTCGTGCGGTTCTGCTCGTAGCTGTCGAAGATCGCCTGCTCGTCGAAGGTGAGATGCACCTTGCCGATGGCGTTCATGCCGAGCCTGTCCGCGGCACCCCACTTGGCGGTTTTCAGGTCGAGCTGGCTCACCGGCTCGATGCTGACACGCTGGCGGCGCGAGCCGCTCTTCAGCCAGTAGCGCTTGCCTGGCTCGATGCCGTCCGGCTGGAGGGCGACGAGCTGGGCGTCGAAGCCGCGGCCGGTCATCGGCTGGCTGTCGATGGCGACGATCATGTCACCGCGCGCCACATCCACCTGCCGGTCGAGCACCAGCGTGATCGCGTCGCCCGCGACGGCGGCGTTGCGCACGAGGTCGAAGGTGACGATCTTGGTGACGTTCGCTACCATGCCGGAGGGCAGGACGACGACCGAGTCGCCCGGCTTCACCGAGCCGCCCGCGACCGTGCCCTGGTAGCCGCGGAAGCTTTCGCCGGGGCGCGAGACGCGCTGCACCGGCAGGCGGAAGCCGACCGTCTGGTTGGAGCGCGTGGTGGCTTTCTCCAGGGTCTCGACCAGCGTCGGGCCGTCATACCAGGGCATGGCGGCGCGCCCGTCATAGACGACGTTCTCGCCCTTCAGCGCCGACATAGGTATGGCGGTGATCTGCTTGACGCCGAGCGTCAGGGCGAATTCCTTGAAGTCGTGCGTGATCTGCTCGAAGCGGGCGCGGTCGTAATGCGTCAGGTCGATCTTGTTGACCGCGAGCACGAACTGGCGGATGCCCATCAGCGAGGCGATGGTGGCATGGCGGCGCGTCTGTTCGAGAATGCCGACGCGCGCATCGACCAGCAGCACGGCAAGGTCGGCCGTGGAGGCGCCGGTCGCCATGTTGCGCGTATACTGCTCGTGGCCGGGCGTGTCGGCGACGATGAAGGCGCGGCGGTCCGTCGAGAAGTAGCGATAGGCGACGTCGATGGTGATGCCCTGTTCGCGCTCGGCCTGCAGGCCGTCGAGAAGGAGGGCGAAATCGGGCAGGCCGAGATCGTTCTGCTTGCCGGAACTGTCGCGCTCGAGCGTCGCGGCCTGGTCTTCCTTGACGGCCTTGGTGTCCCAGAGCAGGCGGCCGATCAGCGTCGACTTGCCGTCGTCGACCGAGCCGCAGGTGATGAGGCGAAGCGGGCGGGAATCGCGGATGGCGCGGGCGTGCTCAGGGGCCGTTTCTTCCAAGGAGAAAACCTCGGCGGTTGCAGTGGCGGAAACGGTCATCTCAGAAATACCCTTCGCGTTTCTTCTTTTCCATGGAGCCGGACTGGTCGCGGTCGATCGCGCGGCCCTGGCGTTCGGAGACGGTGGCCGTCTCCAGCTCGGCGATGATGTCGTCGAGCGTCGTGGCGGTGGAGCGGATGGCGCCGGTCAGCGGGAAGCAGCCGAGCGTGCGGAAGCGGATGACGCCTTCCTGCTTCACTTCGCCGGGAAGCAGTTCGAGCCGCGGGTCCTCGGCAAGGATCATCATGCCGTCGCGCTCCACATAGGGGCGCTTTTCCGCGAAATAGAGCGGCACGATCGGGATGTCCTCGGCCTGGATATAGCGCCAGATGTCGACCTCGGTCCAGTTGGACAGCGGGAAGGCGCGCACGCTCTCGCCGTTGCGGATCATGCCGTTGTAGATGTTCCACAGCTCCGGGCGCTGGTTGCGCGGGTCCCAGCGGTGGTCGGGCGTGCGGAAGGAGTAGATGCGCTCCTTGGCGCGCGAGGCTTCCTCGTCGCGCCGCGCGCCGCCGAAGGCCGCGTCGAACTTGCCGGCGTCGAGCGCCTGGCGCAGCGCCTCGGTCTTCATGATGTCGGTATAGAGCGCCGAGCCGTGCGTGAAGGGCGTGACGTTCTCCGCCGCGCCGCGCGGGTTGATGTGCTCGATCAGGTCGAGATCGTAGTCCTTCACGATCTTGTCGCGGAAGGCGATCATCTCGGCGAACTTCCAGCCCGTGTTGACGTGCAGCAGCGGGAAGGGCACCCGGCCCGGATAGAAGGCCTTGCGCGCGAGATGCAGGAGGACCGAGGAATCCTTGCCGATCGAATAGAGCATGACCGGCCGCTCGAATTCGGCGGCGACCTCGCGGAAGATGTGGATCGCCTCGTTTTCCAGCGCCTTCAGATGCGGATCGAGCGGCGGCTTCTGCGTTGCACTGTGCTTCGCTTCCGCTTCGGGACGGATATCGGACATGAAAGGTAGTACTCCGGATTTCTGCGCCCCTCGGGGCGGATGAACTTTAAAGGGCGCTCGATTCGAGGGAGGGGATCGCCGATTCCGGCACATGCAGGCCGCATTCGCGCTTCTCGTCGTTCTCCCACCACCAGCGGCCGGCGCGCTCGGGCTCGCCGGGCTTGATGGCGCGCGTACAGGGTTCGCAGCCGATCGAGGGATAGCCGCGCCGGTGCATCGGGTTCACCGGAACCGCATTGTCGGCGACATAGGCCTTGATGCGCTCGATGTCCCAGTCGGCCAGCGGATTGATCTTGACCAGGCCGCGTTCGGCGTCGAACTCCGCGAACGGCGTGTCGGCACGGTTGCCGGACTGGCCGCGGCGAAGGCCGGTGATCCAGAAGGATGCCCCTTCGAGTGCGCGCGCAAGCGGCTTCAGCTTGCGCACGCCGCAACAGGCGTGGCGCGCCTCGACGCTCTCGTAGAAGCCGTTGAGGCCGTATTGCGCGGCATAGGCGTCGATATCGTCCTGGCGGGGATGATAACGCGTGATGGTGATGCCGTACTGGTCCTCGGTCTCGTCGATGAGGTCGACGGTCTCCTTGAAGAGGCGGCCGGTCTCCAGCGTCGCGACGTCGATGCCGAGGCGCTCGGTGCCGATGGCCGCCGTGATCACCTGGTCCTCGATGCCGAGGCTGGTGGTGAAGACGGAACGCCCGCCAAGCCCGGCCACCAGCGCAAGGCGTCCGGCAAGGTCGAGTTCGGCGAGTTTGTCATTGAGGGCCTGCGCGGTCCCGTTTCCGGTGAGAGCAGTCATTCCATTCCATGCCTTTGCGAGAAGTTGCCGGATTATCGCAGCCTTGCCCGGCCCGAGACAGCAAAACGGATTTCTGAAATGTCGGCGCGGGAGCAAATATCTCTCCATCTCGCGCCACGGGCAGAAATCCTGCCGCCTTTCCCGGCCGTCAAAAAACTTGACAGCAAAAATCAGATTTAATAGCTGAATGTCGAATTCAAGTATCGGGGCGCATGGGTGCCTGACAGGAAGGAACGAGGAAAATGGCGATCAAGATTGCGGTCAAGGATGCGAACAAGGACGGCAAGGGCATCAACTTCGCCGCGTACCTCTCCAACTTCAACAAGACCTATCTTCGCGACGGCTACGGCTCCTTCAACAGCGCCGACCCGATGGCCATGAGCGGCACGCAATATGCCAGCACCAATCTCAAGGACTACGGCGTCGTGCTGACCGCCGGCAAGGCGAAGTGGGACTATGACCTCGCCACCCACAAGATCACCGGCTCGCTGAAGGCCATCACCTTCGGCGACAAGGTCGAGCTCGTCGGCTCGCGCTTCAAGGCGGTGTCCGACATCGAGATCACCGGCCTCAACGTCACCGACAAGACCCTTGCCGGCAAGATCCTGAGCGACATCATGGGCGGCAAGAACACCGATGGCGGCGCGACGACGAGCCTCCAGAAGATCCTCAAGGCCAACGCCATCGAGTTTTCGGGCAGCACCGGCAACGACACGTTCACCGGTTTCGGCAAGGCCGACAAGATTTCCGGCAACAACGGCAACGACACGCTGAAGGGCGGCGGCGGGAACGACACGATCTCCGGCGGCGCGGGCAATGACAAGCTCTTCGGCGATGCCGGCAACGACAAGCTTTCGGGCGGCAACGGCAACGACACGCTCGACGGCGGCGCCGGCAACGACAAGCTGACCGGCGGGAACGGCGCCGACACCTTCATCTTCAAGAAGGGCCAGGGCAACGACACGGTCACCGACTTCGAGGCCGGCAGCGCCAAGGGCGACGTGATCCGCCTCGACAAGTCGGTGCTGAAGAACTTCAACGACGTGCTCTCGCACGCCACCGAAAAGTCCGGCGACCTCATCATCGACTACGGCAAGAACACCATCAAGCTCGAAGGCATCGACAAGGCGGACCTTCACGCCAACGATTTCTTCTTCTTCTGAACCTCCGGTCGGAAGCAGGCAGGAAGGGCCGGGCGCATTGCCCGGCCCTTTCATTTGGACGAGGCCGTTCAACTATCCTTGAACGGCCTCGCCGGCCCAGGGGTGTATCCTATCTGTCGGGGCAGGAGAGACAGAGGAGAACGCCATGCAGGCCGCAACAACACGGATGGTCGTCCTCGCCGCCACCGCGTCGATGACCGCTTTCGCCGCCTTCGCGCATCACGGCTGGACCTGGGCCGAGGAAGAGCAGACCGAACTCACCGGAACGATCCGCACCGTCTCGATCGCCCCGCCGCATCCCTCGCTGGAGGTCGAGACGGCGTCGGACGGCGTGTGGAAGATCGAACTCGGCAATCCGCGCCAGACGCAGCGGTCCGGCTTCGTGGAGGGATCGGCGGAGCCGGGCGATGCGATCGTCGTGCTCGGCAACCGCTCGCTCGACCAGAACGAGAAGCGCATGAAGGCCGTGCGCATCACCGTCGCCGGAAAGGTCTTCGACATCTATCCCGAGCGCATCGAGACGAATTGACGGGGCGGGGATGGAGGCGCTTGCCTGGCTCTCGACGACGCCGGTCGCCGCCGCGCTGAAGGCGTCCGGCACGCTCTATCTCGTCGTCAACGCCGCCCATATCCTGTCGATCGGCCTCGTCGTCGGGGCCATCCTGCCGCTCGACCTGCGGCTCGTCGGCCTCATCCGCGCCGCGCCGATCGTCGCCGTCGGCCCGCTGCTCTCGCGCACCGCGGCGACCGGCGTCGTCGCCGCGCTCGCGACCGGCCTCTGCCTCTTCTCCGTGCGGGCGCAGGAATATGCGGGGAACCCCGCCTTCCTCGTCAAGGTCGCGCTCGTCGCCCTCGGCATTGTCAATGCGCTTGTCCTGCACGCACGCGGCGCCTGGCAGACGGCGCTGGCGACGGACAGCGCCCCTCCCGCCTTGCGCATGCAGGCGCTGTTTTCGATGGTCATCTGGGTCGGCGCGGTGCTGGCGGGGCGCTGGATCGCCTTCATCTGACGTTTCGTTCGGGATGCGGCGCGAGCGTGCCCCAGCAATCGTCCCACAGGTCGTCCTCGTCGACGATGACGATGTTGCGCGGCCTGGGGTCGCCGGCGATCACCTGCCTTGCGCCGGCGAGCGCTTCCTCCACGGGAATGGGGATCGTGTCGCGGGCCTGCGCCGGATCGGTGATGAAGGCGCAGGGCCCGCCGATGCCCTCGATCAGCGTGACGACGAGGTCGGTCTCCTTGCGGATATGACGATGCGAAACCTTTTTGTATGTTGCCACAGGCTCCCCCCTTTGAGGCGATTGCCCGCCTCAATTCCGTGCGGCCATCAAGGTTCCAAAGTTTTTATCGGTCGCTCACCGCCGCGCGCGGGTTGGTCCACGGCTCCTGGTTGGAGCGGGCGAGGGGCGGCCTGCCCAGGATGTGGTCGGCCGCCTTCTCGCCGGTCATGATCGACGGCGCGTTGAGGTTGCCGTAGGTCACGTGCGGGAAGATCGACGAATCGGCGACGCGCAGGGCCTCGACGCCGATGACGCGGGTCTGGGGATCGACGACCGCCATCGGGTCGCTGGCCGCGCCCATGCGGCAGGTGCCGCAGGGATGGTAGGCGCTTTCCAGGTGCTCGCGCAGGAAGGCGTCGATCTGATCGTCCGTCTCGACGGCGGCGCCCGGCTGGATTTCCGGCCCGCGGAACTCGTCGAAGGCCTTCTGGCCGAAGATCTCGCGGGTGAGGCGCACGCAATGGCGGAACTTCACCCAGTCCTCTTCATGGCTCATGTAGTTGAAGCGGATGACGGGATCGGCCATCGGATCGGCGGAGCGCAGCGTCACGTTGCCGCGCGATTTCGACAGGTTGTAGCCGACATGCACCTGGAAACCGTGGCTCTTGGCCGCCGCCCTGCCGTCATAGGAGATCGCGACGGGCAGGAAGTGGTACTGGATGTCCGGCTGCCTCAACCCCGGTCCCGAGCGCAGGAAGGCGCAGGCCTCGAACTGGTTGGAGGCGCCGAGCCCGCCCTTGGAGACAAGCCACTGCGCGCCTGCCACCCCCTGCCAGAACCACGGCAGCCAGGAATAGAGCGAGACGGGCTTCGTCGAGATCTGCTGGAAGTAGAACTCCATGTGGTCCTGCAGGTTGGCGCCGACGCCCGGCCGGTCGACCTTCACCTCGATCCCCATGTCCTTCAGGTGTTGCCCCGGGCCGATGCCGGAGAGCATCAGGAGCTTCGGCGAGTTGAAGGAGGAGGCGGAGACGATGACCTCACGGTTCGCCTTCACCACCTCGATCCTGCCGCCCCGCTCGATCTCGACGCCGATGGCCCGGCCGTTCTCGATGACGATCTTCCGCGCGAAGCAGCGCACGAGCGAGACGTTCGGCCGCTTCATGGCGGGGCGCAGATAGGCGTTCGCCGCCGACCAGCGCCGGCCGTTGTGGATCGTCTGCTCCATCAGGCCGAAGCCTTCCTGCTTGGAGCCGTTATAGTCGTCCGTCAGCTCGAAACCGGCTTGCTGCCCGGCCTGGATGAAGGCGTGGAAGAGCGGGTTGGTCACCGGCCCGCGCCGCACGTGCAGTGGCCCGTCGGTGCCGCGCCAGCCGGCTTCCCCGCCATGCGAGGTCTCCATGCGCTTGTAGTAGGGCAGCACGTCCGCATAGGCCCAGCCCTGCGCGCCGAGCTCCTCCCAGCGGTTGAAGTCCTCGGCATGGCCGCGCACATAGACGAGGCCGTTGATGGAGGACGACCCGCCGATCACCTTCCCGCGCGGCGCGGTGATGCGCCGGTTGTTGAGGTTCGGCTCGGGCTCGGAGAGATAGCCCCAGTTGTAGCGCTTCATGCTCATCGGCCAGGCGAGCGCCGCCGGCATCTGGATGAACGGCCCGATATCCGACCCGCCATATTCCAGCACCATGACCGTATGCCTGCCGTCCTCCGAGAGGCGATAGGCGAGCGCCGATCCGGCGGAGCCGGAGCCGATGATGATGTAGTCTGCGTTGGTCATGGCCTGTTACCGCTGGTTGATCGGAGTATAGCTATTTGCTATAATCTTGGAATGAAGGTGGTGCAGTATTCCAAGGCTGCCACAAAGGTTCTGGACCGAATGCAGCCGAAGCGACGGACGGCCATCCGGTCCAAGGTCGATGCGTTCGCGCGTGGCGACGTCGTCGACGTCAAGAAGCTCAAGGGGAGCGCGCTTCTGCGCATTCGTGTCGGCGACGATCGCGTTATCATCGATGAGCAAACGGCGTTGGTTATCGTCGTCGAAGTTGGGCCGCGCGGCGGTATCTACAAGGAGTGAACAATGGGCGAGGTGCGCAAGACCGTGATCGACGGGCAGTCCTATGTCCTCGTGCCGGAAGACGACTACGAGGACCTTCTCGACACGATCGCGGCAGAGCGAATCATGGCGCGTGTGCGGGCGGGTGAAGAAACATGGCCGGCCGAACTCGTCTACGAGCTTTGGGAAACCGACAGCCGCATCCGCACGTTCCGGAATTATCGCGGCTTTACGGTCTCCGAGCTCGCCGAAGCCGCCGGTATCTCCCAGCCCTACCTCTCCGAGATCGAAGCCGGCAAGAAAACCGGCTCCGTCGACGTGCTCAAGCGCATCGCGAAGGCTCTGAGGGTCGATCTCGATGACCTCGTCGTGGACGTGGCGGACTGAGGCGCCCATCTCAATACGGCGCCTCGACCTTGCCCATTGAGACATAGACCGTCTTCAGTTCGGAATAGTGCTCCAGCGCGGCCAGCGAGTTCTCGCGGCCGAAGCCGGATTGCTTGGAGCCGCCGAAGGGGATTTCCACGGGGGCTAGGTTATAGGTGTTGATCCAGAGCGTGCCGGCTTCGAGCTGGTCGACGACGCGGTGGGCGCGGGTGATATCCGCCGTGAAGACGCCGCCGGAGAGGCCGAATTCGGTGGCGTTGCCGCGGGCGATCACCTCGTCCTCGCCGTCGAAGTCAAGCACGCACATGACGGGGCCGAAAATCTCTTCGCGGGCGATGGTCATGTCGTCGGTGACGTCGGCAAAGACGGTCGGCTGGATGTAGGTGCCTTCGCCCGACACGTCGTTCGGAATGCCGCCGCCGGTCAGAAGCGTCGCGCCTTCCGCCTTGCCCTTCTCGATATAGTCCAGAACCTTGTCGCGCTGGGCCCTGGAGACCATCGGGCCGAGCTGCGTCGCCTCGTCCATCGGATCGCCGATGACGATCCTTTCCGTCCGCTCCTTCAGGCGCGACAGGAACCTGTCCTTGATGCCCTTCTGCACGAAGACGCGGGTGCCGTTCGAGCAGACCTGCCCGGTCGAATAGAAGTTGCCGAGCATCGCACCGCCGATGGCGCTTTCGAGGTCGGCGTCGTCGAAGACGATGAGCGGCGACTTGCCGCCGAGCTCCATCGTGACATGCTTGAGGTCGGCGGCGGCGGCGCCCGCGACCTTCTTGCCCGTTGGCACGGAGCCGGTCAGCGAGACCTTGGCGACGTCGGGATGGTTGACGAGCAGCGGGCCGGTCGACCGGTCGCCCTGGATGACGTTGTAGAGCCCCTTCGGCAGGCCGGCTTCCACGAGGATCTCCGCGATCTTCAGCGCGCCGAGCGGCGTGTTCTCCGAGGGCTTGAAGACCATGGCGTTGCCGCAGACGAGCGCCGGCGCGCCCTTCCAGCAGGCGATCTGCTGCGGATAGTTCCAGGCGCCGATGCCGACGCACACGCCGAGCGGCACGCGCTTGGTGAAGGCGAAGTCCTGTCCGAGCGGAATATAGTCGCCGTTGAGCCCCGCCGCCGCGATGCCGCCGAAGAATTCGAAGGCGTCGGCGCCCGAGGTCGGATCGGCGACGATGGTCTCCTGGATCGGCTTGCCGGTGTCGAGCGTCTCCAGCTCGGACAGCTCGCGGTTCCTCTCGCGCATGATCTCCGCCGCCCGCTTGAGGATGCGGCCGCGCGCCGTGGGGCTCATCGCCGCCCATTCCTTCTGGGCGCGCTTGGCCGAGGCGATGGCCTTCTCGACGATGGCGGGCGTTGCGGCGTGGAGGCGCGCGATCACCTCGCCGGTGGCGGGGTAGATGCTGTCGAAGGGCGTGCCGGCGGCGTCTTCCACATAGTCGCCGTCGATGAAGTGCGAGGCTTTCGGTTGGGCTTTCATCTCATTCTCCCCGCGGATAGCGTTTGGATTCCTCGAGATTGTCGAGGTTCATGTGGTTGCGCATGTAGCGCTCGGAGGCCTTCTGCAGCGGCTGGTGGTCCCAGGGATAATAGGCCCCGTTGCGCAGCGCCTCGTAGACCACCCAGCGCCGCGCCTGGCTCTCGCGTACGCTCGCGTCGAAGGCGGCCATGTCCCAGCGCGCCTCGCGCATCTGCCGGAAGCCTTCCAGCGTCGCCTTGATGACAGGATCGTCCGACGTCGCAAGGTCCGTCAGTTCGAGCGGATCGGTCTCCAGATCGTAGAGCTGCTCCGGGTCGAGTTCGCAGTGGATGTATTTCCACTTGCCCTCGCGAATGCCGACGATGGGCGCATAGGAGGCCTCCGCCGCATATTCCATCAGCACCGGCGCGGTCCGCTCCGCGCCGTTGATGACGGGCAGCAGGCTTTCGCCGTCCGTCCAGGGCATCACCTCGTCCATGGAGATGCCGGCGAGGTCGCACAGCGTCGGCGTCACGTCGAGGTTCGACGTCGGCGCGAGATGCAGGCCGGGGGCGACGCCCGGGCCGGCGATCATCAGCGGCACGCGGGCCGAACCCTCGAAGAAGTTCATCTTGAACCACAGGCCGCGCTCGCCGAGCATGTCGCCATGGTCCGAGCAGAACAGGATCAACGTGTCGTCCAGCATGCGGGTGCGCGTGAGCGTGTCGACGAGTTCGCCGACCTTCTCGTCGAGATAGGAGATGTTGGCGAAATAGGCCTGGCGCGAGCGGCGCACGTCCTCGCCGCTGATGGCGAACTTGGCATAGTCGCAGGAGGCGAGGATGCGGGCGGAGTGCGGATCCTGCTCCTCCAGCATGCCGACCTCGGGCAGCAGGTGCTCGCAGTCCTCGTAGAGGTCCCAGAACTTTCGCCGCGCCACATAGGGATCGTGCGGATGCGTGAAGGAGACGGTGAGGCACCAGGGGCGCCGTGCCGCGTCGTCGTTCTCGCGGGAGAGCTGGTAGAGCTTCTGACCCGCGAGGAAGGCGACCTCGTCGTCATATTCCATCTGGTTGGTGATCTCGGCGACGCCCGCGCCCGTCACCGATCCCATGTTGTGATACCACCAGTCGATGCGCTCGCCGGGCTTGCGGTAATCCGGCGTCCAGCCGAAATCGGCCGGATAGATGTCCGTCGTCAGCCGCTCCTCGAAACCGTGCAGCTGGTCCGGCCCGACGAAGTGCATCTTGCCCGACAGCGCCGTGTAGTAGCCGGCGCGGCGCAGGTGATGCGCGAAGGTCGGGATCGAGGAAATGTATTCGGCGGCATTGTCGTAGACCCGCGTGCGGCTCGGCAACTGCCCGGCCATGAAGGAGGCGCGGGCGGGCGCACAGAGCGGCGAGGAGGTGTAGTTGTTGCGGAACCGCGCCGAGCGCGCGGCGAGCGCCTTCATGTGCGGCGCATGGAGGAAGTCGGCCGGCCCGTCCGGGAAGAACTTCCCGTTGAGCTGGTCGACCATGATGATCAGGATGTTGGGCTTGCTGGCGGTCACGGGCGGATCCTTGAAGTGACGTTGCTGTGTGGGGCTGTTCTGCTCATCCCGCCGCCTCCGCCTCGCAGGCCCGAAGCTGCGCATCCACATAGCGCTCCGTCAGCGCGATCGAGGATTCGATGCTGACCGGCGCCGATTTCAGCCCCTGCCGCAGATAGAGCCCGTCGATCATCGCCGCCGCCCCGTCGGCGATCTCCCCGGCGGTCCCGGCCGGGCAGAGCGGCTTGAGGCTCGACAGCAGGTTGGAGTTCAGCCGCCGCGCATAGACGACGAGCAGGCGCCGCACCGCCTCGGAACGCTGGGCCTCGGTGTAGAAGGCAAGCCAGGCCGCGACCGTCTCGGGCGCGAACTGGTGCGCCTGGAAGTTGACCCGGATGATCGCCGAGAGGCGTTCACGCGGCGTCGTCGCCGCCGCCAGCGCCGCCACCACATCGGCGCGCAGCTGGCGCAGGAGGCTGCGGATCGTCTCGATGACGAGCCGCTCCTTGGAGCCGAAATAGTGATGGGCAAGCGCCGGGGAGACGCCGGCATGGCGGGCGATCTCCGACATGGTGACGGCCAGCGAGCCATGGTCGCCGACCGCCCTCAGCGTCGCGTCCACCAGCGCCTTGCGGCGCACCGGCTCCATTCCAACTTTCGGCATGGCGTTTTCCTGATTTTTCGCAAGCGTATTTTTAATTGAGTGATCAATCAATAAAAATCTTCGCGGCGTGCGCTGCGTCAATTCGCTGTCGCGAAGCGGCGGCGTTCCGTGTTAGCCTGCCTTTGTTTTCATTCTTTTTTCGAGGTGCACCATGGTCCTCTCTCCCGGAATGAACCCTCTTACGGACGTACGCGCAAAATGGGGCTGGTTCGTCGGCCTCGGCGTCGTGCTGCTCGTCTTCGGCGGCATTGCGGCCGCCAATCTCTTCTGGGCGACGGTCGCCACCGTCTATTATGTCGGCATGCTGATGATCGTCGGCGGGGCGGTGCATCTGGCGCATGCCTTCCAGGTCAAGGCCTGGCGGGAGACGATCGCCTGGGCGCTCAGCGCGCTGCTCTATCTTGCGGCCGGCGTGCTCGCCTTCGTCAACCCGGTGCTGACTTCGGCCGTGCTCACCCTGCTGATGGCCGCCGCGCTGCTCGTCGCCGGCATCTTCCGCATCTTCGCCGCCTGGCGCACCCGGCCGGAAAAGGGCTGGGGCTGGCTCATGGCGGGCGGGATCGTCACGACGCTTGCGGGCCTGGTCTTCCTCCTCGGCTGGCCGGTCAACAGCCTGTGGTTGCTCGGCCTCTTCCTCGCCTTCGACCTTGCCATGCAGGGCTGGGCGCTGATCGCCTTCGGTCTTGCGCTGCGCAAATAGCCCCCGTGGCCGGCCGGACACCGTTTGACAGGCGCCGCGGCAGCGCCTAGAAAAACCGCGTGGGATGGGGATGGAGCTCCCCGACAACCGCCGTGTGACCGGCTGATAGCTCCTGCCAGACCGGCCAGCGATGGCCGTCGACGGCGGGAGCATGTTCTGCGACCGCCCGAGGGCGGTTTTTTGTTGTCCGGATGTCGTGACAACGGACTGTGAGGGCAGCGGACATGAATTACCTGATCGTCTTTCTCGGGGCGGGCGTCGGCGGCGCCAGCCGCCATGGGGTGAACGTGCTGGCCGCCCGGCTGTTCGGCACCGCCTTTCCCGCCGGCACGCTTCTCATCAACGTGTTCGGCTGCCTGCTGATGGGGCTGATCGCCGGCGCCTTCGCCTTCCGCGGCCACCTGCCGCAGGAGATGCGGCTGTTCCTGACGACGGGCATCCTCGGCGGTTTCACCACGTTCTCGGCCTTCTCGCTCGACGCGGCGCTGCTCTGGGAGCGCGGCGAGGCGGGGCTGGCGGCGCTCTATGTCGGTGCGTCGGTGCTTTTCTCGCTCCTCGCCGTGGCGGCGGGGCTTGCCTTCGCGCGGGCAATGCTCGCGGGCGGTGCGGTGTGAAGGCGCTCCTGACATCCTGGCAGGTCTGGGCGCTCGGCTCGGCGGTCTTCGCGGCGCTGACGGCGATCTTCGCCAAGATCGGCATCGCCGAGGTCAATTCCGACTTCGCGACCTTCGTGCGCACCGTCGTCATCCTCCTGGCGCTCGCCCTCATGCTGACGCTCGCCGGCAACTGGCAGGCGCCGGCAAGCGTGCCCGCGAGAAGCTGGATCTTCCTCGTCCTGTCGGGCCTTGCGACCGGCGCCTCGTGGCTGTGCTACTTCCGCGCGCTGCAGATCGGCAAGGCCGCCCAGGTCGCGCCGGTCGACAAGCTCTCCGTCGTGCTGGTCGCCGTCTTCGCCGTCCTGTTCCTCGGCGAGCAGCTTTCGCCGGCCCATTGGCTGGCCGTTCTGATGATCGGCGGCGGCGCCTTGCTGCTGGCGCTGCCTATATGAGGGAAACCTTTTTCAACGCCTTGTAGTCATTGAGATTTCATCGAACTGTCACAGTACGGAAACGGTTTTTTCAGGCCTCGGCGGAGAAACTTCGCGGCAACGTCCACGTCTTGGAGCCGCACATGTCCGCCGCCGAATTGCTCGCCCTTCGCCGCTTCGGGGATGGCGAGATCGTCACCCTCGCCAAGCTGGTGATCGAGACCGCCTTCCAGCCGATCGTCGAGGCGGTGACGGGCGCGGTCTTCGGCTACGAATCGCTGATGCGCGGCTTCGATCGCCTCGGCTTCCGCTCGCCGCTCGACCTGATCGACCGGGCGCACGAGGCGGGCCAGCTTCTGGCGCTGGAGCACATGGTCAACAGCCGCGCCATCGCCGCCTTTGCCGCGCTGCCGGACTTCCGCTCCCGCACGCTCTTCATCAACCTCGATTCCCGCCTCGTGCCGGAAGGGGCGGACCTCGTCGAGCGCCTGGCCGGCCATCTCGCCCGCGCCGGCATTCCGGCCTCCTCGATCTGCTTCGAGATTTCCGAGCGCTTCGACAACGACACCCAGCCGGATTTCGCCCTGCTGGTCCGCAAGCTGCGCCTTGCCGGCTTCAAGCTCGCCATCGACGATTTCGGCGTCGGGCACAACGGCCTGAAGCTGCTTTGCGACCACCCGGTCGACTATCTGAAGATCGACCGCCATTTCATCTCGGGCATGGAGAACGACGCGCGCAAGCGCCACCTGGTGCGCAACACCGTCAATGCCGCCCATGTGCTCGGCATCCGCGTCATCGCCGAGGGGGTGGAGAGCGAGGCGGAGTTCGTCGCCTGCCGCGACGCCGGCTGCGATCTCGTGCAGGGCTGGTTCGTCTCGCGCCCCGTCACGGATTTTTCCGCGCTGGGCCCGGTCTATGCGCAGGTCGCGCGCGCCGGCGGGCGGCGCCGCTCCTCCCGCACGCTCGACAGCATCCTCATCCGGCGCGAGATCGAGCAGGTCGCGGTGCTGCGCGAGAACGAGAGCCTGGAATCGGTCTTCGAATTCTTCCGGCGCGATCCCAAGCGCACCTTCTTCCCGGTGCTCAACGCCAATGACGAGCCGCGCGGCATCCTGCACGAATATCACGTCAAGGAACTCTCCTATCACCCGTTCGGCCGCGACCTCCTGAAGAACAAGCTCTACCAGAAGAGCCTGTCGCATTTCGTCACCATGGCGCCGATCGCCGATCTCGACACGCCCGCCGAGCAGCTGCTCGACGTCTTCACCGGCATGGGCGGCAATGAATGCGTGATCCTGACGGAGAACCTGCGCTATGCCGGCATCCTGTCGGCCTCCTCGCTTTTGAAGATCATCAACGAGAAGCGGCTGAAGACGGCGGAGGACCAGAACCCGCTGACCGGCCTTCCCGGCAACCGCTCGATCCGCGACTACCTGCAGGACAAGGCGCTCGACGGAGACCAGATCCGGTGCCTGTGCTATTTCGATTTCGACAATTTCAAGCCGTTCAACGATCACTACGGCTTCCACAAGGGGGACCTTGCGCTCTCGCTCTTCGCCTCGCTGATGCGCCGCGACTTCGTCGGCGAGGACGTCTTCATCGGCCATGTCGGGGGCGACGATTTCTTCGCCGGCATTTCCGGCCGTTCCGTCGAGGCGGTGCGCGGGGTGCTGGAGCATCTGCTCGCCGATTTCGCCCGCGAGGTGCGCTTGCTCTATTCGCCGGAGGACCAGCTGGCCGGGGAGATCCGCGGCCGCGACCGCGCCGGCCAGGAGGCGACCTTCCCGCTGATGCGCTGCTCGGCGGCGGTCCTCGTCCTGCCGGAGGGCGAGGTGATCGGCGAGGCGGGGCAGATCAGCAGCCGCATCGCCGGCCTGAAGGCGGATGCCAAGGGCAGCGACGGGGGGCTCGTCCTGTCCTCGGCATCCGTGAGTGCAGGGCAGGGGGCCGCCCTGCGTTGAAACAGGAGGGCAGGCCCTTTCGAGCCTGCCCCTGCCACGCTAGCGAAGGATCTTCACCGTCTTCGCCTCGTGGTTCTTGCCGGACATGTCGAAGGAGATCGACACCTTCTCGCCAGCCTTCAGCCCGGGATCGTGGAACCCCTTGGGAAGCTGGTAGACGGTGCCGTCGGAAAGCGTCAGGGACATCGACGCCTTGTTGTAGTCCTTGACCGTGCCGGTCGCCGTCTGGGCGGCGAGGGCAAGGGCCGGGGTGGCGAGAACCGTGACGATGGCGAGGTTGGAAAGAAGAACACGCATCTGTGTCGTCCTGAATTGGCCCCTGCAGCGCCGCCCGTCATTCATGACGGAGAAGGCGCGCCGCAGCGGGCCGCTGCGAAACCGTCCGGAAGCGTCGTGTCGCGGCCCCTTGGGGTGGAGCCGCCGGCGCTCCCCGGCTTCGAAAAGGACGGTAGGCCCGGAAAAATCCGTTTTCAAATTAACAAGATTTAATTCTGCCTGTCGCGAAACGGCCGGAATTTCAGCGCTTTACGGCCGAAAGTTGGCATGCCGCCGTTAACGTATCCCTCGCGCAGACGGCCGCAGGCGATTCAAAAGATTCGTGCTTTCGGCTAGAATCGCCGCAGGAGAGCGCCACGTCACATCTGCCGGGAGATATACCCATGTCATTGCCCTCATCCATGTCCTATGTCGGGCTCAGCGAATATGGCGGCCCGGACAATCTCGTGGTGATGGAGGGCAGGACGCCGCAGCCGAGGAGCGGCGAGATCCTCGTGCGCGTCGCAGCCGCCGGCATCAACCGGCCGGACGTGCTCCAGCGCAAGGGCGATTATCCGCCGCCGCCCGATGCAAGCCCCATCCTTGGCCTGGAGATCGCGGGCGAGGTGGTGGCGATCGGCGAGGACGTCACGGGGTATGCGCTCGGCGACCGTGTCTGCGCGCTGGCGAACGGCGGCGGCTATGCGCGGTACTGCGCGGTGCCGGCGACCCAGGCGCTGCCGTTCCCCAAAGGCTTCGACGCGGTGAAGGCGGCGGCCCTGCCGGAGACCTTCTTCACCGTCTGGGCGAACCTTTTCATGATGGCCGGGCTGAAGCGCGGCGAGAGCGTGCTCATCCACGGCGGCACCAGCGGCATCGGCACGACGGCGATCCAGCTCGCCAGCGCCTTCGGCGCGCGCGTCTTCACGACGGCGGGCACGGCGGAGAAATGCGCGGCCTGCCTCGATCTCGGCGCCAGCCGCGCGATCAACTACCGCAGCGAGGACTTCTGCGCCGTCATTGCCGAGGAGACCGGCCGGGCCGGCGTCGACGTCATCCTCGACATGATCGGCGCGGCCTATTTCGAGCGGAACCTGAAGTCGCTCGCCCGCGACGGGCGCTTGTCGATCATCGCCTTCCTCGGCGGCACCTTCGCGGAGAAGGTGAGCCTTGCGCCCATCCTGCAGAAGCGCCTGCACCTGATGGGCTCGGCCATGCGCCCGCGCACGGCGGCGGAAAAGCAGGAGATCCGCGACGCGCTGCTGGAGAACGCCTGGCCGCTGCTGGAGGAGGGGCGCATCGCCCCGGTGATCCACGCCGTCATGCCCTTCGGCGAGGCGGCGGCCGGTCATCGCATGATGGAGCACGGCGATCACATCGGAAAGATCATGCTGACTTTCGACTAGGGCAAATCCAGCCGGGGAGAAATCGCCCCCGGCGCCGGAGGATGCGGGAGCATGTCCGCCGAGCCGACGCGCTCGGGGCTCAGTCCGCCTGCTCGATCCGGTCGCGGCCGAGATGCTTGGCGCGATAGAGCGCCCGGTCGGCCCGCTCGAAGAGGTCTTCCGCCGCATTGCCGCAATATTCCGCGACGCCCGCGGACATGGTGTAGGCGCAGCCGAGGCCGATGCGGTTTTTCTCTTGCGCCACATGGCGGCGCAGCCGCTCCACGGCGCGCGTCGCCTCCCGAAGGCCGGCGCCCGGCATCAGCATCAGGAATTCCTCTCCGCCGACCCGGGCGAAGGTGTCCCCACCGCGCAACTGCCGCCGCCCGGCGGCGGCGAAGTGCCGGAGCACCTCGTCGCCCCTGGCATGGCCGAAGCGGTCGTTGATCGTCTTGAAGTGATCGAGATCGATCAGCGCCAGCGAGAGCTGCGTGCAGTCGCGGAAGGCGATCCGCATTTCCGCATCCAGCCGCGCCATCGCCGCGCGGCGGTTGAACAGGCCGGTGAGCGGGTCCGTATCGGCGGCGAGCTGGGCCGCATCGCAGGCAAGCTGCAGCATGTGCTCGTTGGACTTGAGCATGGTGATGTCGGTGAAGACGCTCCACAGCCAGCCGCCGGCAAGCAGCGTCTCGTTCACCAGGAACCAGCGGTCGTCGCGGATGTCGATCTCGAAGGTGCGCTGCGGGGTGCTGCGCCGCTTGGCGCTGGCCATGTCGAGGAAGGCGTCGATCGGCCCGCTCATCTTCGGCCCGACGCTTTTCTCATGGCAGCGGCGCATGATGTCGGCGAAGGTACGCGCGCCCGGCTGCACGTCGAAAAGCGCGCGGAAGGCGGCGGAGCCGTAGGACAGCTCGTCATCCGGCGAGAACAGCGCGCAGGCGACACCGGAGGCCTCGAGCCCGGAAAGGACGAGGTCCGTCGTCGCCCGTTCCCGGAGGCATGCAAGCGGCAGGATCGCATCGGCATGTGCCATGCCGCGTCCGCCCGGCCACCTGTGCCCGTCGTTGCGTCTCACCCGCCGCTTTCCTTTCCAAGACAGGATCGCCGGGAATCGCGCCGGTCGATCGTCACCCTTTGTGGCAGAAGGCGGCGGGGTCGCAATGAAGACTGTCGGTTTCTGTTAACAAATCCTCAACCCGCGGCAGCGCCCTTTCCTGCGGGAAGGCGGATGGCGAGGAGGATCGCCAGCGCCGCCGGCAGGGCGAGCAGCGCATAGAGCCAGCGTGCCGCCGTCAGCGCCCCGTCGACGCCGCCGGGGCTCGCCAGGCCCGTCGAATTGGCGATGATGCCGGCGAGCGCCGCCCCGAAGGCCGCGCCGAGCGCCTGCATGGTGGTGATCGCCGCCGAGGCCTTGTCCGTCTCGCCGGCCGGCGCGAGCTGCAGCACATGGGTGACGAGATGCGCCCAGCCCATGCCGATGCCGAAGCCCATCAGGAAGATGAAGACGGTGGCGACGGCGAGCAGCACGAGGCTGCTCGCCGGGTTGTGCCGGGCGAGCGTGACGGCGAGGAGGGCGGTCGCCAGCGCCTCCATCAGCGCGCCGGCGACGATCACCCGGTTGGCGCGCCGTCCCGTGAGGCCGGCGCTGGCGAAGGCCGCGGCCGTCCAGCCGAGCGCCAGCAGCGCCACGAGATAGCCGGAGACGAGCGGGCTCACGCCGTGCAGCACCTGCAGGAAATAGGGGATGTAGATGTCCGAGCAGACCGTCACCAGCAGCATCAGCATGATGAGGTAGACGCGGGCGAGCGGCGAGAAGAGGCTGATCGTGCCGGCCGGCAGCAGCCGGCCTTCCGCCCGCCGCTCGATCGTGATCGCCGCGAGGACCGCGAGCACGGCGGCGGCCGCGAAGGCGCCGCGCAGCGCCGGCGCCTCGACGGAACTGGCGAAGGACAGGACAACCACGGCGGCGACGAGCAGCACGATCTGCGGGAAGGGCGTCTTCGTCGTCACGCGCTCGCCGTCGCCCGGCGGCAGCAGCTTCGGCGCGGAAACGGCCATCAGCACCGACAGCGGAACGAGCAGGGCGAAGGCCTCGCGCCAGGCGCTGCCGGCCGCGAAGATGCCGCCGATCGTCGGGCCGAGGAAGGTGGCGATGCCCCAGGCGGCGGCATAGAGCGTCGAGGCCGTGCTCCATAGCGGCTCGGGATAGACATGGCGGATGAAGGCGTAGCCGAGCGCCACCAGGAACCCGGCGCCGAGCCCCTGGATCGCCCGGCCGGCGAGCACCGTCTCCATGGTGGGCGCGATGGCGCAGACGAGGCTGCCGATGCCGAAGAGCAGCGCGCCGGCCCTGTAGCAATGGTTGAGCGTCACCTTCTCCGGCCGGACGGCGACGAAGGTGGAGCCGAGCACGGAGGCCGCGACATAGATCGTCGTCGCCCAGGCGAAGAGCGCAAGGCCGCCGATGTCGCGCACGATCGAGGGCATCAGCGTGGCGGTGATATAGGTCTCCACCGCATGCAGCATGATGCCGCCGCCGAGCATCAGCGTGCCGAACAGATAGGCGCGGGAAAACAGGCTGGAAAGCCGCGGCGCGGCTTCCTTGGACGATATGGCGCTCTCGGACATGGGAACGGGCCTTGCTATGCGAAATGCGGTGGAAACAGACGTGACACGGCGCAAAACGGAGTTCAAGCCGTGACTTTTCGGTGAAAATGCGGGGCAGGGGACCGGATTTGCCATCCAGGTCCTGCGGGCTGCATCTCTTCTGCAAGGGTAGGCTAATGGAGCGACACCCCCCTCTGCCCTGCCGGGCATCTCCCCCACAAGGGGGGAGATTGGATGGAGGACCGTTTCGCCAAATTACGACGTGGCTGATTGAGCAAGGTCTTCGCCTCTTGCCGATCTCCCCCCTTGTGGGGGAGATGCCCGGCAGGGCAGAGGGGGGTGCCGCTCCATACGCGTGCCCTTGCTGCAAGGAGAGCAGGGAAAACCCCGGCCGCGCCGTTACGGGTTCCATTCTCCCGCCACCTGCCGGGTCGCGACATTGAACCGGTTCCACACATTGATCGCGGCGATCTCGACGACGAGGGCGGCGAGCGTCTTTTCGTCGTAGTGGCGGGCGGCCTCGTTCCAGATCGCATCCGGCACCGCCTCCTCGCGGTCGGCGATGCGCGTCAGCGCCTCGGTCAGCGCCAGCGCGGCCCGCTCCGCGTCGGTATAGAACGGCGCCTCGCGCCAGGCGGCGACGGAGAGGATGCGCCGGTCGCTCTCGCCGGCCTTCTTCATGAGGCGCGGATGCAGGTCGACGCAGAAGCCGCAGCCGTTGATCTGGCTGGCGCGCAGATGCACGAGATGGATGGTCTTTTCCGGCAGCGCCGTCTTCTGCGCGGCGCCCTGGAGGGCGCGCATGGCGGCTGCGGCATCGGGAAGGACGGCGGCGATATTGGTCATACGGGATTGCATTTCATCACTCCTTGCATTGTTTTCAGCGTCGACGGTCGCGAACCCTGTCACACCGGTGCGGCTTCGTTCGTCATGGCCATGACGCCGCTGGACGAAGGAGTGTGACCGATGGAGAAGAAAAATTTCTGGGCCGACCGTTTCGAGGCCGAACGCGGGCGCCTGCGCGCCGTTGCCCTGCGCATGCTCGGCTCGCAGAGCGAGGCCGAGGACGCGGTGCAGGAGGCCTGGCTCCGGCTGGAGCGGACAGGCGGCGGCGATATCGGCAATCTCGGCGGCTGGCTGACGACCGTCGTCGGCCGCATCTGCCTCGACATGCTGCGCGCCCGCGCACGGCGCCGCGAGGACCCGATCGACGGCGAGGGCGGCGAGGACCGGCATGCCTATGCGGGCGCGGCGGCGGACGAGCAGGCGGCGCTTGCCGATTCGGTCGGCCTTGCGCTGCTCGTCGTGCTGGAGCGCCTGACGCCGGCCGAGCGGCTCGCCTTCGTGCTGCACGACATGTTCGACGTGCCCTTCGAGGAGATCGGCCGCATCGTCGACCGCTCGCCCGCGGCCGCCCGCCAGCTCGCCAGCCGCGCCCGCCGCCGCGTGCAGGGCCTGCCGGACACGCCGTCCGCGGATTACGAGCGCCGCAGGAATGTCGTCGCGGCCTTCCTCGCGGCCTCGCGCGACGGCGATTTTTCCGGCCTGCTCGCCGTGCTCGATCCCGACGTCGTCTTCCATGCGGATGCCGATGCGGTGCGGCTCGGCTCGCTCGCCGAGATCCACGGCGCCGATGCCGTCGCCACGAACTTCAAGGGCAAGGCGACCGCCGCACGGCTCGCCCTCATCGACGGCCGGCCGGGCCTTGCCGTCATCCTCGGCGGCGAGCTCAGGATCGTCGTGCGCATGGAGGTGGAGGGCGATCACATCGTCGCGATCGAATCGATCGCCGACCCCGCCCGCATTGCAGGGTTCGAGATGGAATATCTGTAGGAGGGCTTTGCGCCAAGGCGCTGTTACCCTTCCTCCGTCACCCTCGGGTCAAGCCCGAGCATGACGGAGGAAGGGTATGCGTCCGCCGGAAAAGGCCGCTAGATGCCGATGCGCCCGATCGCCGGGATCTTGATCGCCGGCCGATAGAGGTCCACGCCGGCGACGAGGCCCATGATGTGCAGCTCGATCCCGGAGCGCAGCCCGGCGGAGATGCCGAGGAGGCCGTAGAGCGTCGCATGCACGTCCCTGCCGTCGGGATCGACCGCGAAGATCCTGCCTTCCGGCAGGTAGTCGCGCCCCACCGCATCCGGCGGCAGCACCACGCCGAGTTCCGGCACGGAGCGCAGCACATGGGCGACGAAGGTGTTGGAATTCGGCCCCGGCCACATGCGGTAGCCGCCCGGCTTGGAATAGGGGTAGGCGGCGATCGCCGCCTCGATCCTGGGGATCAGCCGCGCCGCCTCCTCGCCGCTGACGCTGACCACCACGCGCGGCGTGTTGGAATACCAGAAGGCATCCGGCGCATAGCCGTTTTTGCGCACCGGCGTGCCCCAGCCGACCTTGTCGTAGCGGTTGTAGCTCCCGTTCGCCGCCTTGGTGACGATCCAGGCATGGCTCGAGACCGCGCCCTTCAGGCCGCCGGTGGCGGCGGAGAAGACGTGGATCGTCGCCTGCGGCGTGTCTTCCGCCTTCGGCAGGATGCCGGCGGATTTCCAGTTCGCCTCCCGCCAGCTCTGCGGCCGCTCCTTGATGTACCAGTAGCCCGCCGAGGCGAGCGCCGGCATGAGGTAGATGACGAGGAAGAGGACAAGGACGTTCCTCAACAGTTTCATGCGCGGCGCCTCCGAAATCGCGTGTGCGGGCCCTGGTTTTCGGATAATACCGCATCCGAAACCGGAAATTTGAGGGCATGAACATGGCAAACCCCGTCCTTGTCGAGGTCACCCGCGGCAATCTCGTCGAAAGCCGCCATCGCGGCATGGTCGTCGCGGTCGACGGCGATGGCAAGGTGGTGTTTTCGCAAGGGGATATCGAGGCCGGGATCTTCCCGCGTTCGGCCTGCAAGGCCATGCAGGGCCTGCCGCTCGTCGAAAGCGGCGCGGCGGATGCCTATGGCTTCGGCAACAGGGAGCTGGCGCTCGCCTGTTCCTCGCACAGCGGCGAGCCGGAACATGCAAGCCTTGCCGGCGCCATGCTGGCCGCCGCCGGCGTCGACGAGGGCGTGCTGGAATGCGGCGCCCACTGGTCCTTCGAGCAGCCGGTGCTTGTCAGCCAGGCGCGCGGCCTCGAGCGGCCGACGGCGCTGCACAACAACTGCTCGGGCAAGCATGCCGGCTTCGTCTGCGCCGCCTGCCACACCGGCAAGGACCTCAAGGGCTACGTGCGCTACGAGCACCCCGTCCAGGCGGAGATCCGCGGCGTCATGGAAAGCCTGACGGGCGCCGCGCTCGCCACCGACAATTGCGGCGTCGACGGCTGCTCGATCCCCACCTATGCCGTGCCGCTGAAGAGCCTCGCGCACGGCTTCGCCAGGATGGCGACCGGCACCGGCCTTGCGCCCGGGCGCGCGAAGGCCGCCCGCCGCCTGATCGATGCCTGCATGGCCGAGCCCTTCTACGTCGCCGGCACCAGGCGCGCCTGCACGCGTCTGATGCAGACGGCCCCCGGCCGCATCTTCGCCAAGACCGGCGCCGAGGGCGTCTTCTGTGCCGCCATCCCCGAAAAGGGCATCGCCATCGCCCTCAAATGCGAGGACGGCACGACCCGCGCCGCCGAAAGCATGGTCGCCGCCACGCTCGCCCGCTTCTTCGCCGACGAACCCGACCTCCACGCCGCCCTGATGGCCGAGGCTAACCGCTCCATGTCCAACTGGAACGGCATCCATGTCGGCGACGTCCGCGTCACGGATGCCTTCGCGGCCTGAAATTGACGCCCTATGACGTCATGCGTTATGATGGCGCATGATCAAGAGCTTCGCCGACCGCGAGACCGAGCGAATCTGGTCCGGCCGTCGAAGCCGGCGGCTTCCGGCGGACATGCAGGCCATCGCGTTGCGCAAGCTGCGCATGCTGTATGCCGCACGCAGCCTGACGGACCTGCGCGTGCCGCCGGGAAACCGGCTGGAGCTCTTGAAGGGAAACCTGGCCGGGCTTTATTCGATCCGGATCAATGACCAGTGGCGCATCTGCTTCGGCTGGTCGGAAGGAGATGCCATCCATGTCCGCATCCTCGACTACCATGACTGACGGTAACCTGCTGCCCAACCCGCATCCCGGCGATATCCTTCTGGAGGAGTTCCTGCAGCCGATGGAGATCAGCCAGAATGCGCTCGCCCGGGCAGTGCACGTGCCGCCGCGCCGCATCAACGAGATCGTGCTCGGCAAGCGCCAGGTCACTGCGGATACGGATCTTCGGCTGACACGCTATTTCGGCCTGTCGGAAGGCTATTTCCTGCGTCTTCAGGCCGAGTTCGACCTGATGCAGAAGCGCCGCGAGATCGGCCGGGATCTCGACCGCATCGTTCCGCGTGACGCGGCCTGATCAACCCTCGACGATCTCCACGTCCAGCTCCCGGTAGGGCGCGAGCGTGTCCGGCGGGAGGCCGGGCGGCAGGAGGAGGCCGGTGGCGGCGGCGAGCGGCAGGATCTTCCAGGGCGAGGCGCTGCCGAGCTTTTCCCGCGTCAGCGGGACCCAGGTCGCGGCGGCGTTTTCGGCGATGGTGCGCTTGGTGGCGGCTTCCTCCATGTCGCCGGTGGTCAGGCCGTGCGTCGGATGTGCGGCCGTCACGCCCATGAAATAGAGATCCGCCTTCAGGCCGCGTATGGTCTCCAGCGCGAGGGCGCCCGTCGACACCATGGAATGTTTGTAGAGCCTGCCGCCGACCAGCACGACCTCGGCGGTCGGGTGGCGTTCGAGCTCGCAGGCGATGGTCGGGCTGTGCGTCACCACCGTGAAGGCGAAGGTGCGTGGCAGCAGGCGCGCAAGCGCCGCCGTCGTCGTGCCGCCATCGAGGAACACCACCTGGCCGGGCTCGACCATCGCCGCCGCCCGGGCGCCGAGCGCGGTCTTCTCGTCCGTCGCGACCGCCTGGCGCGCCGAAAAATCCGGCAGCGGCGGGGAGAGCGGCAGCGCGCCGCCATGCACGCGCTTGAGCAGGCCGTCGGCCGCCATTTCCCGCAGGTCCCGCCGGATCGTGTCCTCCGACAGATCGAGCTCCGCTGCCAGCGCCTTTGCGACGATCTCGCCGTCGCGGCCGAGGCGCCGGGCGATCAGGGCTTTTCTCTGGCTGGTCAGCATGCATTTGCACTCCGTCTTGACTCTGCATGAAATTACACGAATATTCGTGAAATATCCAGAAAATTCCGGATATTTCATGCATCAATCGTAAGGAGTAAGACATGCTGATCCTGATTGCCGGCCCCTATCGTTCGGGCACCGGAGACGATCCCGTGAAGATGGCGGAGAACCTGAAGCGGCTGGAGGCGCCGTCCTATGCGCTGTTCAAGGCCGGCCATGTGCCGATGATCGGCGAGTGGGTGGCGCTGCCCGTCTGGCGCGCCGCCGGGGGCGGAACGGTGGGCGACGCGCTGCACGAGGAGATCTTCTACCCGACGGCGCACCGCCTGCTGGAGCTCTGCGAGGGCGTGCTGCGCCTGCCGGGGGAGTCAAGGGGAGCGGACAATGACGTGCGCATCGCCCGCGAACGCGGCCTTCCGGTCTGGCACCGGCTGGAGGATGTGCCGGGCTGCGCGGCGGCTGCATAATTTCGCAGGCCCGTGTCGGGAAGGGGCGAGGTGATCCGTCCTGTGGCATGACGGGCGATCCGCCGCCGGCGGCGCCCGCACCATGCCAGATCAAGGAGGACTTCCATGCGCATGATCTTCGTCAACCTGCCCGTCAAGGACTTGCCCGCGACCCGCCGCTTCTTCGGCGCGCTCGGCTTTGCCTTCAACGAGGCCTACAGCGACGAGACCGCCGCCTGCATGGTGGTGGACGACAACATCTTCGTCATGCACCTGACGGAGGCGAAGTTCGCCCAGTTCGTCACGGGCAAGGTCGGCGATCCGGAATCCGCCACGCAGGTGCTGACCTGCCTCTCCGCCGCGAGCCGCCAGGAGGTCGACGACATCAAGGCGAAGGCGCTCGCCGCCGGCGGGCGCGAATGGAAGCCGAACATGGAGTTCGGCCCGATGTACGGCTGCTCCTTCCAGGATCCGAACGGCAATGTCTGGGAGTTCATGCACATGGACCAGTCGGGCGGCTGACGGCGGGCGAGGGGCTGCACGCAGGCTGGCGTGCCTGCCCCTCATCCGCCTGCCGGCACCGTCTCCCCGCAGGCGGGGAGAAGGAACGGGCGGAAATGTCTGGGCAATGGGCACCGTTTCGGGAAAGCGGTGCGGTAATCCCTTTTCCTCACCTGCGGGGAGACGGTCGCGGCAGCGGGAGGAGGGGTCTTTTCGTCAATCGATGCGACCACGCACCCTTGCGCTTACTCCGTGGGACCATCCGCAACCCGCTTGCGCAGCCGCGCAGGCGCCTTGCGGCGCCAGGCCTCGGCCATCCGCTGCTGCAGTTCCGCATCGTCGATCACGGCGGCGCGCAGGAGGAGGGCGGGCCAGCCCTTGTAATGGTCCGTCTCGTGGTAGATCTCGGGCGCCATCTCGATCAGGCGCTCCTTCTCGTCCATCGGCGCCATCAGCACCAGCGTCCCGGCATCCTTGATGCGCAGAAAGAGCTTGCCCGCCACCTTGAGCGCGGGCGTGCCGTAGGATGTGCCGGTCTCGACGCCCGGCAGGCCCGCGGCAAGGCGCTGGAGCCGCGCCAGGAGCGTTTCGGTTTCGTCGTTAGCCATGCGCGCCATCCTCCCCGGCCAGGATAGACCGGACCGGGAAGGACGGCGAGGGGTGAGGATCAGAGCGGCCGGCGGCCGCTCTCGGCCCGGAGCGCCGGGGTGCGGAAGAGCCCGAAGGGCAGGTCGCCGAGTGCGCGCGAATCCATCGTCTCGATCTCGGGATGGGCCAGCGGATCGCGCAGCCAGACGGGGGTCTCCGCAGCGTCGGCCTCGGCGCGCAGCGCCTCGGACACCCTGGAGAAAATCTTGAACATTGCCTTCTCCTTGCGGTTCGTTACCATAGGTTATGGCTGATAATCACGCCACGGGGCCGTTTCGGCAATCGAGTAGTTCAGGATATCGGTATAGAAAAGCTATATGAGAAATCTCAATCGCGTGCATCTCAACGGCCTGCGCGCGCTGGAGGCGGTGGGCCGGCTCGGCTCGCTGCAGGCGGCGGCGCAGGAGCTCGGCGTGACGGTCGGCGCGGTGAGCCAGCAGGTCATCAAGGCGGAGGGGCAGCTCGGCCGGGCGATCTTCGAGCGTACCGCGCGGGGCCTGCAGCGGACGGCCTTCGGCGCCCCGTTCCTGGCGCGGCTTTCGGCCGGCTTCGGCCAGCTTTCCGAGGCGGTCGCCGCCACGCAGCGCCGCGACGATGCGATCCTGACGATTTCCGTCGCGCCGATCTTCGCCTCGCGCTGGCTCATCCACCGCATCGACCGCTTCGCCGCCGCCCATCCCGATATCAGCCTGCGCATCGAGGCGACGACGACGCTGGTCGATCTGGCGCGTTCCGATGTCGACCTCTGCATCCGCGTCGGCCCCGGCACCTGGCCGGATGTGGCGACGGAATTCCTGGTGCCGCAGGTCGTCTTCCCGGTCTGCGCGCCGGCGCTGGCGGCGGGGATAAGGACGCCGCGGGACCTGTCCGAGCAGCCGGCCGTGGTCGACGGCAACGACGCCTTCACCTGGGAGCGCTGGCTGGCGCTCGCCGGTTTCGCCGTGCCGCCGCCCAAGGCACGGCATGTCTTTTCCGACGCCTCGCTCTGCCTCGACGCGGCGCTGGCGGGGCAGGGGGTGCTGCTCGCCTATCCGGTGCTCGCCTCCTGGGCGCTGAAGGAGGGGCGGCTCGTCGCGCCGTTCCCCATCCGGGTCGAGACCGGCATGGGCTATTACTTCGTGACGGCCCCGGGCGTGCCGGAGCCGCGCAAGGTCTCGCTGTTCAAGCGCTGGCTGCGCGCGGCGCTGGCCGAGGACGAGGACGGCTTTGCCGGCGCGGTCATTCCGGCTCGCAAAGCCGTGCCGCCATCATCGCCTTGAAGGCCGGGCGCGCCTGGCAGGCCGCAAGCCAGGCCTTGACGTTCGGCGCCGCGTCGAAGAGTTGCGGCTCGCTCATGGCATAGCGGAAGACCTCCGCGAGGTTGAGGTCGGCGACGGTGAAGCGGTCGCCGACGACATGGCCGGTGGCGGCAAGATGGGCGTCGAGCCGCTGGAAGCTCGTCTTCAGCGCCTTGGCGGCGCCCCGGATGGCGAGGCGGCCCTGTTCGCTCTCGGCGACCCTGGTGTCGAGCGCCAGGATGATCTTCACCGCATGCGGCTCCACCTCCGTCGCCGCCCACATCGTCCATTGCAGCATCTCCGCCTCTTCCGTCATCGTCCGGCCGGCAAGCGGACCACCATGCTTGCGCGCGAGGTAGAGGTTGATCGCCAGCGATTCCGTCATCACGAAGCCGCCGTCGTCGATGCAGGGGATCAGGCCGGTCGGGTTGACGGCAAGGAAATCCGGCGAGCGGGTGTTGAGCGGCGCATCGGCCGCCAGCGGATCGTCGAGGCGGCGGGCCTGGATGACCGGCACGCTGGCGAAAGGCAGGCCGAGTTCGCCGGCAAGCCAGTAGTTGCGCGAGGCGCGCGAGCGGTAGACGCCGTAGATGGTGAGCATGGATCCTCCCTGGAGTGCCCGGCCGGGCGCGGGCTTGCGTCAGAACAAAGAGCCGCGGCAATCCCTCGGCTAGAAGAGGGCGAGACTGCCGGGGCCTTGGCGGCACCATAGGCGGCGGGTCGGCAAAGCGGTAGGGCGCCGGCCTGATCGATCCATGAATTGTCGTGATGGCCCCGGGCCTGCTTGTCGCATTGACCTGCCGCCGGCATGGGGCTAAGGGCGAAGGGTCCGCCGATCGCGGATGAGGACGACCGATGACAGGACGCATGACACGTTGGGCCGCCTGCCTGCGCATTCTCTGCGCGGTCGCCCTGCTGTCCGTCGGTTTCGCCCACCAGCCGGCCTCGGCCACCGCGCCGACGGCGCTGGAACTCACGCAATACGTGCTTCCCGACGGCACCCTGCCGGATATCTGCCTCAACGACATGGTGGGCGGCAAGGCTAAGCATGTGGGGCCGGTGAAGTGCGAGGCCTGCCGCATCGGCAGCGCCATGCTGATGCCGGCGCCGGCCGATCTCGACGGCGCCGTGCTCGCCTTCCGCCGCCTTGCCGCGCTCCCCCTCGTCGAGGAGGCGTTGCGCCCGCGGCGCGAGCGTCCCGGCGCGCCGCCCCGCGCGCCTCCCTTCCTGTCCGCCTGACTGTTGCGCCCGCACGCCGGTTCGCCGCCGTGTGCCGAAAATCCAGCCTGACAGGACCCTTGCATGTCCGTGATTTCCGATGCGCCGGCCGTTGCCGCCGCCCAGCCCTCCGCGCTCGCGCAGCGCCTCTACCGCGCCATCTGGCGATGGCACTTCTTCGCCGGCCTGCTCGCCGTGCCCTTCATGATCAGCCTTGCCGTCACCGGCGGGCTCTATCTCTTCAACGACGAGATCGACGCCAGCCTCTTCCGCTACCGCAACTATGTCACGGTCGGCGGCGCGGAACTGCCGCCCTCGGCCATCGTGGAGAAGGCCGTCGCCGCCGTGCCGGGCGGAACGCTCTCCTCCTACCGCACGCCGGCCGGCGCGGACCGCTCCGCCCGCGTGACGGTCTCCACCGGGGCCGGCAAGGTGCTGGTCTTCGTCGATCCCTATGACGGCGCCGTCCTGGACACGGTCGGCGCAAAGGAGGAGTTCAACCAGGTCGTGGAGGACCTGCACAGCCTCGATTATTTCGGCACCGCCTGGGAGCGCATCATAGAGGTCGTCGCCGGCTTTGCCGTCGTGCTCGTGCTCACCGGCATCTATCTCTGGTGGCCGCGCAGCCAGACGGGCGGCGTCGTCAGCGTGCGGGGCACGCCGGCAAGGCGCGTCTTCTGGCGCGATCTTCATGCCGTCACCGGCATCTTCGCCAGCGTGCTCATCCTGTTCCTCGCCTTCAGCGGCCTGTTGTGGACCGGCTTCTGGGGCAGCAAGGTCAACGGCTATCTCACGGCGAACGGCATGGGCTATCCGGCCGAGCTGTGGGACCGGGTGCCGCATTCCATGCTGGTCACCAGCGATGTCCTGCCGAAGACCGCCTGGCTGATGGAGAACGCGCCGGTGCCGGCCTCGACGCCGCCGGGCGAGGGGCAGGTGGCGCTGCCGCCCATCGGCCTCGACAATGCCGTGACGATCGCCGATGCCGCCGGCATGCTGCCCGGCTACGACCTTTCGCCGCCCGCAGGCGAGACCGGCGTCTACACGGCGGCGATCTATCCCGCCGACCTGCAATACGAGCGCACGCTGCATATCGACCAGTATACCGGCGAGCGCCTTGTCGACACCGCCTATGCCGACTATCCGGCGACGGGCAAGCTGATCGAATGGGGCATCAACGTGCACAAGGGGCAGGAATGGGGCCTCTTCAACCAGCTCCTGATGCTTGCGACCTGCCTCGTCGTCATCGCGATGAGCCTGTCGGCCGTCGTCATGTGGTGGAAGCGCCGGCCGAGGGACCGCATCGGCGTGCCGCCCGGCCCGCGCGGGGGGCGCATCTATGTCGGCCTGTGGGCGATCGCCGCCGTCTTCGGCGTGCTCTTCCCGCTGACGGGCCTCACCATCCTCGCCATGATTCTCCTCGACCAGTTCGTCATCCGCCTCGTGCCGCCGCTGCGGCGCCTCTTTTCCTGAACGCAAAGCCAGAAAGGATTTTTTCCATGAAACGCATTCTCGCCTCCTTCGTCGCCCTGGCGCTCTCGGCCTCGGCCGCCTTGGCCCACGACTTCACCCTCGGCAACCTGGAGATCGACCACCCGGCCTCCCGGGCGACGCTGCCCGGCCAGCCGGTCGGCGGCGGCTTCATGACCATCACCAACAAGGGCACCGAGGCCGACCGCCTCGTCTCCATCACCGCGCCGGACGTGTCCGACGACGTGCAGCTGCACGAAATGGCCGTCGAGAACGACGTGATGAAGATGCGCCAGCTGCCGGACGGCATCGAGATCCCGGCCGGCGCCACGGTCGAGCTGAAGTCCGGCGGGCTGCACGTCATGTTCATGCGCATCAAGCACCCCTTCAAGGAAGGGGAGAAATTCAAGGCGACGCTGACCTTCGAGAAGGCCGGCGCGATCGACGTGGATTTCACGATCGGGGCCGCCAGGCCCGGCGCCGGGCAGGGCAACGGCGCTGCTGCCGGCCATGGCGGCCACGGCGGCTGAGACCCGGGATCAGCGGATGAGGGGGCGATGCGGCGCTGCCCCCTCATCCACCATGGCGCCTCTCCGTTCGGGCAGGAAGAAGAGACGCGTTTCGGGACGGGCTCAGCCCGTCCGGTTCCGTTCGATCGTCAGGTGCGCGAAGGTCGAGCCATCCCTTGAGAGATCCCCGGTGGTGCGCTCGTTCCAGCGGTAGCCGGCAATCGCGCCGTTCGGGGTGTCCTCGAAGATGTTGCCGGAGATGAGGGCCGAGCCTGCCTCCTCCACGACGGTCGCGGCGCAGCCGACCGGGCTGCGGCGCACCAGGTTGCCGTTGACGACGAGGCCGCGCATATAGGGTCCCCAGCCGAGCATCAGCCCCCATTTCGGGGCGTTCTCCACGGTATTGCCCGAGACGACCGTATCGGCCTCCACCGCGATGCCGATGCCGAAGCCCGCGCCGTCGTGGATATAGGGGCCTTCGAGCCGGAGGTTGCGCACCACGTTGCCGGTGACGGTCGCAAGCCGCCCGCCCTCGTCGAAATTGACGATGAGGATGCCGCTGGCGGCGCCGTCGACGAGGTTGCCGTTGACGAGCGCGCCCTCGAAGCCGAATTCGGAATAGATCGCAGCCTCGCCGCTGTCGAGGCAGGTATTGCCGGATATCTGCACGTTCGAGCCGGCATTGGCGCGGATGGCGGAAAAGGCGCAGCCGGAAACATGGTTGTTGCCGATCATCACCGCGTCGGCGCGGAAGACGTTGATGCCGTTGCCGTATTGGCCGGTGCCGCCGCTGGTGGCGGAAATGCGGGCGATGCGGTTGCCCGAGACGATCGTGCCGTCGTGGCCCTTCTCCCAGCGGTGGATCAGGATGCCGCCATTGCCGCAGTCGAAGACGTGGTTGCCGGTGACCGACAGGTCGCGGCTCTCCACGGCATAGAGCGCGTATTCCGCAGCGCCCGAAAGCCGGCTGCGCTCGATGCGCCCGCCGCAGCGCTGCAGGCTGACCGCCGTCTTGGAGGAGCCCTGGATCTCGCAGTTCTCGATCATCACATTGGCGACATTGCTGAAATGCACGAGGCCGTCGACCGTATCGCCGAGCCAGCGGTTCGCCCCGTCGATGACGAGGTTGGCAAGCTCGATCCGGCCCGCGCCGTCGGCGGCGAAGAGGTGGCCGTCGCCGCCATAGACGATGCGGGTGGCGCCCGGCACGCCGGTGAGGCGCGTATTGTCGGGCAGCGTGATGTTGGAGACGGCATAGTCGCCCGGCGGCAGGAAGACGGGCATGTTCTTCGCCGCCGCTTCCTTCAACAGCTTGGCGAAGGCCTTGCTCTTGCGGTCGTCCGCGCCGGGGCGGATGCCGTGCGCCGAGGCGTCGATGCTGCCGCGGAGATCGACGTCGACGACCGGCAGCCGCTGCGTGCGGGCGAGTGCCGGGGGAACGATGCCCGCCGCGCCAAGGCCGAGGCCCGAGAGAAATAACCGTCTGCTAACCATGAAAGCTCCTTGCCCGTCAGGGAGCAGGAAGCGTGCCAGATGGTTTTGTGCCGGAACGGAACAGCCGGATGCTGCGCGCCAAGGTTGCCGCAGAGAGGCGGTAAGGCCCGGATCGACAGCATTTCGCCGGTTTCCTTTAGGGTTGGATAACGACTCTAGGTGTACCATCGGGCATTCCGAAAGGGAGGCGGCTGACAGCGCCCTTCCTTGCGCTTGGGAATTGCAGGGGTTCATGTCGACGAAACTGTCTCACCTTGACAACGAAGAGGTCGATGCAACGGCACGATTGATGTCCGCCGGCCAGCGCCTGATCTGCGAGGCGACGCGGCTCTTTCCGCTCGCCTCCGCGCAGGGCGAGCGCACGATCTGGCTCGAAGCGATGATCGACGAGGTGCCGGACTACCTCTTCTTCAAGGACAGGAACAGCCGCTTCGTCGTCGCCAACCGGGCGATCGTCGACGACAACCGCCGCGAGGGGCTGGAAAGCCTGGAGGGCCTCTCCGATTTCGACATCCACCCCGAACATGTCGCCCGCGGCTTCTTCGAGACCGAGCAGGAGATCATCCGCACCGGCCGTCCCATGCTCGACATGGAGGAGCTGATCCGCGATTCCGCGGGCAGGCTCAAATGGCTGCTCACCTCGAAGCTGCCGGTGCGCAGTCCCGAGGGCGACGTGATCGGCCTCGTCGGCGTCTCGCGCGACATCACCGAGCGCAAGCGCTCCGAGAGCCTGCATGTCGGCCAGGCGCATCTGTTGAAGATGATCGCGCTCGGCGCACCGCTGGTCGACGTCTTCTCCTCCCTCATCCTGCTGATCGAGGCGCATGTGCCGGAAGTCACCGGCTCGATCCTGATGCTCGCGGCCGATGGCAAGCATATCCTCAACGGTGCCGCGCCCAATCTCGACCCCGCCTACAGCCAGTTGATCGAGGGGATCGAGATCGGCCCGAAGGTCGGTTCCTGCGGCACCGCGATGTGGCGCGGCGAGCCCGTCATCGTCTCCGACATCCAGACCGATCCGCTCTGGGAGGACGCCAAGGCGCTCGTCGCGCCCTACGGCTTCCGCGCCTGCTGGTCCTCGCCGATCCAGTCCTACCAGGGCAAGGTGCTCGGCTCCTTCGCGCTCTATTCGCGCAGCCCCGGCGAGCCGACGGCCGAATGCCTGAAGCTCGTCGGCATGGCGACGCACATTGCCGGCATCGCCATCGAGCGCAAGGAGGCGGAGGACAGCATCCAGTTCATGGCCCATCACGACACGCTGACGGGCCTGCCGAACCGCAGCATGCTCGACGAGCGCGTGGCCTCCGCCATCGAGGCGGCCGACGAGTGCGGCGGCGGCATGACGCTCGCCTTCCTCGATCTCGATCATTTCAAGCTGGTCAACGACAGCCTCGGCCACCATGCCGGCGACGAGCTGCTGAAGATCGTCGCGGCGCGGATGCTGCGCTGCGTGCGGGCGAGCGACAGCATCGTGCGCCTCGGCGGCGACGAGTTCGTCGTGCTCATCAACGGCGCGATGCGCAAGGGCGAGAGCGTGGAGGACCGGCTGCGCGCGGTGCGCGAGGCGATCGCCGAGCCGGTGCTCATCGAGGGCCGCTCCTTCCAGGTCACCTGCAGCATGGGCGTCGCCGCCTATCCCGAGCACGGCCGCAACGCGACCGAGCTGCTGGCCCGTGCGGACGCCGCCATGTACCGGGCCAAGGAGATCGGCCGCGATGCCATGCAGGTCTTCACCGCCGAGCTGGCCAACCGCGCACATGAGAAGCTGGAGCGCCAGGAGGAGCTGCGCCGCGCGCTCGCCCACGGCGAGCTTTTCCTGCAGTACCAGCCGCAGATGGACCTTGCGACCGGGCGCATCTTCGCTGTCGAGGCGCTGATCCGCTGGCGCCATCCCGGGCGCGGGCTGATCGGCCCGGGCGATTTCATCCCGCTTGCCGAGGAGACCGGCCTGATCGGCCCGATCGGCGACTGGACGCTGCGCGCCGCCTGCCGGCAGAACAAGGCCTGGCAGGAGAGCGGCCTGCCGCCCATCGTCGTCAGCGTCAATGTCTCGGCCCGCCAGTTTCAGGAGAAGGACTGGGTCGAGCGCGTCGCCGCCGCCCTTGCCGAAAGCGGGCTGGAGGCGCGCTATCTGGAACTGGAATTGACCGAAAGCCTGATCATGCAGGACGTGCAGCAGGCGGTGGAGACCATGCACCGGCTGGAAAAGCTCGGCGTGCACCTTGCCATCGACGATTTCGGCACCGGCTATTCCAGCCTTGCCTCGCTGAAGCGTTTCCCCGTCGGCCGCCTCAAGATCGACCGGTCCTTCGTGCAGGACCTGCCGGACGACGGCGACGACGCGGCCATCGCCCGCGCCGTCATCTCGCTGGCCCATACGCTGCAGTTGCGGGTGATCGCCGAGGGCGTGGAGACGCGCGAGCAGGTCGACTTCCTGCGCGAGGCCGGCTGCGACGAGATCCAGGGCTACTACCTCTCCCGCCCCATCGACGCCCGCGCCCTCCAGGCGATCCTCTGCATTCCCAATCTCTAACAATCCCTGTGGTTCGGGTCCCTCCGCTCTTGACAACGCTATGTTGATATCAACAGTAAGGGCATGATCGACGAACCCTTGATTTCCTACGAGACGACCCTCTTCGTGCGCGATACCTGCCTGTGCCTGCATGCGCAGCGCGCGGCGCGGGCGCTGGCCCGGCGTTTCGACGATGCCCTGCGCCCCTGCGGGCTCACCAACGGCCAGTTCTCGCTGCTGATGGCGCTGAACCGCCCGGAGCCGCCGCCGATGGGCCCGGTCGCCGCCGTGCTCGCCATGGACCGCACGACGCTGACGGCCGCGCTGAAGCCGCTGGAGCGCCGCGGCCTCGTCGCCGTCGAGGCCGACCCGCGCGACCGGCGCGGCCGGCTCCTGCGCCTGACGGGCGAGGGGCGCCGCCTGCTGACGCAGGCCTTCCCGGTCTGGAAGGAGACGCACGAGAAGATCGACCGCCAGCTTGCCGCCGTCGACATGGCCGCGCTGCGCGCCGGAATGCTGGCGATCGCCTGAGCGGACGCCCGGCGCGGCAGCCCCCGTTTGAAGCGTGCCGTGCGGGTGGATCCTCGGGTCGAGCCCGAGGATGACGGTGGGGAGGAGGGGCTTCCAAGCGCATTGACCGGTGCGGCAGGGGAGTCGTCGCGTCGGTTCGCCTTCACTCCCCTTCTTGCGTCATCCTCGGGCTCGACCCGAGGATCCACCCGCACGGCACGCCGCCGACGGCTGCCACTGGCACCGCGCACAAAACCCTCTATCTTCCCCCGCATGAAGCCAGACCAGCTCCTCCATCCGGCGCCCGCCGGCCTTTATTGCCCTGCCGGCGATTTCTACATCGATCCCGTCCGCCCCGTGGCAAGGGCGCTGATCACCCACGGCCATTCCGACCATGCCAGGGCCGGGCACGGCGCGGTGCTGGCGACGCGCGAGACGCTCGACATCATGGGTATCCGCTACGGCGCGGATTTCTGCGGCGCCATGCAGGCGGCCGCCTTCGGCGAGCGCATCGATCTTTCCGGCGTCACCGTCTCCTTCCATCCTGCCGGCCATGTGCTCGGTTCGGCGCAGATCGCGGTGGAGCGCGCGGGCCTCACCATCGTCGCCTCCGGCGATTACAAGCGCAGCGCGGACCCGACCGCAACGCCCTACGAGCCGGTGCCCTGCGACGTCTTCATCACCGAGGCGACCTTCGGCCTGCCGGTCTTCCATCATCCCGAGCCGAAGGGCGAGATGGGCAAGCTGCTGACCTCGCTCCGCCAGTTCCCCGAGCGCAGCCATCTTCTCGGCGCCTATTCGCTCGGCAAGGCGCAGCGCGTCATCCGCCTCCTGCGCGATTGCGGCTATGACGCGCCGATCTACATCCACGGTTCGCTCGCCCGTCTCTGCGACTACTATGTCAGCCGCGGCATTGCGCTCGGCGACCTGCGCCCCGCCACGACGGAGAGAAGCAGCCCCGCCGATTTCCGCGGTGCCGTCGTCGTCGGCCCGCCCTCGGCCTTCGCCGACCGCTGGGCGCGCCGCTTCAACGAGCCGCTCGTCGCATTCGCCTCCGGCTGGATGATGGTGCGCCAGCGTGCCAAGCAGGGCGGCGTCGAGCTGCCGCTCGTCATCTCCGACCATTGCGACTGGCCGGAACTGACCGGGACGATCCGCGAACTCGCGCCGCGCGAGGTCTGGGTGACGCATGGCCGCGAGGAGGCGCTGGTGCGCTGGTGCGAACTCGCCGGCATCCCGGCCAGGCCGCTGCATCTCGTCGGCTATGAGGATGAGGGGGATTGAGGATGCAGCCCGCTTGTCCTTCGCCGGTTCCGTCTTCGGGGCCGCAACACCCCCCTCTGCCCTGCCGGGCATCTCCCCCACAGGGGGGGAGATCGGCAAGAAGCAGGAGCCTTGCTCGATCAGCAGCGCCGGCGATGGGCGAAACGTTGCTCCATCCAATCTCCCCCCTTGAGGGGGAGATGCCCGGCAGGGCAGAGGGGGGTGCCACAATGCACGCCCCGACCACAAACCCATCGCACGCAGCCGGAAGGCACTCCCCATGAGAGCCTTCGCCACGCTCCTCGACCGCCTCGTCCTCACCCCTTCGCGCAACGGCAAGCTGACGCTGCTGGCCGATTATTTCCGCGACACGCCCGATCCCGACCGCGGCTACGGCCTTGCCGCCATTGCCGGCACGCTGGACTTGAAGAGCGTCAAGCCGGCGCTCTTGCGCGAACTCGTGCTGGAGCGCATGGACGAGGTGCTGTTCCGCTATTCCTACGATTATGTCGGCGACCTTGCGGAAACCATCGCGCTCGTCTGGGACGAGGAGCGCAAGGAGCGCGTGCCGGATGAAGCGCAGCCCCGGCTCGGCGCCGTCGTTTCCCGCATGAACGCGCTCGGCCGCACGGAGGTGCGCGGCGCGGTGCGCGATCTGCTCGACCGGCTCGATCCCTCCGCCCGCTTCGCCTTCCTCAAGCTTGCGACCGGCGGCCTGCGCATCGGCGTCTCCGCCCGCCTCGCCAAGCAGGCGCTCGCCGATTTCTCCGGCAGGGATGTCGTGGAGATCGAGACGCTGTGGCACGGGCTGTCGCCGCCCTACGAGCCGCTCTTCGCCTGGCTGGAGGGCCGGGCGGACCGCCCGGTGCTCGCCACCCCCGCCATCTTCCATTCCGTCATGCTCGCCAATCCGGTGGGCGAGGGGGATCTCGACGCGCTCGACCCGGCCGATTTCGCCGCCGAATGGAAATGGGACGGCATTCGCGTGCAACTCTCCGCGGCGGGCAGCACACGCCGCCTCTATTCCCGCTCCGGCGACGACATCTCCGCCGCCTTCCCGGATGTGCTGGAGGCGATCAATTTCGAGGGCGTGGTGGACGGCGAGCTGCTCGTCGGCGGCACGGCGCGCATGAACAGCCCGACGCGCACCTTCTCCGATCTCCAGCAGCGCCTCAACCGCAAGACCGTCACCGCGCGCATGCTGGAGGACTATCCCGCCTTCGTGCGCGCCTATGACGTGCTCTTCGAGGGCGAGGCGGATGTGCGCCCCGAAAGCTTTTCCGACCGCCGCGCCCGCCTCGGCGAAATGATCGAGAAGGCGCCGCACGACCGTTTCGACCTGTCGCCGCTGGTGCCCTTCGGCTCATGGGCCGAGCTGGAGACGATCCGCCGCGATCCGCCCGATCCGGTCATCGAGGGGGTGATGCTCAAGCGGCTCGACAGCCCCTACCAGGCCGGCCGCATGAAGGGCCCGTGGTTCAAGTGGAAGCGCGATCCCTTCAACATCGACGCCGTCATGATGTATGCCCAGCGCGGCCACGGCAAACGCTCGAGCTACTATTCCGACTTCACCTTCGGCGTGTGGACCGATGGCCCGGACGGCCCCCTGCTGGTGCCCGTCGGAAAGGCCTATTTCGGCTTCACCGATGCCGAGCTCGAAGTGCTGGACCGCTACGTGCGCAACAACACGACCGACCGTTTCGGCCCCGTGCGCGCCGTCAGGGCCGAGCCCGGCTACGGCTTCGTGCTGGAGGTCGCCTTCGAGGGCATCAACCGCTCCACCCGCCACAAATCCGGCGTCGCCATGCGCTTCCCCCGCATCGCCCGCCTGCGCCAGGACAAGCTGCCCGCCGACGCCGACCGGCTGGAGACGCTGATGGCGATGGTGGAGGCGCGGGAAGCTTGAAGCCGTATCCGGAAGGGAGGCTGGAAGCTCGATTGCCTTCTGGTCGCCTATAGGCTACTTTGCTGCCCATGATCATCAAGGAAGCGCCTGCATTTACGAAGTGGCTTGGCGCTCTGCGAGACGCAAACGCCCATGCCCGGATTGTCCGCCGGGTGGAGCGCCTGCAGCAAGGCAATCCCGGCCAGGTGAAGGATGTCGGGCGGGGCGTGTCGGAACTGAAGATCGATTATGGGCCGGGCTATCGCGTCTATTTCGCTCAACGCGGTCCGGTCCTGATCCTGTTGCTTTGCGGCGGCGATAAATCGACGCAACGCCGCGATATCAAGCGGGCGATCGAGATCGCCGCGCAATGGAGTGAATGAGATGGCCAAGAAGAAGATCGCTGACCTGCCCACCTTCGACGCGGCGGCGCATCTGGATACGCCGGAGCGCCAGGCGGCCTATATCGCGGCGGTTCTCGAAGAGGGCGATATGGCGGAAATCCGCCATGCGATCGGAACAGTCGCGCGCGCACGCGGCATGGCGGAAATCGCCGCGGCTGCGAACCTCAATCCGAAGAGCATCTATCGTGCGCTCGGCAACAGTGGAAATCCCGAATTCGCCACCGTTTTCAAGGTTCTTTCCGCCATGGGATACACGCTGACGATCAAACAGCAGGATGCGGCATAGGCGCTCAAAGTCCCAGCGCCGAAAGATCCGGTCCGAGCGGCACGATGCCGTTCGGGTTCAGCGACTTGATCGAATGGTAGCCGTGCTTGATATGGTCGATGCTGACCGTCTCGCGCACGCCCGGCAGGTCTAGCACGCGCTTCGCATAGGCCGAGAGCGCCGCATAGTCGGCAAGCTGCCGGCGGTTGCACTTGAAGAGGCCGTGATAGGCGGCATCGAAGCGGACGAGGGTGACGAAGAGGCGGATGTCGGCCTCCGTGAAGGCCTTGCCGGTGAGGAACGGCCCGCCGGCGGCAAGGCGCGCCTCCAGTTCGTCCAGCATCGCAAAGACGCCGTGGAAGGCTTCCTCGTAGGCGACCTGCGTGGTGGCGAAGCCGGCGCGGTAGACGCCGTTGTTGAGCGCGGGATAGATGCGTTCGTTGAGCGCGTCGATCTCGCCGCGCAGGGTCTGCGGGTAGAGGTCGACGCTCGCGTCCGCCAGCGCGCCGAAGCCGCTGTTCAGCATGCGTATGATGTCGGCGGATTCGTTGTTGACGATCGTTTTCGAAGCCTTGTCCCAGAGCACCGGCACGGTGGCCCGGCCGGTGAAGGTGGGGTCGGCGCGGGTGTAGAGTTCGTGCATGTAGGTTGCGCCGTTGAGCGCGTCGCGGTTTGCGCCCGGATAGTCGCCAAAGCGCCAGCCCTGGTCGGTCAGCGCCGGCTCGACGACAGAGACGGAGATCACGCCGTCGAGCTTCTTCAGCTTGCGGGCGATCAGCGTGCGCGAGGCCCAGGGGCAGATCAGCGCGACATAGAGCTGGTAGCGCCCGGTCTCGGCCGCAAAGCCGCCGTCGCCCGTCGGGCCGGCGCTGCCGTCGGGCGTCACCCAGTTGCGGAAGCTCGAAACCTGCCGCACGAAGCCGCCCTTGGCATCCTTCGCCTGGACGGGCTGCCAGTCTTCCGTCCATTTGCCGTTGACGAGCATCGCGTTCCCCTCGTTTCGGTTGAAGTTGCCGTCCGGGATAATCCGCGCGCGCGAAAACGGCAATTCTCCCGGCGATTGACACAGCGTTCACAAAGCGGCCCTCGCCGTGGCCGGGCGGCGACAGGGCGGCGAAAAGCGGGCGCGCAAGCCTGAGGCCAGCCGCAATTGCCACAATTGTGGCAGGGTTATGGACCTAATTTGCCGCTCGTTAGTTAGTGATTCAGCCTCTCGCCCCATTCTACGTTTCCGCACAACGGATTTTGACGATCTCCATGACCGACACCGCGCTCTCCCGCCGCCGCTTCCTGCAGTTTACCGGGCTTGCCATGGCAAGCGGCCTGGCCGGCTGCACCTCCTCGATGAACACGGACCGGTTCCGCTACGAGACCCGGCCCTATTTCCGCAATCCCGCGCTGGAGGGCCGGCCGGAATATATCGACGGCGCCCGGCCGCCGAGCGGGCTCCTGCCGGAATCGTCCTATTACGCCTCGATCTACGGTCCGGTCTTCGACGGCGGCTATCAGGTGCCGGCGGTGCCCTACCAGCAGATCGACGCGCGCTACTATCGCCAGGAGGTCGAAAGCCCGTTCGGCGAGCGACCCGGCACGATCATCGTCGACACAGGCAACCGCTTCCTCTACCTCATCCTGCCGAACGGCCGCGCCATGCGCTATGGCGTCGGCATCGGCCGGCAGGGTTTTTCCTGGTCGGGCCGCGGCGTCATCCAGTGGAAGCAGGCCTGGCCGAAATGGACGCCGCCGGACGAGATGGTCGCGCGCCAGCCCGAACTCGTCAAATACTCCGCCGCCAACGGCGGCATGCCCGGCGGCCTCAACAACCCGCTCGGCGCGCGCGCCCTCTACATCTTCCAGAACGGCGAGGACACGCTCTACCGCCTGCACGGCTCGCCGGAATGGAAGTCCATCGGCAAGGCCGTCTCCTCCGGCTGCGTGCGCATGCTGAACCAGGATGTCATCGATCTCTACGATCGCGTGAAGGGCAAGGCGCCGATCTTGGTGATCTGAGGCGGGACACCCCCCTCTGCCCTGCCGGGCATCTCCCCACAAGGGCAGGACTGTCGCATATGGAAGGAAACCCGTTGCCTCCTTTTCCTTCTCCCCCGCGGGGAGAAGGTGCCGGCAGGCGGATGAGGGGGATGGCGAAGGCGCAAAGGCTCGATCCGAGCCACCCCCTCATCCGACCCTTCGGGCCACCTTCTCCCCGCGGGGGAGAAGGTGATGTGCGGCATCGTCGAACTTCATATGAGTAGCCCCCTTGTGGGGTATGCGCCCTAGCCCGCCGCCGGCGAGATCAGCAGCGCGCCGTCGAGCCGCGGCAGGTCGCCGGTGGCGACGGCCTTGCCGCCCTGCATGCGCACCTTGCCCTCCGCGACGAGCCGCAGCGCCAGCGGATAGCTCAGATGCTCGACCGTCAGGACGCGCGCGGCGAGCGTCCCGGCCGTGTCGTCCGGCAGGACGGGAACCGCGGCCTGCACGATGGCCGGGCCTTCGTCCATGCCCTCGGTCACGAAATGCACCGTGCAGCCGGCGATGCGCATGCCCGCGTCGAGGGCGCGCTGGTGCGTGTTGAGGCCGGGGAAGAGCGGCAGGAGGGATGGGTGGATGTTGAGGATGCGGCCCTCATAGCGGCTGACGAAGGCGCCGGAGATCAGGCGCATGTAGCCGGCAAGGCAGATGAGGTCGGGCGAGAGCGCGTCGAGCGCCTCGATGATGGCCGCCTCGTGGGCCTCCTTGCTGGCGAAATCCTTGCGCAGGAAGGCGCGGGCCGGAATGCCGAGCGCTTCCGCCCTGGCCAGCCCGCCGGCCTCCGCCTTGTCGGAGAAGACGGCGACGATCTCGGCCGGGAAATCCGGGTCCTCTGCGGCCTTCGCCAGGGCCAGCATGTTGGAGCCGCCGCCGGAGATGAAGGCGACGACGCGCTTGCGCGATCCGCTCATAGGGCGAGCGTGCCCTTGTAGATCGTGCCGGCGGCGCCCTCTTCGCGCGTGACCATGCGGCCGAGGCGGAAGACGGTTTCGCCCTCGCGGATGAGGACAGCGGCGACCTCGTCGGCCTTGTCGGCGGGAACGACGGCGATCATGCCGACGCCGCAGTTGAAGGTGCGCAGCATTTCCGTCGCCGCCACGCCGCCCGTCTTTGCAAGCCAGGAGAACACGGCCGGCGCCTTGACGGCGGCAAGGTCGATCTCGGCGGCGAGATGCTTCGGCAGCACGCGCGGAATGTTTTCCGGGAAGCCGCCGCCGGTGATATGCGCCAGCGCCTTGATGGAACCAGTCTCGCGGATCGCTTTCAGGAGCGGCTTCACATAGATCTTCGTCGGCGTCAGCAGCGCCTCGCCGAGGCTCTTTTCAGCGTCGAACGGGGCGGGCGCGTCCCAGGCGAGACCCGAGAGCGTCACGATCTTGCGCACCAGCGAATAGCCGTTGGAATGCACGCCCGAGGAGGAAAGGCCGAGGATGACGTCGCCCTCGGCGATATCGCCCGAGGGCAGGAGCCGGCCGCGCTCGGCCGCGCCGACGGCAAAGCCGGCAAGGTCGTAGTCGCCGTGCGAATACATGCCCGGCATTTCCGCCGTCTCGCCGCCGATGAGCGCGCAGCCGGCCTGGCGGCAGCCTTCGGCGATGCCTTCGACGATCGCCGCGCCCTGGTCGGGATCGAGCTTGCCGGTGGCGAAATAGTCGAGGAAGAAGAGCGGTTCGGCGCCCTGCACCACGAGGTCGTTGACGCACATGGCGACGAGGTCGATGCCGACCGTGTCGTGGCGGTTCGCGTCGATGGCGATCTTCAGCTTGGTGCCGACGCCGTCATTGGCGGCAACGAGCACCGGATCGGTGAAGCCCGCCGCCTTGAGGTCGAACAGGCCGCCGAAGCCGCCGATCTCGCCATCGGCGCCCGGGCGGCGCGTCGAGCGCACGGCCGGCTTGATCTTCTCCACCATCAGGTTGCCCGCGTCGATGTCGACGCCCGCATCGCTATAGGTCAGACCGTTCTTTCCTGACTGGCTCATGCTCACGTCTCCGGCTTGAGGCCCGCTTGCGGCCTGCTTGGCGCTTGTCGCGCCCGATTGGCATGGCGGGGGATGAAGTGCAAGCGGAATGCCGGGAATGCGGGGATTTTTTCACCGGTTTGCGGGGATGGCGGTGCTGCTTGCCCCTCACCCTAGCCCTCTCCCCGCAGGCGGGGAGAGGGGACCTGCCCCGAGCATGATGTGGAAATAGGGGAAAACGGCGCGGCACATCCCTTCGCCCCGCTTGCGGGGAGAAGGTGGCCGGCAGGCCGGATGAGGGGCAATTTGAGGAAGAACGACGCTTCCCCACCACCCCGCCGAGCCTTGACCTTCCTCGTCCCCGCATCCTATCTCCTCAAGCAACACGGTGACACAAGGAAAGAGCGCGATGGCAGCCCATATCAGCGGCGCGGGACTGAAGCGGCAGGTGGTCTTCTGGCTCATCGCGCTCGGCTTCCTCCTCATCTTCCTCCTTGTGTTCAGCGATATCCTGCTGCCCTTCATCGCCGGCATGGCGCTCGCCTATTTCCTCGATCCGGTCGCAGACCGGCTGGAGCGCTGGGGCCTCAGCCGGCTGATGGCGACGGTGGTCATCCTCATCGCCTTCATCATCCTCTTCGCGCTGTCCCTGATGATCGTCATCCCGCTGCTGGCCACGCAGGCGGCGGATTTCCTGGAGAAGCTGCCGGGCTACGTCACCCAGCTGCAGGAGCTGGTGGCGAGCTTCAACCCCGACCTGCTGCCCACCTGGGTCAGCAGCCAGATGGGCACGATCAAGCAGAGCTTTTCCTCCATCCTCGCCGAAGGCGCGGGCTTCCTCGGCACGGTGTTCAAGCAGCTCTGGAACTCCGGCATGGCGCTGGTCAACATCGTCTCGCTGCTCGTCATCACGCCGGTCGTCGCCTTCTATCTCCTGCTCGACTGGGACCGCATGATCGCCAAGGTGGACAGCTGGGTGCCGCGCGACCATGTCGCCAACGTGCGCCAGATCGCGACCGAGATGGACGCGGCGATTGCCGGCTTCGTGCGCGGGCAGGGCTCCATCTGCATCATCCTCGGCCTGTTCTACGGCGTCGGGCTCTCCTTCGCCGGTCTCAATTTCGGCCTGCTGATCGGCCTCTTCGCCGGTCTCATCAGCTTCATCCCCTATGTCGGCTCGCTGGTCGGCCTGGTGCTGGCGGTGGGCGTCGCCGTCGTGCAGTTCTGGCCGGACTACTGGATGGTCGTGCTTGTCGCCGTCATCTTCTTCGCCGGCCAGTTCGTCGAGGGCAACATCCTGCAGCCCAAGCTCGTCGGCTCGCGCGTCGGCCTGCATCCGGTCTGGCTGATGTTCGCGCTGGTCGCCTTCGGCGCGCTCTTCGGCTTCGTCGGCCTGATGATCGCCGTGCCGGCGGCCGCCGCCGTCGGCGTGCTTGTCCGCTTCGGCCTGCAGCGTTACCTTGACAGCGACCTTTATTATGGGGCGAGCAAGCCCGTCCTGCTCGAAGAGAGCACGCCGGAGGAATGACCGGCGGCAAGGCCGCGCCAGGCGGAGCGGCGTTCGCCCGGACTTGCGCCAGAACGAAGAGTTGGTATCCGAGTAGCACCATGACATCGCGCAAGACAGCCGAACAGTTGCCGCTGGCCTTCGGGCACGACCCCGCGACGGGGCGTGACGACCTTCTGGTCGCCGAGCCGGTCGATGCCGCCGTGGCGATGATCGACGCCTGGCCGCACTGGCCTTCGCCCGTCGTCGTCATCGCAGGCCCCGTCGGCTCGGGAAAGTCGCACCTTGCCGCCATCTGGCGCGAGAAGGCGGGTGCCGAGATCATCGAGGCGAAGGCGGGCAGGGGCGCCGAGGCGGCCGCCGAGCGCGGCCCCGTGCTCATCGAGGACGCCGACCGCGCCGGTTTCGACGACCGCGCGCTCTTCCACATCATCAACAATGTGCGCCAGCACGGCCATACGCTGCTGATCACCAGCCGGCTGTGGCCGATGTCCTGGCCAGTCGAGCTGGCGGACCTGCGCTCGCGCCTGAAGGCCGCAACGGTGGTGGAGATCGGCGAGCCGGACGACGAACTGCTCTCGCAGGTCATCATAAAGCTCTTCGCCGACCGCCAGCTCTTCGTCGATGAGAGGCTCGTCGCCTATATCGTCGCGCGCATGGAGCGCTCGCTGGAGGCCGCCCAGACGCTCGTCGAACGCCTCGACCGGCTGGCGCTCGCCCGCGGCAGCCGGATCACCCGCACGCTGGCGCAGGAAGTGCTCGGCGAAATGGTCGGCGGCGAGGAGTGAGCCGGAGAGTTCAAGCCGGCATCCGGTGATCCCCCCTGGCCTGCCGATCATCTCCCCCTCAAGGGGCAGGGCTATCGCCTATGGAAGGAAACCGTCGCCCCATCCCCTTCTCCCCCGCGGGGAGAAGGTGCCGGCAGGCGGATGAGGGGGATGGTAAAGCCGCAAAGGCTCGATCCGAGCCACCCCCTCATCCGACCCTTCGGGCCACCTTCTCCCCGCGGGGGAGAAGGGGAGAGCGGCGATGCCGCATTCCACGACAGGTGATCGCCTTGTCCTCAGGGCGGGGGCGGGATGGCCTGCCTGCCAGGAGGAACATCCGGCGATTGCTCGGCGAATTCCACCGACCCCGGATTGACTGTCACAGTTCCGTCGTCAAACTGCGCTAAGCGGTTCGGGGAAAAGTGGAAATCGGTTTCCGTCCGAACCCGCGTGGAAAGCATGCGGCCGATCTGGCGGCAAAGTGGGGCGGACTCTCCAATGGATACAGCGACTTCGGAACATGCGCAGGAAAAGCCTGTCGAGCAGGTGCCGCCGCCGGAAGGGGCGAGCGCCGATGTCGCGGCCCTGATGGCAAGCCCCGAACGCTTCATCAACCGCGAATTCTCCTGGCTGCAGTTCAATCGCCGCGTGCTCGAGGAAACGCTGAACACCGCCCATCCGCTCCTGGAGCGCGTGCGCTTCCTGTCGATCTCGGCCGGCAACCTCGACGAGTTCTTCATGGTGCGCGTCGCCGGCCTCGAGGGCCAGGTGCGCCAGGGCGTCGGCATCCGCAGCCCCGACGGCAAGACCTCGGCCGAGCAGCTCGACGATATCCTCAAGGAGATCGACAATCTGCAGATGGAGCAGCAGGCCTCGCTTGCCGTGCTCCAGCAGTACCTCGCCAAGGAGGATATCCTGATCGTCCGCCCGACCGCGCTCACCAGCGACGACAAGGTCTGGCTGCAGCAGGAATTCACCCAGTCGATCTTCCCCGTTCTGACGCCGCTCTCCATCGACCCGGCGCACCCGTTCCCGTTCATCCCCAATCTCGGCTTCTCGATCGGCCTGCAGCTGGAAAGCACGACGGGCAAGGAGCCGATGACGGCGCTGCTGCGCCTGCCGGTGGCGCTCGACCGCTTCATCCGCCTGCCCGACGCCAAGGGCGCAATCCGCTATATCACGCTGGAGGACGTCGTCGGCCTCTTCATCGGCAAGCTCTTCCCCGGCTATATCGTGCGCGGCTCGGGCACCTTCCGCATCATCCGCGACAGCGATATCGAGGTGGAGGAAGAGGCCGAAGACCTCGTGCGCTTCTTCGAGACGGCGCTGAAGCGCCGCCGCCGCGGTTCGGTGATCCGCATCGAGACCGATTCGGAAATGCCCGAATCGCTGCGCCGCTTCGTCGTCGGCGAACTGAACGTGCCGGACAACCGCGTGGCCGTCCTGCCCGGCCTTCTCGCCCTCAACACGCTGTCGGAAATCGCCAAGGCGCCGCGCGACGACCTCCGGTTCGAGCCCTACAATGCCCGATTTCCCGAGCGCGTCCGCGAGCATGCCGGAGACTGCTTCGCCGCCATCCGCGAAAAGGACATGGTCGTCCACCACCCCTACGAAAGCTTCGACGTGGTGGTCCAGTTCCTTCTCCAGGCTGCGCGCGATCCTGACGTTCTGGCGATAAAGCAGACGCTCTACCGCACCTCCAACGACAGTCCGATCGTGCGCGCGCTGATCGACGCGGCCGAGGCCGGCAAGTCGGTGACGGCGCTGGTGGAATTGAAGGCCCGCTTCGACGAGGAGGCCAACATCCGCTGGGCGCGCGACCTGGAGCGCGCCGGCGTGCAGGTCGTCTTCGGCTTCATCGAACTGAAGACCCATGCCAAGATGTCGATGGTCGTGCGCCGCGAGGAGGGCAAGCTGCGCACCTACTGCCACCTCGGCACGGGCAACTACCACCCGATCACGGCGAAGATCTACACCGACCTTTCCTTCTTCACCTGCAACCCGACCATCGCCAGCGACATGGCGAACATCTTCAACTTCATCACCGGCTACGGCGAACCGGAGGCCGGCATGAAGCTCGCCTTCTCGCCCTATACGCTGCGCCCGCGCATTCTCCGCCACATCGAGGAGGAGATCGCCCATGCGAAGAACGGCGCGCCGGCGGCGATCTGGATGAAGATGAACTCGCTGGTCGATCCCGACATCATCGACGCGCTCTACCGCGCGAGCCAGGCGGGCGTGGAGATCGACCTCGTCGTGCGCGGCATCTGCTGCCTGCGTCCGCGGGTTCCCGGCCTTTCCGACAATATCCGCGTCAAGTCCATCGTCGGCCGCTTCCTCGAACATTCCCGTATCTTCTGCTTCGGCAACGGCCACGGGCTTCCCTCGGACAAGGCGCTGGTCTATATAAGTTCCGCGGACATGATGCCGCGCAACCTGGACCGGCGAGTCGAGACACTCGTGCCCTTGATCAACCGGACGGTGCATGAGCAGGTTCTCTCGCAGATCATGCTGGGCAATCTCATCGATAACCAGCAGAGCTACGAGATTCTTGCGGACGGAACGTCCCGGCGCATGGAAGTGCAGCCCGGTGCCGAGCCGTTCAACGCTCAGCACTACTTCATGACCAATCCCAGCCTGTCCGGCCGGGGTGAGGCCCTGAAGTCCAGCGCACCGAAGGCGATCGCGGGCTGGCAAGGCCGCCGGAAGAAGTAAACTGGATATGCATGGTTGAGTCTGAAGCCCAGGGGCGTTTGCCTGGAATTGCCCCGGTGTCAGTCGTGGATATCGGTTCCAACTCGATTCGCCTCGTGATCTACGAGGGCATGAGTCGGTCGCCGGCCATCCTGTTCAACGAGAAGGTCATGTGCGGCCTCGGCAAGGGTATTGCCAAGACCGGCCGCATGGATCCGGCCAGCGTGGAGCGGGCGCTGGCGGCGCTGCATCGTTTCAAGGCCCTGTCCTGGCAGGCGCGCGCCTCCACCATGTTCGCGCTGGCGACCGCCGCCGCGCGCGAGGCGGAGAACGGGCCCGATTTCATCCACCAGGCAGAGCTCATCCTCGGCCAGAAGGTCCGCGTCCTGACCGGCGAGGAGGAGGCCTATTTCTCCGCGCTCGGCATCGTCAGCGGCTTTCATGATCCGGACGGCATCGTCGGCGACCTCGGCGGCGGCTCGCTGGAGCTGATCGACGTGGCGGGCGCCATGATCGGCCGTGGCATCACGCTGCCGCTCGGCGGCATCCGGCTTTCGGAAGCCTCCGGCGGCTCGCCCGCCCAGGCCCGCATCGTCGCGCGAAAATACCTGCGCACCGCCAATCTCCTGAAGAACGGCGCCGGCCGCGCCTTCTACGCCGTCGGCGGCACCTGGCGCGCCATCGGGGCGCTCCACATGGAGGTGCAGAACTACCCGCTGCACATGATCCAGGGCTACGAGCTCGGCTTTTCCGACGCCATGGATTTCCTGGCGGACATCGTGACGGCCAAGGACCAGAAGGACCCCGCCTATGCGGCGATCTCCAAGGGCCGCCGCAACCTCCTGCCGTTCGGCGCCGTCGCCCTGCAGGAGACGATCGCGATCATGAAGCCGTCGCGGGTGTTCTTCTCCGCCCAGGGCGTGCGCGAAGGGTTTCTCTATTCGCTCCTGCCCGACCGGGAAAAGGCGCGCGACCCGCTCATCGCCGCCGCCGGCGAACTTGCCATCCTGCGCGCCCGCTCGCCCGAGCATGCGCGCGAGCTTGCCGAATGGACCGGCCGCATGATGCCGCTCTTCGGCATCACCGAGACCGAGGAGGAGCGCCGCTACCGCGAGGCCGCATGCCTGCTCGCCGATATCAGCTGGCGCGCCCATCCCGATTATCGCGGCCTGCAGGCGTTGAACCTCATTGCCCACGGCACCTTCATCGGCATCACCCATCCCGGCCGCGCCTTCATCGCGCTCACCAACTACTACCGCTTCGAGGGCCTTGGCGACGACGCCGTCAGCAGCTCGCTGGCCGCGATCGCGACGCCGCGCCTGCGCGAGCTGGCCAAGCTCGTCGGCGGCCTGCTCCGCGTCGTCTACCTCTTCTCCGCCTCCATGCCCGGCGTCGTGCCGCACCTTGCCTTCCGCAAGGCCACCGCCTCCGGGGTCGATCTCGAATTCGTCGTGCCCGCCGACTATTCCGAACTGGCCGGCGAGCGGCTCGACGGCCGCCTCCAGCAGCTTGCCAAGCTCACCGGCAAGAAGCTCGCCTTCCGGTTCCTGTGAGGCGAGGGATGAGAGGCGCCCTTCTTCTCGCCGCCCTGCTCTTTGCCGGAAGTGCGGCAGCGCAGGACTGGCAGGCCGTCGAGCGCGTCGAGCCCTACGGCGTGACGGGCGCGACGGGCCTCGAGATCTACCAGTCGATCGGCGCGCGCGGCCCGAAGCTCGGCGTCGCCCGCGTCATCGCCCATACCGGCTTCAAGCTCACCTGGACGCGCAAGTACGAGCGCCAGGGCAATGCCTGCACCATCACGGTCAACAAGCCGAAGCTGATCATCACCTACACGCTGCCGAAGCTGAAGGTGAAGCTCTCCGAGCCGCTGAAAAGCCGCTGGGACACCTTCCTCGCCGGCGTGACCGCGCATGAGAAGGTGCACGGCGACTTCATCAAGGACATGGTGAAGGAGATCGAGGCGGCAAGCGTCGGCATGACGGTCGAGAACGACCCGAACTGCCAGAAGATCCGCCCGCAGCTCCAGACCAAGCTCGGCGAGCTCTCCCAGGCCCAGCGCGCCCGCAGCCGCGCGTTCGACCAGGTCGAGCTGAACGACGGCGGCAATGTGCACCAGCTCATCCTGCAGCTGGTCGATCCAAGTTAGGGTGGAGACGGCGCCGGCCTCATATCCGTGCAAGCCGTATTGACGACCCGCCACCATAAGCCGCTATCAAATCCGTTCACTTCTCCTCCGTCATCCTCGGGTCAAGCCCGAGGATGACGACGGGGAAGGCAGACACCCAAAGAGCAATGCCGCCAAAACCAAAACGGCAGCGCCCGCAGCCGCTGCCGTCTCTCACGCCCAACCGTCACCGATCACTCGGCCTTCAGCAACTCGCCGACCTCAAGGAGCACGAACTCGTTGTCGTCGGCCTTGTCCAGCGCGCGGCCGGCGGAGAAGGGCAGGTTGTTGTCGTTGCCGACGATGATGTGGGTCTCGTCGACGCGGTCGACGTTCTCGATCGTCACGAACGGCATGTCGTAGAAGCCGCCGCCGCCGCCCTGGCGCTTCCTGTTGTCGGGGTCGGCGATCTTCAGGAGATCGATATAGCCGATCTTGCGCACGGCCTTGCCGGCATTCTCGTCGGTCATGGCGATCTTGTAGATGCGCTTGACCTTCGAGGCGGTGGCGAAGCAGTCCGGCTTCGGGTCGCTCGCATCGGCGCAGGCCTTGTCGGCGGTGCCGGCGCCGTTGTCGCGCTCGATCACCAGCGCGGTCGTCCCGTCCAGCATGTTGAAGTCGCCGATCGCCTCGCCGCCCTCGGCGAGCGGGTAGAGCCAGCTGCGGCCCGTCCAGGCCTTGGAGGCGGTGTCGAGCTCGACGATGCGCAGCGCCGGGCGGCCGTCCGCCTGCTCGACGCTCTCGCTGTCGACCCAGAGCGGGCCTTCCAGGAGGCCGTAGAGCTTCGTGCCGTCCTTCGAGAGCGCCAGGCCCTCATAGCCGCCGGAGCGCTTCAGGTTGAAGGCCGGCATCTTCTTGGAGGGATCGGCCTGCACGGCGAGCGTCGGGTTGTCCGGCGAGGTGACCGGCTTGCCGTCCACCTCGGTGGCGATGACGTCGGTGAGCCTGCCGTCGCGGTCGAATTTCAGGATGTAGGGGCCGAACTCCTCGCCGATCCAGAAGCCGTCCGCGACCGGCTGGATGGATTCGACGTCGAAGTCGCCGCCGGTCAGGTAGCGCGTCTCCGCGCCTTCCATGACGATCGGGAAGGGCGCCTTCCGGTCCGGGTCGGAGAGGAAGACGGTCCTGACCGGCTCCATCGTGCCCTTGTCCCAGTCGAAGCGCACATTGTGGATCATCAGCATGGCGTCGGTGGAGTTCAGCTTGTTGCCGAAGCCGTTGTCGGAAAGCGTCCAGAACGAGCCGTCCTCCATGGTCTTGATGCCGGAGAAACCCTGCATCGGCTGGCCGTCGAAGGGCAGCGCCAGGCCGGTCTCGCGCACGCCGTCCTTGCCCATGACGGTGCCGAGCGCCTCGGTGCGCTTGCGGTCGGCGGTGGTGAACTTGCCGGATGTCTTCAGGTAGGCGGCGGCGTCGGCCGGGGCGGCGATGATCGTGTTCGCCGGCAGGATCGCATGGGCCTTCAGCGTGGCGGGAAATTCCTTGTCGTCGGCCTGCGCGGCGGTCGCCAGCAGAAGCGCGAGGGCGGTGGTGGTGAAAAGGTGTTTGGTCATGAATGTCCCCATCGGGTTGGCAAAGCGAGGCCGTTGATAGGCGGCGCACATGACCGCCGCTTGACAGTTGCTTGTCGCTTTCATGACGGGGGGATTTGGGACTAGACGGCGAGCGCCGCGAAGCGCCCGGGCGTCATGCCGAGCGCCTTCTTGAAATGGCGGTTGAGATGCGCCTGGTCGGCAAAGCCGCTGGCAAAGGCGGCTTCCGCGATGCTCTCCCTCGCCGTAATCAGGACCTTCGCCCGCTCCAGCCGGCGCATGACGAGGTAGCGGTGCGGGCTGGTGCCGAGAAGCTGGCGGAACTGCCGGGCAAGCGTGAAGCGGTCGAGCCCCGTCACCTCTTCGAGGTCGGCCGAGCTGACCTGACGGGAGAGGTTTTCCCTGAGGAAATCGCAGGCCCGGCGCACCTCGGCATGGGCGAGCCGGCCCGTGCCCGCCGGCGGCGCGCCGGCATGGTCGAGCAGGGCGGCGGCGATCTCCCCCAGCAGCTCGTCGAGCTTCAGCGGCTCGATCGCCGCATCCATGCTGCCGATGGCGTCCAGCAGCAGGCCTGCCAGCCTGGGATCGTCGACGACCGGCGCGGCGACGAAGGGCAGCGTGCGCCCGCGCGCGGCGGTCGCCGGCAGGAAACGTTCCGGCGGGATGTAGATCATGCGGTAGGTGAGGCCGTCCTCGGTGGCTGCGCCCCCGTCGTGCATCTCGTCGGGATGCAGCACGATCACGTTGCCGGGCGGGCTGAAGCGGGTCTCGCCGCGATAGGAGAAGGTCTGGATGCCGGCCATGGTGACGCCGAGCGCGTAGGTATCGTGCCGGTGCGGCTCGAAGCCCTTGCCGTGGAAGCGCGCCTCGATGCGCTCGATGCCGGCGAGCTCCGGCGCCACGACGATGCGGTCCCTTTCCGTGCACGAACGTTCAAGCGGGCCCTCGACCGCGCCTGCTATCGCATTGGCCGCGGAATCGTCCGCAGCCTTTTTTCGGGAGTATACCTGCATGTTCGATACCAAGTTCGCCATCGTCCTGCGCGAGGACCTGGAGGTCTGGCAGAAGCTGAACGTGACCGCCTTCCTGTCCGGCGGCATCATCGGCCGGAAACCGGAGCTGATCGGCGAAGCTTATCGCGATGCGGCCGGCAATGTCTACAATGCGCTCAGCGTCCAGCCGGTCATCGTGCTTTCGACGGACGGTGGAACGTTGTCGAAGATCCATGCCCGCGCCCTCGAGCGCGACGTCCCGGCCTCCGTCTATATCGAGGAGATGTTTGCGACCGGCCATGACGCGGCCAACCGCGCCGTCTTCGCCGAATTCGGGCCCGATGACGCCAAGGTCGTCGGCATCGCGCTGCATGCCGACAGGAAGACCGTCGACCGCATCACCAAGGGGGCGAAGCTGCACGCCTGATCAGAGCGCGACCGCCTCGATCTTCCTGTCGACGAAGCGCAGCGCCACCTTGCCGCTGATGAGGTTGAGGGCCGTTTCGCCGAAGAGCTCGCGGCGCCAGCCGGAGAGCGCGGCGACATCGGCCGCTTCGCCGTCGATGGCGATCTTTTCCAGATCGTCGCTGTTGGCGATGATCTTGGCGGCGACGCCTTCCTTCTCCGAGACGATCTTCAGGAGCACCTTCAGCATCTCGCTGGCGGCCGCGGCGCCTTCCGGCACATGGGCCTGGCGGGGCAGGCGCGGCAGGTCGGTCTTCGGAATGGCGAGCGCCTCGTTGATCGCCTCCAGCAGGGCCGCGCCGGATTGCGAGCGCTCCCAGCCCTTGGGAATGGTGCGCAGGCGCGCCAGCGCCTCGGCATCGGCCGGCTGCTGCTGGGCGATCTCGTAGATCGTGTCGTCCTTGAGGATGCGCGAGCGCGGCACGTTGCGGCCGCGCGCCTCCCGCTCTCGCCAGGCCGCGACCTTCTGCAGCACGGCCAGCTCGATCGGCTTCTTGACGCGCATCTTCAGCCGCCGCCAGGCGTCGTCCGGATGGAGGTCGTAGGTCTCGCGCGCTTCCAGCACCGCCATTTCCTCGGTCAGCCACAGCGAGCGGCCGGCGGCCTCCAGCTTCTCCTTGAGCGCGAGATAGACGTCGCGCAGGTGCGTCACGTCGGCCAGCGCATATTCGAGCTGCTTTTCGGTGAGCGGCCGGCGGCTCCAGTCGGTGAAGCGCGAGGACTTGTCGATGTGCACGCCCTTGATCTTCTGCACGAGCTGGTCGTAGGAGACGCTGTCGCCGAAGCCGCAGACCATGGCGGCGACCTGGGTGTCGAAGATCGGATGCGGGATGAGGTCGCCGCGGTTGACGATGATCTCGATGTCCTGCCGGGCGGCATGGAACACCTTCAGCACCGCCGGGTTCGCCATCAGGGCGTAGAAGGGGGCAAGGTCGAGGCCCTTGGCGAGCGGATCGACGATCACCTCGGTCTCGGGGCCTGCGAGCTGGATCAGGCAGAGTTCCGGCCAGAAGGTGGTTTCCCGCAGGAACTCCGTGTCGATGGTCAGATACTCGGAACGGGCGAGTGTCTCACAGGCTTCGGCAAGGGCTGCGGTGGTCTCGATGATCTGCATGATGGCTCGGGCGGACTTTCTGGTTTTTTGATCGGGCAGCTTTAGACGGTCCACGGTTTTGCCACAATCGAAAACTTGAGCGGGAGGGATATGGCAAAGGCAGGGCACGCACTCTCCTCCGTCATGCTCGGGCTTGACCCGAGCATCCACGCCTCACCCGCGGCTTGGATCCTCGGGTCAAGCCCGAGCATGACGGGGAAGGCAAAGTTTCTCACCCGTCAAACGGCACGGCATGCTGCACCGTTCCTTATGTTCGTCCTGTGTCTCTTCTTGCGTCATCCTCGGGCTCGACCCGAGGATCCACGAGCCGCACGGCACGACTTCGCGATCGCCCCTAGACGACCCGCACGTAGCTCGTCATGCCGGTCTTCTGGTGCTCGATGATGTGGCAATGGAACACCCAGTCGCCCGGATTGTCGGCGACGAGGGCGAGCTGCACCTTCTCGTCCGGCAGGATGAGGTAGGTGTCGGAAAAATGCGGGCGGATCGCCTGCTTGTTGGAGTTCATCGGCCGGAAGACGAGGCCGTGCAGGTGGAGGGGGTGGACCTGCGGCGTCGGGTTCTCGACGTTGAAGATATAGGTTTTGCCCGCCTTCATCTCGGCGAGCGGGGCGGTCGGGTCGCCCGTGTCGTCTGCCCACGGCACCTTGTTGATGGCCCAGAAATTGTAGCCGAGCGAGCCGCAGATGCCGTCCTTCGGCCGCTCCTCCGCCGAGGCGCTGAGGACGAAGGGGATTTCGGTGGCGGCGGACAGGTCCGGCTCGGGCAGCGGGTTTTGCGTGAGCGGCGGCAGGTCGCGCGCATCGCGCTTCAGCGAGGCGCCGGTGGCGCGGAAGGTGGCGAGCGTCGCCGGCTTGGTGCCGCGCAGGTCCTTCAGCGCCGCGACGGCGCCCTCCGTGTCGGGCATGCGCAGCACGAGGTCGAGCCGCTGGCCGGGGCCGATCATCAGGTGGTCGAGCGCAAAGCGTTCCGCCGCCGGATTGCCGTCGAGGGCGATGACCGTGGCTTCGGCGCCCTCCATCTGGAGCGCGAGGATGCGGGTGACGTCGGTCGCGGCAAGGCGCAGGCGCACGAGGCCGCCGGCCGGCGCGTCATATTGCGGCGATTGCCGCCAGTTGGCGGTGCGCACTGTGCCGAAGGTGCCGGCGCGGGCGGCGTCGCGCGGCTTGAACTGGGCGATGAACTGGCCGTCGCCGCCAAGCCGCCAGTCGCGCAGGTTGAGCACGATCTCGGCGTCGAAGACGGGATCCGCCGGGTCCTCCACGACGACGAGGCCGGCAAGGCCGCGGCCGATCTGGGTGAGCGTGTTGCAATGGGGGTGATACCAGAAGGTGCCGGCATCGGGCGGGGTGAAGGCATAGTCGAACCCGTCGCCGCCATAGACATAGGGCTGCGTCAGGAAGGGCACGCCGTCCATCCTGTTGTCGATGCGAAGCCCGTGCCAGTGGATCGTCGTCGGCTCGTCGAGCCTGTTGTCGAGGCGCAGCGCAAAGGCCTCGCCCCGCCGCATGCGCAGCACGGGCGGGATCTCGGCGTCGCCATAGGTCATGACGCCTTTCGTCGGGCCCTTGTCGGTGATCATCGCCTCGCCGGGGCGGGCAACGAGCGTTACCGGTGCCTCGGCCTTCGCCAGCCCGCCGAAGCGGCCTGCAAGGCCGACGCCGCCGGCGTAGGCCCCGGCGACGAGTGCGCCCTTCATCAGCGTGCGGCGTGTCAGCATGGCGGTCCCTCCGGTGCGTCCATCCGCTTCTAAACCTGAGAGAGAGCCTCAGCAATAAGCGGCGCCCGACCAGATTGCCGCAGGCTCAGGGATCGCCGTTGCGGTCCTTGTCGGCGAGCTTGTTGAAGAAGAAGGAGGTGCGCAGGAGGTTGCGGAAGCGGCTGCGCCGTTTCCCGGCGGGCACGGCGGCGCGGGCGCTCATGCGCAGCGCCGTATAGGCCATGAAGGACACGAGGATGACGGCGGTGTAGAGGAACAGCGCCTGCGGGCCGAAGAACTGCAGCAGCACCGAGGCGAAGAGCGGGCCGATGATCGCCCCGCAGGACCAGAAGAACAGCATGCCGGCGGAGACCAGCGCATGCTCGCCTTCGCCGGCATGGTCATTGGCATGGGCCGAGCAGAGCGAATAGAGCGGCATGGCGAAGGCGCCGAAGATGAAGATGCCGACGAGGTTCCTCACCTCGTTGCCGCCGGCGAAAAAGGCGAGGTAGAGCGCGGCAAGCGCCGAGCCGAGCGTGGCGACGAGGATGATCAGCCGCCGGTCGAGCCGGTCGGAATAAAGGCCGAGCGGATATTGCAGCACCACGCCGCCGACGATGCCGGCGCTCATGAAGCTGGCGATCGCCGTCACCGAAAGGCCAATGTCGTGGGCGTAGATCGGCCCGAGATTGCGGAAGGCGGCATTGGTGAGGCCGACGACGATGCAGCCGACGGTTGCCAGCGGCGAGATGTTCCAGAGCTTCGGGATATCGAAGCGGATCGCTTCCGGCACCGTCGGGCTGGAGCGGTCGGCCAGCGAGATCGGCACCAGCGACAGCGACAGCGCCATGGCGACGATGGCGAACAGCTCGAAGCCGCCGATGCCGATGCCGGGAATGAGATATTGCGCCGCGGTGACCGAGCCGAGGTCGACGACGCGGTAGACGGAGAGCGTGCGCGCCCGGTTGGCATTGGTGACGGCGGCGTTCAGCCAGCTTTCGACGGTGGCGAAGAGGCTGGCGAAGCAGATGCCGGCGACGAGCCGCATGGCGAACCAGAAGACGGGATCGATGACCAGCACCATGGCGATGGCGGAGGCCGAGGCGATCGCCGCCATGGCGGAGAAGGTGCGGATATGGCCGATCGCGCGCAGGAAGCGCGTCACGTAGATGCAGCCGATGGCAAAGCCGATGGAATACCCCGCGCCGACGATGCCGATCACCGCGGTGGAGAACCCCTCCTGCGAGGCGCGCAGCGCGATGAACGTGCCCTGCAGCCCGTTCCCGCCGATCAGGATGCCTGCGGTGACGAGAAGGGGAATCAGGGGGCGAATCGTGGACATGCGGCCACTATGGCGAAGGATTTTCCGAAAGGGAGAGAGAAAGCGGGACGGGGGCTAAATTGTGGGGGAGTGTGGTGGTTGCGGTGGCTTCCTCCGTTGCTCTCCCCGCAGAGGGCAAGGCCATTGCATATGGAGTTCGACGGTGCCGCACATCCCCTTCTCCCCCGCGGGGAGAAGGTGGCCCGAAGGGTCGGATGAGGGGGTGGCTCGGATCGAGCCTTTGCGCGTTCGCCATCCCCCTCATCCGCCTGCCGGCACCTTCTCCCCGCGGGGGAGAAGGGGATGGGGCAACGGTTTCCTGCCATGGGCGATCGATCTGCCCTTGAAGGGGAGAGGCCCGTAGGCCAGAGGGGATTCCAGAGGGGATTTTCGCCGGACACGCGTCAATCCATCCCGCGACTATTCGTCGAGCAATTCCGTCATGAGGCGCAGGTGGTCGGACTGCAGGGGCTTTTCGAAATAGCTCTTCACGAAGCTGTACTGCATCGCCCGCTCGCGGTCCTTGCCGAGATGGGAGCTGGTCAGCATGGCGACGACGGGGGCGTGCACCTCGAATTCCTCGGCATAGCGGTCGAGGAATTCGAAGCCGTTCATGACGGGCATGTTGATGTCGAGGATGATGGCGTCGGGCGTCTCGCGGTGCAGGATGTCGAGCGCTTCCGAGCCGTCGAATGCCTTGATGATGCGGATCGACGGATCGTATTTGCGAATGGTGTATTCACAGATGAACTGGTCGTTCTCGTCGTCGTCGACGACCAGGATCGATTGGATAGTCATGGTCAGTCCCCGTCGGGCAGTTCCATGATGAACCGGCTGCCCTTATCTCTAGCTTCATAGAGCGCCGTGCCGCCGAGGGCTTCCGCGCTCTTTCTCAATATGTAGAGGCCGAGCCCGCTGCCGAAGGACCGGTTCGGGTGCAGCCGTTTGAACATCTTGAACAACAAATGGCGGCTTGCGGGCGGAACGCCCAGGCCGTTGTCTTCCACCGACAGCCGCAGCTTGCCGGCATAGCGGAAGGCGCGGATGTCGATCGCCGGCTCCGCCTCCTTCGGATCGTGATATTTGACCGCGTTGGAGAGCATGTTGCCGACGATGACCTGGAATTTCGACGGCTTGCTGACGATTGTCAATTCCGCCGGCACATGATTTTCGATGCGGATCCGCTTGGAATCCTCGAAATGCGAGAGCGCGTCGATCGCCTCTGAAATCAGCGCCCGCAGCGCGATGGGCCGTGCCTCCTCCTCCATCAGCCGGTTGCGGGTGATGGTGATGATGTTCTGGATCAGGTGGTCGAGCCGGCGGAAATTCTGCTCCATGCGCTGCAGCGTCTGGCCGAGCGCGGTGAGCTCGCCTTCCGCCAGCATGTCCTTGGAGATGGTGAGGAGGCCGAGCGAGGAGGCGATCGGCGAGCGCAGGTCGTGCGAGGTGCGGTAGGCGAATTCCTCCAGCTCGGCATTGGCGTCGATCAGCGCCTGCTCGCTCGCCTTGCGCTCGGAAATGTCGCGCACGATGCCGCTGTAGATGACCGTGCCGTCGAGCTCCAGCTTGGCGACGGCAAGGTCGAGCGGGAAGACGGAGCCGTCCTTGCGCCGGCCCTCCACCTCGCGGCCGATGCCGATGACCTTCGCCTCGCCGCTGCGCTTGTAGTTGGCGATATAGCGGTCGTGCTCGCTGTGATAGGGCTCCGGCATCAGGATCCTGACGTTGCGGCCCACCATCTCCTCCGGCGTGAAGCCGAAGATGCGCGTGCAGGCGGGATTGGCCGACAGGATGATGCCGCGGTCGTCGATGGTGACGATGCCGTCCACGGCATTGTCGATGATGGCGGTGAGGCGGGCGCGGCTTTCGGCAAGGTCCGCCGCCATGCGGCGCGCGCGGCGGGAGGAGACATAGAGATGGGCGACGAGGGCGCCGTAGAGGACGCCCGAGATCAGCACCAGCGAGGAGAGCGTCGAGCGGGCGCTGGCATCGCTGTTCGAGAAGGTGATGCCGAACGCGGCTTCGTAGCGCGCCAGCTCGTAGTAGCTCATGGCGAGCAGCAGCAGATAGGTGGCAAGGCCGAGCACGCCGGCAAGCGTCACCCGGTGGAAGCCGGTCGCCTCCGTGCCGGTGAAGATGAGCGCGATGCCGACGGCGACGAAACAGCTGGCGCTCTGGAACGACATGCGCGTGAAGCGGATCCAGTCATGGGCGAAATCCAGCGCGATCGCATAGCCGATCAGCGCGGCCGCCGCGATGATAACGGTGACGAAGCCGAGCGCCACCTGCACCGCACTGTTCTTCCCGGTGAGCGCGCGCAGCGCCAGCGCCAGGCTGAGCAGCATCAGGCAGAGCGCCGTGTTGGGGGCGATCCGCCCCGGCAGGCTGGTGCCGATATCGACGAAGGGCGTGTGGAGCAGCGTGTCGATGCCGGCATCGATGCCGAAAAGGTGCTGGGAGAGCGCGAGCGCGCCGTAGAGGAAGACCGGCGCCATCATCAGCGCCGGCAGGCGCGCATGGCCACGCGCGGCAAGGCCGAGCGCCGTGCCGATGACGACGAAGGCGAGCGCGGCATTGAACTTCATGCCGAACAGCCAAGGATGGCGCTCGGCAAGGCCCGCCGGCTCGGCCAGCCAGAGCGCCATCATGGAAAGGCCGACGGCCATGCACCAGAGGCTTGCGGCGGCGTTCGCCCTCAGCCAGGACCATGCAGGATTCAAGAATGCCCCCTTCGCGGCTCGCCCGCGCGCACTCTAGCGCGAAGGTTGAATCGCGAACAGGTCCCGCAAGGGGAGGACCCGGTAAAATCCCGCTTTTCAGGCGGCGTCGTCCTGCGCGGCGCCGGCATCGAGCCGGCCGGTCAGGGCCTGCAGGTCGGCCGTCAGGGTCTGCAGGGCCTCCAGCGAGCAGCCGGTCGCCTTGCCGATCTGCCGGCGGATACCCACGGCCTCGCGCTTCATCGCATGGCCCTTGCCGGTGAGCGTGACGAGGACCTGGCGCTCGTCGCTCCTGTCGCGGGCGCGGTGGATGTAGCCGGCCGCCTCCAGCCGCTTGAGGAGGGGGGAGAGCGTGCCGGAATCGAGGCCCAGCGTCATGCCCAGCGCCTTCACCGTGCGCCCGTCCTCCTCCCACAGCGTCATCAGCACGATATATTGCGGATAGGTGAGGCCGTAGGGATCGAGCAGGGGCTTGTAGGTGCGGTTCAGCGCATGGGCGGCCGAATAGACGGCGAAACAGAGCTGCTGGTCCAGCGCCAGCATGCCCGCCGGGATATCGTCCGTCTCAGCTTCGTCACGTTTGTCGGTCATGCTGCCATTGTCGCACAAATGGCCGAAATTGCAATTTGCAAAATCATATTGCGCGCAATCTAATTTTGCGCTATCTAGAGTCCATCGCCAACGAAACCAGGAAGGAGACATCCATGCCCATTCTCTACAGAACCAAGGCATCCGCAACCGGCGGCCGCGCCGGCCATGGCGCAACCGAGGACGGCACCGTCGACGTCACGCTCACCGTGCCGAAGGAGCTCGGCGGCGACGGCGCGGCCGGCGCCAACCCGGAAAAGCTGTTCGCCGTCGGCTATTCGGCCTGCTTCCTCGGCGCGCTGAAGTTCGTCGTCGGCAAGGAAAAGGTGAAGATCCCCGATGACGCCAAGGTCACGGCGACCGTCGGCATCGGCCCGCGCGAGGATGGCGGCGGCTTCGGCCTCGAGGCCTCGCTCGAAGTCTCCGTGCCCGGCGTCGACAAGGCCGTGGTCGAGGACCTCGTCAAGAAGGCGCATGTCGTGTGCCCCTACAGCCACGCCACCCGCGGCAATCTCGACGTCAAGACCACCGTCGCCTGACCAGGCCGGCAGATCGAAAGAAGGCCGTCCGGAAATTCCTCCGGGCGGCCTTTTCGTGTTCCATGCGGAACAGCGCGGGGCGGGGCGATGTGAGACCTTCTGATCACCGGATGAGAGAGGCTCATCCCCAAAGAGAGATCAGGAGAGACCCCATGCGCAAGATCATCGTTTCCGCCGCCATCGCCGCCGTTGCCGCCATCTCCTTCGCCGCCCCCTCGCAGGCCGGCTACTACAGCTACGGCTACAAGCCGCACTGCTTCATCAAGAAGGTCAAGGCCTACGACTACTACGGCAATGTCGTCATCAAGAAGATCAAGGTCTGCAAGTAGACATCCCCGGCACAGACCTTTGAGCGAAAGGCCCGGAGCCCAGCCTCCGGGCCTTTTGTCGTGCGCGCGTGGCGCCGCCTTGACATGCAATGATTTTATTGCATATTCTTCGCCATGGACGACGATGCCCTCGACCGCATCTTCAAGGCCCTGGGCGATCCGACCCGCCGCAGGATCATCGATCGCCTGCGCGAGCGGCCGCGCCAGTCCCTGTTCGAGATCTGCGCCCTGTCCTTTGCGCAGGACGGGGTCACCCTGTCGCGGCAGGCGATCACCCAGCATCTCGACATGCTGGAAAAGGCCGGCCTCGTGCGCGTCGAGTGGTCGGGGCGCACGAAGCTGCACACGCTCGATGCCGGCCCGCTGCGCGCGGCCGTCGGGCAGTGGCTGCAAACCCATCTCTGAAGGAGGAAAACCATGCGGATCTATGTCACCAGCGTTCCCGTGGACGACCAGGCGAAGGCCGAGGATTTCTATACGCGCGTGCTGGGCTTTCGCGTCAAGCATGACGTGCCCGTCGGCGAAGACCGCTGGCTGACCGTCGTCTCGCCGGAAAACCCCGACGGCACCGAACTGCTGCTCGAGCCGAGCGGCCATCCGGCCGTCGGACCCTACAAGGCGGCGCTCGTCGAGGACGGCATCCCGATCGCCTCCTTCCAGGTCGACGATCTCGATGCCGAGCACCAGCGGCTCGTGTCGCTCGGCGTCGCCTTCACCCAGCCGCCGATGGATGCCGGGCCCGTGCGCATGGCGGTGTTCGACGATACCTGCGGCAACCTCATCCAGATCATCGAGATGAAGGATGCCTAGGAAAGGGTGCGAAACCCTTGTCATGGGAAAAAGAGTTGCTATATTCTTTCCCATGAAAGGAGATCGTATCATGCAGCGCAAGCCCGTCATCAACGCCAATGCCGAAGGCGCCGTGCTCACCAAGGCGGCCGTCAATGCGGCGGAGCGGCTGGGGCTGACGGCGCGCATCCTTTCGGCGGTCATCGGGGTCTCGGAGGCGACCGTGTCGCGGCTGAAGCGGCAGGACGTGCTCCTGGAGCGCGGCACCAAGCCGTTCGAGCTGGCGGTGCTGCTCGTACGCCTCTTCCGCTCGCTCGATGCCATTACCGGCGGCGACGAGGGTGTCGCCCGCGCCTGGATGACGGCGGACAACAGCGTGCTCGGCGCGCGCCCCGTCGATCGCATCGTCTCCATTTCCGGCCTTGTCGATGTCCTTGCCTATCTGGACGCCCGCCGCGCTCTCGTCTGAGGCGCGGTCCTTTTCGGGGCCCGTCTGGCGTTTCGTCGAGGCGCAGCACCGCGTCTCGACGCTGAAGCTCGTCGACACGCTGGACGAACAGGCGCTGCTGGAGGACCTTCTGGAGGAGAGCAAGCCGGTGCTGCCGCCGGAATGCGCCGGCCTCGACTATCTGCTCGCCACCCCCTTCCGCTACGGCGCGGTCTATCCGCACGGCTCGCGCTTCCGCCGCGCCGGGCGCACGCTCGGCGTCTACTATGCCGGGCTTTCCGTCGAGACGGCGCTGTCCGAAATGGCCTTCTACCGGCTGCTGTTCTTCGCCGAATCGCCGGCAACGCCGCTCCCGGCCAATGCCGCCGACTACACCGCCTTTTCCGCCCTCGTCGAGACCGGCGCGGCGCTCGACCTCACCGCCTCGCCGCTCGACAGGGACGCCGCCCTCTGGACGCACCCGACCGACTATGCCGCCTGCCAGGCGCTCACCGACGGCGCGCGGGCGGCCGGCCTTGCCGCCATAATCTACCGCTCGGTGCGCGATCCGGCCGGCGGCGCCAACATGGCGCTTCTCACCGCCTCCGCCTTTGCCGCGCCAAGGCCGGTGGAGCGCCAGACCTGGCGCATCCGGCTCTCGCCGCTCGGCGTGCAGGCGCTGTGCGATCACCCGCCGCGCCGGATCGGCTTCTCCCGCGAGGATTTTCGCGGCGACCCGCGCATCGGCTGACGGCCGCCATTTCCGGGCAGGGGACATTGTATATGGAATTCGACGGTGCCACACATCCCCTTCTCCCCCGCGGGGAGAAGGTGCCGGCAGGCGGATGAGGGGGATGGCGAAGGCGCAAACGATCCGTCCGAGCCACCCCCTCATCCGACCCTTCGGGCCACCTTCTCCCCGCGGGGGAGAAGGGGAGGAGGCGACGGTTTCCTTCCATGGGCGATAGTCCTGTTCCTCGCGGGGGCAATCCGGCAGGCAGCGGACGACTCACCCCCGCAAGGCCGCCTCGGCGAAGAAGGCCTCGGGCCCGTCCACCTCGATGAGCCGCCGCTTCTCGATCACCCAGAAGCGGTTGGCCACCGCCCGCACGAAGGCGCGGTCGTGCGAGACGATGAGGCAGCTCGCCTCGTTTGCCGTCAGCTCCCGCTCCAGCGCCTCCTGGCCCTCGATGTCGAGATGGTTGGTCGGCTCGTCGAGCAGGTAGACGTTCGGGTTGGTCAGCCGCAGCACCAGCATGCCGAGCCGCGCCTTCTGCCCGCCGGAGAGCAGCCCCACCGGCCGCCCCTGCATCTCGATGGAAAGCCCGGCGCCGGCGAGCAGGCTGCGCGCCCGCTGGTCGCCGATGTCGAAGCGGCGGATGATCGTGCCGTGCGGCGTCTCGGCGTCCGAAAGGTCCGACAGCGCCTGGTCGCCATAGCCGAGCACCAGCGAGGGCGTCGCCTTGATGCCCTCATGGCTGGCGCCCGCTGCCGCGATCGCCGCGCGCAGCAGCCGGACGAGCCGCGTCTTGCCGGCTCCGTTGCGGCCGAGCAGCACGATGCGGTCGCCCTGGCAGAGGAATTTCCGGCCGGTGCGGAAGAGGAGGGTGCCGTCGGGCGTCCCGACGGCGGCATCCTCCAGCGTCACCAGCACCCTGGCATGGGTGCCGCGGTTGGCGAGGCGGATGGCGCCGGCCGGGCGCTCCTGATGGGCGGGCCGCGCGGCGTCCTCGATCCGCTCGGCCCGTTCCTTGAGCTGCCTGGTCTTGACCACCAGGAGGTCGCTGCCGGAATTGACGCCGATATTGTTGAGCTTGGCCGCCTGCTGGCGCAGTTGCTGGGCCGCCTTCATGTCCTTCTCGAAGCGCCGCTCCTCGGCCGCGTCCGCTGCGTCGAGCGCCGCGCGGGCGCGCGAATAGGGCAGCGCGAAGAGCTGCGAGCGCTCGGGGCGCAGGAACAGCGTGCGGTTGGTCACGGCGTCGAGGAAGGCGCGGTCGTGGCTGGAGATGACGACCGGCATGTCGCGCGGCAGGCCCGCGAGCCACCCCTCCAGCCGGGCGATCTTCGAAAGGTCGAGATGGTTGGTCGGCTCGTCGAGCAGCAGCACGTCCGGCTCGCCGACGCGCACGCGGGCGATCAGCGCGATGCGCTGCCAGCCGCCGCTGAGCTGGGAAAGCGGCCGCTCGCGCAGCGCCTCGGGCACCTCCAGCTCCTCCAGCGTGACATCGGCCCGCCAGCCTTCGCTCTCCTGCTGTTCGGGGGAAAGCGCGCCGAGCACGGCCTCGCGGAAGGTGAGCGCCTCGAGGCCGGCGGGAAGGTCCTGCTCCATATGCCCGATGGTGAGGCCGCGGGCGCGAAAAATCTCGCCCGTCGTCGGCTCGAAGGCGCCGGTGATGCATTTCAGCAGGGTGGATTTCCCCCGCCCGTTGGCCGCCACGAGGCCGATCCGGTCGCCGGCGGCGACGGAAAGGTTGAGATCGGCGAAAAGCGGGGTGGAGAGGGTGACGCCGAGGGCGCGGATAGTGATGAGCGACATGGAACGATCTCTGGTCTTCGGAGCCCCGCGGTGCGGCATTGGCCGTCGATCACGCGGAATGGCTCAGGAAAGATGGATGCGGCTGAAACCGCACCCGCCGGGAGGCAGACCAGAAGAAGAGTGTGTTCGTTCCGATCAGCCCTGCAAACGCATCTGCAGGGCAAGATCAGGACCATGCGTGCGGTTCGGCAGGAAGTCGGTCTTCACGCGCAGCCCTCTGTTACATGTTGCGAACGGGGAAGGGGTAGCATTGGCGTGTGGTGTTTGGCAAGCGGAGAGGGGAAAGCACCCCTCTGCCCCGCAGAGCATCTCCCTCCACAAGGGCAGGGCTAACGCCTCTAAAAGGAAACCGTGGCCCCATCCCCTTCTCCCCCGCGGGGAGAAGGTGCCGGCAGGCGGATGAGGGGGATGGCGAAGGCGCAAACGATACGTCCGAGCCGCCCCCTCATCCGACCCTTCGGGCCACCTTCTCCCCGCGGGGGAGAAGGGGAGAATGGCACCGTCGAATTCCATATGCGATGACCTGCCCTCGGGGCAGATGTCCGGCAGGGAAGAGGGGTATCTACCCCATCGGCAGGGCCGAGCAGCGCCTACCGCCGCAAGCTCCCCAGGATGCCGCGCACCAGCGCCCGGCCGAGCGAGGAGGCGACGGTGCGGGCGACCGACTTCATCGCCGCTTCCGCCACGGTCTCGCGCTGGTAGCCGGAGCGCGCCTTCGGCTGCTTGGGGGCGGGCTGGGCGGCGGGTTCGTCGTCGCCGAAGCCGGGCAGGGTCCAGCGGCTGCCGCCGGAGGACTGGGTGCTGGCCTGCTGCTCTTCCGCCTGCTCCTGCGCGGCGGCGGCTTCGGCGGCCTTCTTGGCGCGGGCGGTCAGGATCTCGTAGGCGGATTCGCGGTCGAAATCCTCGTCATAGAGACCGGCGACGGGGCTGACATTCATGATCTCCCTGCGCTCGGCCTCGGTGACGGGGCCGAGGCGCGAGGCCGGCGGGCGGACCAGCGTGCGCTCCACCATCGAGGGCGCGCCCTTGCCCTCAAGCGTCGAGACGAGCGCCTCGCCCGTGCCGAGATTGGTGATGACCTCGGCACAATTGAAGTCCGGGTTGGGGCGGAAGGTGTCGGCGGCGGTCTTCACCGCCTTCTGCTCGCGCGGGGTATAGGCGCGCAGCGCGTGCTGCACGCGGTTGCCGAGCTGGGCGAGCACGGTTTCCGGCACGTCGAGCGGGTTCTGCGTGACGAAATAGACGCCGACGCCTTTGGAGCGGATGAGGCGCACGACCTGCTCGACCCGCTCGACCAGCACCTTCGGCGCGTCGTTGAACAGAAGGTGCGCCTCGTCGAAGAAGAAGACGAGCTTCGGCTTGTCGGGATCGCCCACTTCCGGCAGCACCTCGAACAGCTCCGAGAGCATCCAGAGCAGGAACGTGCCGTAGAGGCGCGGGTTCATCATCAATTTGTCGGCGGCGAGCACCGAGATCGCGCCGCGCCCGTCATTGGTCGTGCGCATGATGTCGGAGATCTTCAGCGCCGGCTCGCCGAAGAACTGCTCGGCGCCCTGCTGTTCGAGGATCAGCAGCTCGCGCTGGATCGAGCCGACCGAGGCCTTGGAGATGAAGCCGAACTGGCTGGAGAGCGCCGAGGCGTTCTCGCCCATGTAGTTGAGCAGCGCCTGGAAATCCTTCAGGTCGAGCAGCGGCAGGCCGCCCTGGTCGGCGATCTTGAAGGCGATGTTGATGACGCCTTCCTGCGCGTCCGTCGCGTTCATCAGGCGCGAGAGCAGGAGCGGGCCCATCTCGGAAATCGTGGTGCGGACGCGGTGGCCCTTCTCGCCGTAAAGGTCCCAGAAGATCACCGGGAACTGCTGGAATTCGTAAGGCGCAAGGCCGATCTGGTCGGCGCGTTTCTGCAGGAAGTCCTTGGCCTCGCCGATGGCGCCGATGCCCGAGAGGTCGCCCTTCACGTCGGCGCAGAAGACCGGCACGCCCGCATTGGAAAAGCCCTCGGCGAGGATCTGCAGCGTCACCGTCTTGCCGGTGCCGGTGGCCCCCGTCACGAGGCCGTGGCGGTTGCCGAACTTCAATTCCAGATATTCCGGCTTGTTGTTGGTATCGTCCGGCTTGCGGCTGGTGCCGATATAGAGTTTTCCGTCCTGAAGAATGGATTCCGTCACGTTGAAACTCCTTGGCGCCGTTCTGACCCGATCGCTGCCGGCGGGCAGATCGCCGCGCCGGGCAGGTTTTCATTGAATCGTCTCAGGCAGGTTATAAGGATAGTCCGGCACGGGAACAACACGCTTTGAAGGGGTGCCTGCCCGCGTGTCGAAGGCCCGCGCAGCCGGCTTGAGTTTGCCGGACAATTCATTTACCTTGACGTTAACGTCAATTCCTTTCGGAGGGTTTTCCATGAACGAACTCGTCACCCGCGTTGCCGATGCCGTCGGCATCGACGCCGCCCTGGCGGAAAAGGCCATCGGCATGATGCTCGGCTTCCTGCAGCGCGAGGCCGCCGACGGCCCGGTCGCCCGCATGATCGAGGCGATTCCGGGCGCGTCCGAACTGGTCGCCAAGTACAATGGCGAGGGCGCGGGCGAAGGCCTGCTCGGCGGGCTGATGAGCGCGATCGGCGGCGGCGGCGTCATGGGCCTCGGCCAGCAGCTGATGAGCCAGGGCCTCGGCATGGGCGAGATCACCGGCCTTGCCAAGGAAACCATGGCGGTCGCCCGCGAGCATGCCGGTGCCGAGGTGGTCGACGAAGTCGTCGCCTCCGTACCGGGCCTCAGCCAGTTCGTCTGATCGGGCCACTGTAAGCCCGGCCCGACAAGGGTAGGGCAGGAGCGTCACCTATTGCGATACCCCCCTCTGGCCTGCCGGCCATCTCCCCCTCAAAAGGGGGGAGATTGGCAAGACGTGCAAACCTAGCTTGATCAGCACCGTTGAAGAGAGGCAAAGCGTTGCTCCATCCGATCTCCCCCCTTGAGGGGGAGATGGCCGGCAGGCCAGAGGGGGGTGTCGCAATAGGCAACCTCACCTCTGCCGGCAGATAGAGGAAACGTCCCTACCGCCGCCGCGCGATCATCAGCGCCGCGGTGAAGAGCGTCAGCCCGATGCCGACGGAGAGTGGGCCGGCCTTCGGCCCGCCGGCCTCCATGATCGCGCCCGTCAGGGCCGAGCCCGCGCCGCTGCCTGCCGCATAGGCGAGCGCGAAGGCGGCGGCGCCGGCCACCAGCATGGCGCTGCTGTAGCGCTCGCCAAGCATGGTCAGCGCGCAGGTATAGAGCGAGAAGGTGGCCGTGCCCATCAGCGCGAAGACCGAAAGGATGGCGACTTCCGACTGCATCGACGGCAGGATGAGATAGCTCGCCGCCGCGACGACGACGGCCGCAAGGGCGACGCGTTCGCGCGGCAGCTTGTCGAGCAGGAGGCCGATGAAGGGCTGGGCGATCGCCGTCGGCAGGGCGAGCACGGTCACGCTGATCGCCGCGAAGGCCTCCGTATGCCCCATCTTCACGAAATAGACCGGCATGGCCGAGATGGCCGCGATATCGGCGAAACCGAAGGCGAAGACCATGCCGACGAGCAGCGGCGCGGCCTTGAAGAAGCGGAAGACGTCGCCCGTCGAGGAGGGCTCCGGCACCGTCCTGGTCGAGAACATCAGCATGGCGGTCGCAAAGGCGACGATGGCGAGGTAGACGGCGGTCAGCGCGAAACCGAGCCCGCCCTCGCTGCCGAGGAGCGGAATGGCGAGCGGCCCGGCGGCAAAGCCGGCGCACATGCCGGCACCGTAGATGCCGGAGACCCGGCCGCGCAGCCGGTCCGGGCAGGCGGCGTTGAGCCAGGCCTCGCCGAGCATGAAGATGAGGCTGGCGAAGAAGCCGAGCAGGAAGCGGGCGAGGAACCAGACGGTGAAGGAGGACGACGCCGCGAAGGTGGCAAGGCACAGCGAGCAGCCGACGAGGCTGGCGATGATCAGCCGGTCGGCCCGCCAGCGCGCCGTCAGGCTGCCGAGCAGCAGCGTCGAAGCGGCAAGGCCGGCGGCGAAGGCGAGCGCATTGACGCCGATCAGCGCCGGGGAGAAGCCGCGCGCTTCCAGCGTCAGCGAGATCAGCGGATAGGTGAGCCCCTGCGCCACGGAAAAGGCGGTGACGCCGAGAATGACGGCGGCAATGGCCGGCCAGTCCGGCGAGAAGACGGTTGAGGATGAGGACTGCATGAAGGGCTCCCGGCGCCGCGGCGTGCGCGCACCCTCCATATCGGATCGGGACCCCGTTTGGGAAGGGGCGGGTCAGGCGATGGTGCGCAGCAGGGCGCGCAGGATCCTCCCCATCTGCGCATGGCCGATGCCCTTGTCGACATCCGCCGCCCGGTGCACCACGACGAGGCCGAGCGCCTCGATGACGATGATGTACTGGCCGCCCGCGCCGCTGGCATAGAAGACCGGCCAGTCCGTGGAAAGGTCGTCGCCCGGCGCATTCGCCTCCGCCGTCCACCAGAGATAGCCATAGCCGCGCCCGCCGCCGAGATCGGTCAGCGGCCGCGTGCTCTGCGCCACCCACGTTTCCGGCACGACCTGCCGGCCCTCCCATCGGCCGCCTTCGAGGAAGAGCACGCCGACCCGCGCCAGGTCCCGGCCGGAAAGGCGCATCTTGTAGACGGGATGGCGCGATTGCGGGCCGGGAACATCGAAAACGTCCTCCACCGCGAAATCCTGCATCTGAAGCGGTCCGGCGACATATTCCTGGAATGCCCCGGCAAGCGTGCGGCCGGTCTGCTGTCGGTAGATCGTGCCGAGGGCGTTGAAATCCCAGTTGTTGTAGTACCAGAACGTCCCCGGCGCGTGGCTGCCGCGCGCAGGCCGTCCCGGCTCCATGCCGTAGACGCAGGGGTGGTAGATGCCGGAGCGGGATTTCAGCAGGTCCGCGACGGTCGCCTGCTTCTCCTGCGGCGTCAGCGGCGTAAGATCGTCGATGCCGAGATCGCCCAGCGTGGCGTCGAGGTCGATTTCGCCGGCCGTGACGGCGATGCCGTAGAGGATGCCGATCAGGGATTTGCGCACCGAGGCGACGCTGGAGCGGTGGGCATGGAAGCCGCGCGCATAGACCACCTCGCGGCCCCGGACGGCGAGCAGCGCCGTGGAGCCGCCGGCGGCAAGCAATGTCTCGAGGTCGTCCAACAGGGCCTCCCGGCGGATGGGGAATCGAAGGCCAAGTCTGGCATGACGGCAGGAGCGTAGGGAGGCTTTTGTGTGAAACCCTCCCGCGGCCCGCGCCGCAGGAGGGGGCGAGGACTTGTCAGGCGGCGCGATCCCAGGCCGGGGCGAGGCCGTCGGGGCTGACGATGCGGCCGTCCGGGCGGGCAAGCCGGTGGATGCGCATCATCTCGTCCGGTGACAGCACGAAGTCGAAGACGGCGAGGTTCTCGGCAATCCGGCTTTCGGTCGCCGTCTTGGTGAGCGCCACCACGTCGGGCTGCTGGATCAGCCAGCGCAGCACGACCTGCGCCGCCGATTTCCCATGCGCCGCGCCGATCTCCTTCAGCACCGGATCGTTCGGCACCTTGCCGTCGGCCATCGCGTAATAGGCGGTGAGCGCCATGCCATAGGTCTCGGCCGCTTCCAGCACCTTCATCTGGTCGAGATAGGGATGGTATTCGACCTGGTTGGTGGCGAGCGGCGCGGTGCTGAGGCGCACGGCCTCGGCCATCAGGGCGCTGTTGAAGTTGCTGACGCCGATATTCCTCGCAAGGCCGCGCTCGCGCACGGCGTTGAGCTCGCCGATCTGCGCCTCCAGCGGCACCGTCTCGTTCGGCCAGTGCAGGAGGAGGAGGTCGACATGGTCGGTCCTCAGTTTCTTCAGGCTCTCCTCCACCGAGGCGGCGAACCTGTCCCGGCCGTAATTGTCGACCCAGACCTTGGTGGTGAGGAACAGGCTGCCGCGCGCGATGCCGGATTTCTCGATGGCCGCGCCGACGGCGGCCTCGTTGTCGTAGACCTGGGCAGTATCGATATGGGTGAAGCCCTCGGCGAGTGCCTTCGGCAGGATGGCGAGGACTTCGGGTTCCGGCATGCGGAACGTGCCGAAGCCGAGCTGAGGGATGTGGGCGCCATTGGCGTTGACGGTTTTCATGACATTCTCCTTTCAGGTTGGGGGCCCGCCGGAGCGCAGGCAATTCCAGCAAATCTGCGTGGCGGTTTTGCGTTCGGAACTGCCGGGAATGAGGCGGTAACGCCCCGGCGGGGGCAAGGGTTTCAGGCCGGCTGGCAGGCGGCGTCCGGCCGGGCGCGCTCGCGCCGGTCGAGCGCGCCGCTGAGAAGCGTCAGGCCGAGCGCGGCGGCCACGAGGACGGCGCCGACTGCGGGCGTTGCGCGAAGGCCGAGCGGCGAGGCGACGACCAGCCCGCCGACCCAGGCGCCGGCCGCGATGCCGAGGTTGAAGGCGGCGATGTTGAGCGCCGAGGCGACGTCCACGCCGGCCGGGCGATGGCGCCGCGCCATGTCGACGACATAGAGCTGGAGGCCGGGCACGTTGGCGAAGGACAGGAAGCCGAGCGCGGCGAGGGTGACGAGCGCGAGGGCCGGGGCGGGCGCCGTGAAGGTGAAGAGCACGAGCACGGCGGCCTGCAGCGCGAAGAGCACGACGAGCGCCTTCACCGGATCGCGGTCCGCCACCTTGCCGCCGACGATGTTGCCGAGGGCGATGGCCGCGCCATAGAGCACGAGCACGAGGCTGACCGTGCCCGCCGAAAGGCCGGTGACCTCCTGCAGCAGCGGCGAGAGGAAGGTGAAGGTCACGAAGGTGCCGCCATAGCCGAGCGCCGTCATGGCGAAGACGATGATGAGGCGGCCGGAGCCGAGCACGCGCACCTGCTCCACAAGGCCCGCCGGCTTTTCCCGGCGCAGGTTCGACGGCAGCAGGAGGGCGATGGCGGCGAAGGCGACAAGGCCGAGCCCGGCGACGGCCCAGAAGGTGGCGCGCCAGCCGAAGGTCTGGCCGATGACGGTGCCGAGCGGCACGCCGGTGACGATGGCGACGGTGAGGCCCATGAACATCATGGCGATGGCCGAGGCGCGCCGGTCGGGCGAAACGAGGTCGGCCGCGATGGTGGCGCCGACGGAGAAGAAGACGCCGTGTGCGAAGGCGGAGAGCACGCGGCCGGCCAGAAGCACGCCGTAGCCCGGCGCGAGCGCCGCCAGCGCATTGCCGGCGACGAAGAGCGCCATCAGGCAAAGCAGCAGCGGCTTGCGGCCGAGCCGGCCGGTGAGGGCGGTGAGCACGGGCGCGCCGAAGGTGACGCCGAGCGCGTAGACGGAAACGATGAGGCCGGCGAGCGGCAGGGTGATGGCAAGGTCTGTCGCGACGGTCGGCAGCAGGCCGACGATCACGAATTCGGTGGTGCCGATCGCATAGGCGGCGACCGTCAGGGCGAAGAGGGCAAGTGGCATGGCATATCCCCGCGTCCGGCTTGAAGCGGACGGCTTGGCTGGGTTGCGTTTCTGGTTCGCCGCGGAATATGGCGCCGGGCCACTTGCGTGTTAATCCGGTCAAGTGGATAAGAATATGTGAATTGAATTCAAAGGTGGCGCATGGACAACCGGGCCGGCGAAATGGATGTCTTCGTGCTGGCGGCGGAGCTGAAGAGCTTTTCGGCCGCCGGCCGCAAGCTCGGCCTGTCGCCCTCGGCGGTCAGCAAGCTCGTCACCCGCATCGAGGACCGGCTGGGTGCGCGCCTTCTCGTGCGCACCACGCGCCGGCTGGAGCTGACGCCGGAAGGGGAGGTCTATCTTGGCCGGGCGCGTCGCATCCTGGCCGAGATCGCCGAGACGGAGCGCATCGTGGCGGCGGGCGCGCGCGTCGTGCCGCGCGGGCCGCTGAGGGTCAATGCCTCCGTGGGCTTCGGCGAGCGCTACATCCTGCCGCTGGCGCCGGCCTTCCTGTCGCTCTATCCGGAGATCGAGCTGGACCTGACGCTGACCGACGGCGTGATCGACGTGATCGGCGAGCGCGCCGACGTCGCCATCCGCTCCGGCCCCTTGCGCGATTCGTCGCTGAAGGCGCGCAAGCTGCTGGAAAGCCGCGAGGTCGTCATCGCAGCGCCCGCCTATCTCGACCGCGCCGGCACGCCGCGGCACCCGGACGAGCTTGTCGCCCACAATTGCCTGCGCTTCAACTTCCGCCGCAGCATGGCGGGCTGGCCGTTCCTGTCCGGCGACGGCAAGGCGGTCGCGGTGCGCGAGGTCTCCGGCAACATGCTGGTCTCCAGCGGTGCCATCCTGCGCCAACTCTGCCTCGACGGTCTCGGCATCGGCCGTATCGGCCGCTTCCATGTCGAGGAGGACATCGCGGCCGGAACGCTGGTGCCGCTGCTGGAGGACTACAATCCCGGCGAGGTCGAGGTCGTGCATGCCGTCTTTGCCGGCCACGAGCACCTGGCGGCCCGCATCCGGGCCTTCATCGATTTCCTCGCCGGGAATATCTGAGGGGCAGGTTATTCCTGCCCGGCCTCGTCCACCGTCTTGTTGTCGCCCGTCTTGGCCCGTTCCGCCGCCGCCGCCTCGCGCTCGCTTTCGCGCACCACATGCAGGAACTCCGCGGCGATGGGCGGGGAGACCTCCACCGTCTTCTTCTCCTTGTCGTAGACGCAGAGATAGGTGATCTGGCTCTTCGATTCCGGTGAAAGCCCCTCGATCGCGGCAAGGCCGAAGGACTGCGTGCCCGTCGGCTCGACGAAGACGTTCGGCGTGCCGAGCGCTTCCGGCAGGCTCGCCAGGCAGCTCTTCTCCACATCGGCGCGGAATTCCTCCCATGCATCGGGCGAGGAGGCATGGGCGAGCGGGGCGGCAAGCAGGAGCGGAAGGGCGGAAAGCAGGCGAAGATGCATGGACAGGCTCCGTGTCGGGGGTGTCGGATAAAATGTTTCAGATCGAATCCGGTTCCATTTGTCATTGATCCGACACGGGAAACGGGAAGGATTTTGTCGCATGTCAGGAAAAATTGGAACCCGGGCGGTTGCCTCTTCCGGTTGCCGCTCCTATGTTCCGCTCACGGATTTCATTGAAAAAATTCCGTCGCCAAGAGGAGACACCACGATGGCTTTCGAACTTCCGCCGCTTCCCTACGATTACGACGCGCTCGCGCCCTTCATGTCGCGCGAAACGCTCGAATATCACCATGACAAGCACCACAAGGCCTATGTCGACAACGGCAACAAGCTGGCCGAGGAAGCGGGCCTTCAGGACCTCTCGTTGGAAGAGATCGTCAAGAAGTCCTACGGCACCAACCAGGGCCTCTTCAACAATGCCGGTCAGCACTACAACCACATCCATTTCTGGAAGTGGATGAAGAAGGGTGGCGGCGGCAAGAGCCTGCCGGGCGCCCTGCAGAAGGCGATCGACAGCGATCTCGGCGGCTATGACAAGTTCAAGGCCGATTTCGTCGCCGCCGGCACCACGCAGTTCGGCTCCGGCTGGGCCTGGCTGTCCGTCAAGGACGGCAAGCTCGCCATCTCCAAGACCCCGAACGGCGAGAACCCGCTGGTGCACGGCGCAAGCCCGATCCTCGGCGTCGACGTCTGGGAGCACTCCTACTACATCGACTACCGCAACGCCCGCCCGAAATACCTCGAGGCCTTCGTCGACAGCCTGATCAACTGGGACTACGTCCTGGAGCGCTACGAAGCCGCCACGAAGTAAGGCGTTTTTCGCTTCCGAGCTCAGGAAACCCCGGCTGGAAACGGCCGGGGTTTTTCTTTCGTCGACAAAAAGACATGATGATGGCATAAATGCCAACATGGATGCCGTGCTTCTCGAGCGGTCGAAAACGGTTCTGCCGGATGGCGCGATTATCGAGATCGTGCTCTGGCGGGTTCCCGAACCCGTTGCGGGAAGCAGCCATCCTTACAAATACCGCCTGTTCTATGGGCGGGACGGCCGGCGTGTCGTCGGCTTCGACAATGAGCGCGGCAAGGGCGATCATTGCCATCTCGACGGGGAGGAGCGTCCCTATGCCTTCTCCACCATTGCCGCGCTGCTCGAGGATTTTCGGGCGGAAATTGCAAAACGGAGGCCTTGAATGAAGCGCGCCCGCATTCAGATCCGCAGTGATACCGACGCTGTCCTGTCCGAAAACCTCGCGCGGGCTGCCGAAGCGGCACGGACGGGGGTGCCGTCCGATCCGGTCGCGACCTTCACCTTCAGTTCGCCCGCGCAGCTTTTCTCGGTGATCAGTCCGAAGCGCTGGGCATTGATCGAGCATCTGCAGAAGATCGGCCCGAGCAGCATCCGGGCGCTGGCGCGCGCGCTCGGCCGCGATGTGAAGCGGGTGCACGAGGATGTGACGGCACTCGCCGAATGGGGCATCATCGAGCGCACGGAGGACGGGAAGGTCGAAGTGCCCTTCGACGTCATCCACGCCGATTTCGATTTGCGCGCGGTCGCATAGGCTTCCGCTTACCCCGCATCCCGCCGGTTCTCCGCCCAGCCGGAAATCCAGAGCTGCCGCAGCCTGTCGCCCTCGCCGCGGAAATGCCGGCCCGTCGTTTCGCAGGCCTCGACCCGGTCGGCGCGGAAATTGCGGATGGCCGCGCGCAGCTCGCACCAGGCGACGATATTGGCGGTCTCGGAATAGTAGATGAGGGCGATGGGGCGGATGGTGCGCTCGCTGGCGCGGCCATATTCGTCGCGGTAGTCGATCAGCAGCGTCTCCTCGTCGCGGATCGCCCGGCGCACGGTGGCAAGGTCGATGCCCTCGGGCTGGCGCGGCGTCGTGCCCCAGGCGTGCAGGGCGCGCGCGGAGAGCGTCTGGCGCAGCGGCGGCGGCACGGCGCCGGCGATCTTGTCGCCGACCCGCCGGGCGGCGGCCTTCAGCTCCGCGTCGCCGGTGCGCTCCAGAAGCGCCAGCGCCAGCACCACGGCCTCGGTCTCCTCGATGGAGAACATCAGCGGCGGCAGGTCGAAACCGGGGCGCAGGATGTAGCCGATGCCCCGCTCGCCCTCCACCGGCACGCGCATCGCCTGCAGGGCGGCAATGTCGCGGTAGATCGAGCGCACCGTCACCTCCAGCCGCCCGGCGATCTCGGCCGCCGTTATCGGGTGGCGGGCGAGGCGCAGGATCTGGATGATCTCGAACAGCCGCGAAGCCTTGCGCATGGTCATTCCCCTCACAACTGACACAACACTGTCAGTTGGTCCTCGCTATAGCACGCTTCAAGCGCTTGAAACACAAGGAGGCAGCGGGCTTCCGGGCGCGTATCGGCAATGGACAACTGACATGACCTACAGCGAAAATCTCTGGCTCTTCTTCCTGCTCGTCTCCGGCATCATCATCGTGCCGGGCATGGACATGGTCTTCGTGCTGGCGAGTTCCCTCTCCGGCGGGCGCAGGGCGGGGCTTTCGGCGACCTTCGGCATCATGGCGGGCGGCCTCGTGCACACGCTCTATGCCGCGCTCGGCGTCGGCATGCTCCTACATTTCGCGCCGGGCCTGTTCAACGGCCTGCTGCTCCTCGGCGCCGCCTATGTCGCCTTCATCGGCTGGCAGCTCTTCCGCTCCTCGATCGTCGTCGATGCCGTCGGCAGCCTCGACCGGCGCGGCCTTGCGACGCGCTTTCGCCAGGGCGCGCTGACGAGCCTGATGAACCCGAAGGCCTATCTCTTCATGCTCGCCGTCTTCCCGCAGTTCCTGCGCCCGGAATTCGGCCCGCTCTGGCGCCAGACGCTCGTCATGCTGGCGATGATCTGGGCGACGCAGCTTGCCGTCTATGGCGGCCTCGCGCTCGCCGCCGCCCGCAGCCGCGATGCGCTGACCGGCAGCCCCGCCGCCACGCGCCTTATCGGCCGCGCCGCCGGCGTGCTGCTCGTGGCGATCGCGGTGGTTACGGTGTGGCGCGGCTGGGGCAGCGTGTGAACGGCGCAACATTCTGGTTCTCAAAAATATTTTACTTTCCTCGACTTCCCAAAATGCAAAGATGCCCGCGCATCGTAAACCGGCGGCGCGGCGCAAGCCGCCCGCCAGCAACCGGGAGAACCCGATGAAGTTCAGGACTTTGGCGGCCGCGGCCGCGCTTGCGGTCATCGGCGCAGGGGCCGTCGTGGCGGCGGACGAGCCGCAGGTCGTCCGCCAGGAGATGATGAAGAAGGTCGGCGGGGCCATGGGCGCGCTTGCCGGCATCGCGAAGGGCGAAAAGCCCTATGACGCGGACGTCGTCAAGGCGTCGCTGACCACCATGAGCGAGGTGGGGAAGGCCTTCCCGGACCAGTTCCCGGCCGGTTCCGAGACGGGCAACGAGACCGAAGCCAGCCCGAAGATCTGGGAGGCGATGGACGACTTCAAGGCCAAGGCCGCCAAGCTCGGCACGGATGCCGACACGGTGCTCGCCAGCCTGCCGGCAGACCAGGCGGCCGTGGGCGCCGCGCTCGGCACGATCGGCCCCAATTGCGGCGGCTGTCATGAGGTCTACCGCGTCAAGAAGTGACCGCGGTAGGCCATCCCACCCGAAACGAACGCAGACCGCCCCGGCGATCGCCGGGGCGGCAATCCATGTCCGGATGCCGCGGTGGCGGGGCTCGCGCGGCTGGCGAGAGGCAATTCTCATGGCACTCAAGAAACTTCTCGGCGGGATCGTCGTGCTGGGCGCGATCGGCACCGGCGCCTTCCTCTTCATCACCGCGCCGGAGCGGCTGCCGGCCGAGACTTGGGCCGCGGCGGGCGAGCCGGACCTGGCGAACGGCGAGCGCATCTTCCATGCCGGCGGCTGTACGAGCTGTCATGCCGCGCCGGGCGCGGCGGACGACCAGAAGCTGGTGCTGGCGGGCGGCCTTGCGCTGAAGAGCCCGTTCGGTACCTTCCACGCGCCGAACATCTCGCCCGACGAGACGGCCGGCATCGGCGCCTGGACGCTGGCGGAGTTCGGCGATGCCATGAAGCGCGGCACCGGCCGCGACGGCGAGCACCTCTACCCGTCCTTCCCCTATGCCTCCTATGCGCGCATGACGGTGAAGGACATAGCCGACCTCTACGGCTACCTGAAGACCCTGCCGAAGAGCGGCAATGTGGCGCCCGGCCACGACCTGCCGTTCCCGTTCAACATGCGTCTCGCGCTCGGCGGCTGGAAGTTCCTCTATCTCGACGAGGCGCCGCGGGTGGCGCTCGCGAGCGCCGACGAGACCGTCAGGCGCGGCCAGTATCTCGTGGAAGGGCCGGGCCATTGCGGCGAGTGCCACACGCCGCGCGACGTCCTCGGCGGGCTCAAGACGGATCTTTGGCTGGCCGGCGGGCCGAACCCGGAAGGCGAGGGGCGCGTGCCCAACATCACCCCGGCCGAGGGCGGCTTCGGCAGCTGGAGCGCGGGCGACATCGCCAGCTATCTCGAAACCGGCTTCACGCCGGAATTCGACAGCGTCGGCGGCGCCATGGTGTCGGTGCAGAAGAACATGGCGCTGCTGCCCAAGGAGGACCGCGAGGCGATCGCGGCCTACCTGAAGGCGATCCCGGCGCATTGAGGCGGGGTGCGGGGGCAATACCCAGTTTCGCAGCGTCAGCCCACCTTACCCCACCCACTGTCGTCATCCTCGGGCTTGACCCGAGGATCCAGGCCTCACCCGGAGCGTGGATGCTCGGCTCAAGGCCGAGCATGACGGAGGAGAGGGGGCCGTGACGCCTCCGCGCCCGAAGTGGAGACGTGCCGCGCACGACGGAGGAGGGGCGATCATGCCGTCACGCCGGCGCCTTGCGGTGCTCGTCGCCATACATCGCGAGATAGCCGGACAGGTCGGCGGAGCCGAGGCCGATGGCGTCGAGGATTTCCCGCGCGAAGGAGACGGGGGCCGCGCCCGAGGCGGTGATGACGGCGCGGTCGCTGACGGCCTGCGGCTGGTCGCGGTAGAGCGCGGCGCCGCGGTAGCCGGGTACGACCTCAGCCAGCTGTCCGCGATAGTTGCCGGTATGCGCCCGGTCGTCGAGCAGGCCGAGGCGGCCGAGCGCCAGCGTCGCATCGCAGATGGCGGCGACCGGCTTGCCCGCCGAAACGAAGCGCGCGACCGGAGCCGAAAGGTCGGGCGCTTGGCCGGATTGCCAGATCGTGCCGCCGCACAGCACCAGCACGTCGAAATCGGCGGGCGCGGCGTCCTCCGCCCTGCCGGCGGGCCTTATGGAGACGCCGCCAAGCGAGGTCACGTCCGCGCCGCCGGGTGTCAGGACCACGGTCTCGGCCCCGCAGTCGCCCCGCGCCGTCGCCATCAGCAGCCCGCATTCCCAGTCGGCGTAGCCCTCGGTCAGCACGATGGCCAGTCGCTTCGCCATGTCGATGTCCTCCTCAACCTATTGTCAGCCCAGGGACTGGACATAGCGCATCCCGGTGACCGGGCCAGCCCGGAAGTTCATCTGCTCGTAGAAGCGGTGGGCGCCGAAATTGCCGGTCGCCGCGCTCACCGAGAGGTAGCCGCAGCCGGCGATGCGGGCGTGCTCGCGGGCGCGGGAGACGAGGTGGCGGCCGATGCCGTGGCCGCGATGGTCCTTGCGCACGAAGATCTGGTGCAGCTCCATGCCGCGCAGGCCTTCCAGCGCGCGGTACATCGGCACGAGAAGGGCGTAGCCGATCAGCCGGCCGCCGGCTTCGGCGACGAGCGCGGTGATCCAGGGATGGGCGCCGAAGAGATCGCGGTCGAGATCGGCGGCGGAGACCTTCGCCGTGTCGCCGTGGCATTCGGCATGCAGGGCGATCATGTCGAGGATCTGCTGCAGGTCGCCCGGGCGCGCGGCGCGGATGGTCAGCATCGGCGGGCGATCGAGGGCGGCGGGGTCGAGTTTGATGACGGTATTCTGCATTTCGGGCTCCTGGGGTTTTGTGCCATCAGGTGCCAGAAACAACAAAGCCGCCTGATGGCGGCTTGTTGACATGATCGAACAGCCGCTCCTTATCGGAACAGCCAAAAATACGTCGCGGCGATGTGCATGTTCTTGATCATGGGCGCGATATTCTCGAAATCGCGCCGTTTGTCAATCGGGTTTCGTCGGCGTGTGCAAAAAGCGGGATGAAAGCGGGGGCGCTCAGGCCCCCGCTTCCTCCGTGCCGGCCGCGGATTGCCCTTCCGCCGTGCCTGCCTGCCGGGTGTCGTCGATGCCGAGCTGCTCCTTGATGGCGCGGCGGATGTCTTCCTCGATCGCCGAGCGTTCCTCCTCGGGAAGCTGCGCCAGGCTCTCCTCCGTGAGGCCGAGGGCCTCCAGCATTTCCTTGCGCAGCCGCTCGGCCGGCGTCATCCTGGAGAGCTCCAGGAATTCGGACGTCAGGTTGGCGCTCTCCGTCTCGGCCTTGTCGAGCTTGGCCTGGGTCAACCACAGCGCATTGGCAAGGCCGGAGGGGATCGGCGCCGTGGGGCTGACGGTCGGGATGTCGCGCCCTGCCGTGCCGCCGCCCGTGCCGTCGTTAAGGCTTTCCCCGCTCGTCGTGCGCGGCCTGCCGTAGGTGTAGGCGGAAAGCATGCTGCCGTCGATCTTCATGGAGGGCCCCTTGAGCGTGCGTCGCGCGAACCAGTACCGGTTGCAGCTTTTGCGAGCCTTGCCGTCCTTTACACGTCGCTTTCGATGCGGCCCGCGCCGAGCCGCACGACATGGTCCTGAGGCGCGATCACGCTTCTGCGGTGGGTGACGGCAAGGATGGTCACGTCGCCGGCAAGGCCGCGGATATGCTGCATGATTCCCGCCTCCGTCGCCTCGTCCAGCGCCGAGCTCGCCTCGTCGAGGAAGAGGAACTGCGGATCGGCATAGAGCGCGCGGGCGATGGCGATGCGCTGCCGCTCGCCGCCGGAAAGCTTCATGCCCCGTTCGCCGACCCTTGTCTCGAACCCGTCCGGCAGGCCGTCGATGAAGGCGAGGATCGCCGCTTTTTCCGCCGCGCGCCGCAACCGCTCCGCGTCGAAGGCGCGGCCGAGCACGATGTTGACGGCGAGCGTGTCGTTGAGCAGCACCGCGTCCTGCGGCACGATGCCGACGGCGCCGTACCAGTCGCGCTGGCGGACGCCGTCAAGATCGATGCCGTCGACGGTGATGCGCCCCGCGGCGGGGCGGATGGATTTCAGCGCGAGGCGCAGCAGGGTCGACTTGCCGGAGCCCGTCTCGCCGACGAGATAGGTGATGCGCCCGCGCGTCGCGGCAAAGCCGATCTTCTCGACGCCGCGGCCGTTTTCGTGGGCGTAGGAGACATCCTCGAAGGCGAGGCGGCCGGCCTTCGGCGAAAAGCCGCCCGATGTGCCCGTGTCCGGCTCCTCGGGGGCGGCCCAGATGCGCGCGAGCGGCAGCAGCGAGGCGCGGGCGCGCACCACGTTGTCGAGCGCATGGCCGATCATCTCGAAGGGCTGGTTGAGCTGCAGCAGCAGCGTGTTGAACAGCACGATGTCGCCGACGCTGAGATCGCCCGCCCGGTAGCGCGGCAACAGCAGGAGGAAGGTGACGACGAACTGCACGGCGAGCCCGGCGCCCATCAACGACGAATAGCCGATGCGCCGGCGGCAGAAGGCCGCCCAGCTGTCGCGCTCCTCGCCGGCCTTTCCGGCAAAGCGCGCCTGCATCCAGCCGTGGCTGCCGAAATGGCGCAGCGTCTCCATGGCCGTCATGGCGTTGCCGATGAACTTGGCGTTCTCCTGCCCGGCCTCGACGGCCGCGTCGAGATATTTTCGCGTGCGGTGGTTGGCGATGGCCGTCAGCGCGATGAAGCCGCCGCCATAGGCGACGACGATCAGCGCGACCTCGATGTCGATCGTCGCCCCCAGCATGGCGATCGCCAGCGTGATCTGCGTGACGCCGGGAGTGAAGACGATGAGGGCGAGCTGCACCAGCGTCATCATCGCGCCCTGGCCGCGCTGGCCGGCACTTTCGATCTCGGCCGGGTTGTGCTCGGCGAAGAAGGCGGCCTCTTTCTTCAACAGCCGCTCGAACAGGCTGGTGCTGGCGATGAAGCTCAGGTTCTCCGCGCTCATGTAGGAGAGGTACTGCACCATGTGCTGCAGGGCCGCGGCCATGCCGATGAGCAGCGCATAGACGACGAGGCCGGCCGCCAGCATCTCGGCCATCCGGTCGGCGGTCATGGCGTCGATGAGGCGCGAGAAGAGATAGGGCGCGGCGATGGAGGCGATCGCCGAGAGGAAGACGATGACCGAGACGAGCGCCAGCAGGCCGCGCGAGGACCGCCAGTAATTGGCAAGGATGATCTTCACCGGCGCGGCGATCAGCCGCCAGTCGTCTTTCATGGCGAATCTCCCGGGGAGGATTTTTGGAGGGCTGCATCATGGGAAAGGCGGGATGGGGAGGCAACCCCGCAATGATCGCCCTTTTGCCGGGCGCTATCTTCCTCCGCGCCACCCCCCTCTGCCCTGCCGGGCATCTCCCCCTCAAGGGTAGGCGAATTGCCTATGACAGCACGCTGCTGCTTTCCCCTTCTCCCCCGCGGGGAGAAGGTGGCCCGAAGGGCCGGATGAGGGGGCTTGCACACCGTCTGACGTCTTCGCCACCCCCTCATCCCGCTGCCGCGACCTTCTCCCCGCGGGGAGAAGGGGCAAGACGCGCCGCCTCATCCATATGCAATTCGCCTGCCCTCAAGGGGGGAGATCGGCAGGTGGCGGGACCTTCGCTCATATCGAGCCGTTGGAGATGGGCGAAACCGCGCCCCATCCGATCTCCCCCCTTGAGGGGGAGACGGCCGGCAGGGCAGAGGGGGGTCGGTACGGCGCCCCGCTACGGCAGCGTATAGGCGATGACGTAGTCGCCCGGCTTGGTGCCGACCGAGCCGTGGCCGCCGGCGACGATCAGCACATATTGCTTGTCGCCGACCGTGTAGGTCATCGGCGTGGCCTGGCCGCCGGCCGGAAGGCGGGCTTCCCACAGCTGGCGGCCGCTCGTCAGGTCGTAGGCGCGCAGGTAGTCGTCCACCGCCGCGCCGAGGAAGGCGACGCCGCCCTTGGTGATGATGGGGCCGCCGATGCCCGGCACGCCGACCTTGAAGGGCAGCGGCAGCGGCGTCATGTCCATGACCGTGCCGTTCTTGTGCTTCCAGGCGATCTCGCCGGTGGCAAGGTTCGCGCCGGCGACATAGCCCCATGGCGGCGCCTGGCAGGGAATGCCGAGCGGGCCGAGGAACGGGCCCATGAAGACGCCGTAGGGCGCGCCCTCGTTGCGGTTGAGGCCCTGTTCGGAGCCCTTCTCGTCCTGGCCCTTCGGCGGGATCTGGTCACGCGGCACGAGGCGGGAGGTGAAGGCGAGGTAGGTCGGCATGCCGAACATCACCTGCCGTTCCGGATCGACCGCGACGGAGCCCCAGTTGAACGTGCCGAAATTGCCGGGATAGACGAGCGTGCCCTGCAGCGAGGGCGGCGTGTAGCGGCCCTCGTATTTCAACGACAGGAAATCGATGCGGCAGGCGAGCTGGTCGAACATCGTCACGCCCCACATGTTCTTTTCCGTCAGCGGCGGCGGCGAGAAGGTGAGGTCGGAAATCGGCTGGGTTGGCGCCGTGAAATCTTCCGGGATCGCCCCGGTCGGCGCCGGTATCTCCTTGACGGGGATGATCGGCTCGCCGGTGCGCCGGTCGAGCACGTAGATGTCGCCCTGCTTGGTCGGGCCGACGAGGGCGGGGATGGTGGCGCCGTCCTTCGTGATGTCGATCAGCGCCGGCTGGGCCGGCACGTCCATGTCCCACAGGTCGTGGTGCACCGTCTGGCGCACCCAGCGCACCGCGCCCGTCTTGATGTCGAGCGCGACGATGGAGGACGAGTATTTTTCCACATGCTCGCTGCGGCCCATGCCGAGCTGGTCGGGCACGCGGTTGCCGAGCGGGATATAGACGAGGCCGAGCGCGTCGTCATAGCTGAAGACGGACCAGGAATTCGGCGAGTTCACCGTATAGACCTGCCCCTCGGGCAGCGGCGTCGTGACGTCGGGATTGCCGGAATCCCAGTTCCAGACGAGGGCGCCGGTATTGACGTCGAAGGCGCGGATGACGCCCGACTGCGAGTGGGTCGAGTAATTGTCGTTCACCGCGCCGCCGATGATGATCTTTCCGTCGGTGATGACGGGCGGCGAGGTGGAATAGTAGTAGCCGGCCGGGTTGTAGGGCATGCCCTGTTCGAGCTGCAGCACGCCGTTCTCGGCAAAGCTCGTGCAGACGTCGCCGGTCGCCGCGTCGAGCGCGATCAGCCGGGCGTCCGAGGTCGGCAGGTAGACGCGGGCGGCGCAGGTGGCGCCGGCGGTCGCGGCCGGATCGGCATAGTAGGTCACGCCGCGGCAGGTCTGGTGCTGGCGGTCCGGGTTCATGCCGGAGTTGGAATCGTACTTCCATTTCTCCTTGCCGGTCGCCGCGTCGAGCGCGATCGCCCAGTTGTGCGGCGTGCACATGTAGAGCGTGTCGCCGATCTTGAGCGGCGTCACCTGGTAGGTGGTCTCGCCGACATCGTCCGGCAGCTTCACGTCGCCGGTCTGGTATTGCCAGGCGACCTTGAGCGTGCCGACATTGTCGGTGTTGATCTGGTCGAGCGGCGAGTAGCGCTGGCCGTATGGCGTGCGGCCATACTGGTGCCATTCGCCGGCCGGCACGTTGCCGCCGAGGGCGGGCGTGGCGTTGGCGACGTCGGTCGGCAGGCTGCCGGCCACGTCGTGCGGGTCCTGCGTCATCGCAAAGCCGGCAACGCCGATGGAGACGAGGACGGCAACGGCGAGCGGCAGGGCCGAGGCCGGGTAGGGCGTGCCGGTGGGGCTGGAAAAGCCGAGCGGGCGGCGGATGGCCGGCAGCATCAGCCACAGGCCGAGGAGCACGATGACGCCGCCGCGCGGGCCGAGCTGCCACCAGTCGAAACCGACCTCCCAGATCGCCCAGCCGAGCGAACCGAGGATGACGAGGGCATAAAGCCAGAGCGCCGCGCCGGAGCGGCGCAGGAGCAGCACGGCCGTGACGAGGAAGGCAAGGCCGGTGACGAGATAGTAGGGGCTGCCGCCGAGCGACAGCAGCCACCCGCCTCCGCCCGTCAGCACCAATCCGATGATGGCGATGAGGGCGGCGGTCAGCGTGAGCAACATGGGGATCTCCGTTGGTGCTGCCGGCCGGGGAGGAGGCCGACAAGACGTCCGGCTCAAGGAGGGACGACGGAGAAATTAGGGCAGAACCGTGGCGCTTCAATCCCGGGAAAAGGGGAGGGAGAAATTATACTATTCCACTCATGTTTTTGGGGCGAGGCCTTTGCCAGGGAGCTTGCCCCTCACCCTAACCCTCTCCCCGCAAGCGGCAGGGCTACCGCATAGGGAATGCGGCATCACCGCTCTTCCCTCTCCCCCGCGGGGAGAAGGTGGCCCGAAGGGTCGGATGAGGGGGTGGCTCGGACGGATCGTTTGCGCCTTCGCCATCCCCCTCATCCGCCTGCCGGCACCTTCTCCCCGCGGGGGAGAAGGGGATAGGGCAACGGTTTCCTTCCATAGGCGATGCCCGGCGCACAAGGCGGGAGGCGCCGGAAAAAGGGTGTAGTTTGCGCCCCTCACGTCCCGCAGAAGGTCGCGGTGATCTCCTCGCCGGGCTTCGGCGGCACGGCATAGGCGGCGAAGGCCGGCTGGTCCTCGTAGGGCCGCGCCAGCACGTCGTTCAGCGCGGTAAACAGCGAGAAATCGCCATGGTCGACCGCCGCCGCCAGCGCCTCCTCGACCTTGTGGTTGCGCGGGATGAAGGCGGGATTGACGCGGCGCATCGCCGTAGCGCGCGCCTCGGCCGTCCCGGCTTGCCGCGCCAGCCGCGCGCGCCAGAGGGCAAGCCAGGGCGTGAGCGCGCCGGGCGTTTCGAGGAGGTCTTGCAGCGCGTCGTCCGCCGCCGCGCCTTCGGCCGCATCCGCAAGGCGCCGGAAGGCGAGCGTATAGTCGGCCTTCTGCTCGTAGAGCGTCACGAGCAGGTCGCGGATCAGGCCCTGGTCGTCGTCCTCCTCGTCCGCGCCAAGGCCGATCTTCGCCCGGATCACCGCCATCCAATGCGCCTGGAAGCGCTCCATGAAGCGGCCGACCGCCGCATTCGCCATCTCCACCGCCTTGTCCTGGTCGTCGGAAAGAAGGGCAAGCAGCGCCTCGGCGAGACGCGCGATGTTCCACTGGCCGATCATCGGCTGGTTGCCGAAGGCATAGCGCCCGTTGCGGTCGATGGAGGAATAGACGGTGCGCGGGTCGTAGCGGTCCATGAAGGCGCAGGGGCCGAAATCGATCGTCTCGCCCGAGATCGTCATGTTGTCGGTGTTCATCACGCCGTGGATGAAGCCGACGCCGAGCCATCGGGCGATCAGCGAGGCCTGCCGGTCGGCGACGGCGTCCAGCAGCGCGAGATAGGGCTGCTCCGCGCCCTTCAGCGCCGGATAGTGCCGGTCGATGACATGGTCGGCGAGCACGCGCACATTGTCCGTGTCGCCGCGCGCGGCGAAGAACTGGAAGGTGCCGACACGGATATGGCTGGCGGCGACGCGGGTGAAGACGGCGCCGGGCAGCACGCGGTCGCGATAGACCGGCTGGCCTGTGGCGACGGCCGCCAGCGCCCGCGTCGTCGGAATGCCGAGCGCATGCATGGCCTCGCTGACGATATATTCGCGCAGCACCGGCCCGAGCGCCGCCCGCCCGTCGCCGCGGCGCGAATAGGGCGTCTGGCCGGCACCCTTCAGCTGGATGTCGCGCCGCCGGCCGTCGCGGTCGATCACCTCGCCGAGGAGGATGGCCCGCCCGTCGCCGAGCTGCGGCACGAACTGGCCGAACTGGTGGCCGGCATAGGCCATGGCGAGCGGCAGCGAACCGGGCAGCGCCACGTTGCCGGAGAAGTAACCCGCGCCGTGCCGCTCCAGCGCATCCGCATCGAGGCCGAGCTCCCCGGCAAGCGCCCGGTTGAACGCGACGAGCCGCGGCGCTTCCACCGGGCTCGGATCGACCGGGGCGAAGAAGACGTCCGGCAGGCGCGCATAGCTGTTGTCGAAGGCAACGGGCCTGCCGTCGTCGCCGTGCTGCGGGTTGGTGGCGTTGCTCATGGCATCCTCTTGCGGCGTTCTTGTCTCGTTTCCCTATAGGTAGCGACAAGCGGCCGGATTGAAAGGGCCGGCGGCGGGGCGCTCGCTTGCCGGCCCCTTTGCGCGGTGCTAGCGTCCGGGAAAGCCATGCCGGTTCAACAGTCGGGGTTCTACAGATGCGTGCGCTCGCCGTCCTTTTGCTGTTCCCGTCCGTTGCCTTCGCGGAAACCTGCGGCGCCTGGAACGCCGGCATTTCCGAGGAGGAGGAGGGGCCTGTCATGGTGGCCTCGGTCTGCGTGGGGGCCGGGGCGCGGGAAAGCAACCTCTTCCTGAAATGCGGCCCGGAAGACCGGCTCAGCCTGCGGTTCCTCGCTGCCGCGGCGCTGGATTTCCCGCCGGGCGACGGCGGGGACTTCTCCAGCCCGCTGCGCCTTTCCGTCGATGGCGAGGCCTTCGACCGGCCGGCGCATTTCGAGGCGATGGACGGCGCGATGGTCAGCGAATTCCCGATAACCGGCCCGCTGGTCGACCGCCTCAAGGCCGGCAGGGCGCTGACCATCGCCTATCCGGCGACGACATTCGAGCCGCTCGCCTTCCCCCTCACGGGGTCGAAGGCGGCGATAGACAAGCTGGCGGCGGCCTGCGCCGGCTCCTGACGCCCGTCGCCGGCCGGCATGGAATTTCACGGCCTTCTGAATAAGCGGGCGGCACCGTCCGTCCCCTTCTTCAGGCATGCATTGGTGAGCGAATGTCCGGTTGCCGGCGAGCCGGGACCGTGTCTCGGGAGGGTATCGTGCAGCGGAATGTCCATCGGTGGGTCGCGGCGCTTGCCGCCTGTCTTCTTCTCTTCGTCGCGCCGGCCGCCGTCGCCGCCGAACGCTACGCGCTCCTCATCGGCAATGCCGAATACGAGGACGCCGAGCCGCTGGAAAATCCGCTCAACGACATCGACCTCGTCGGCGAGGCGCTGGAGCGGGTGGAGTTCGACGTGACGCGCGTCACCGATGCCGACCATCTCGGCATGCTCTCCGCGCTCAACAATTTCACGCGGCTGGCGGAGAAGGCGGAGGACCCGGTGCTCTTCGTCTATTTCTCCGGCTATGCGGTGCAGATCGACGGCGACAATTTCCTGCTGCCGGTCGATGCCTCCGGCCGCACCGTGACGGGCCTGCGCAACCGCTCGCTGCCCGTCTCCGAGATCACGAAGACGCTGCGCGGGCTCGGCAAGGGCCTCAAGGTCGTGCTCTTCGACGCGGCGCATGAAAACCCGTTCCTCACGCTGCGCGACATCCCGGACGGGCTTGCCGAGCCGAAGGACGCCGGGGACGTGCACTATGCCTATGCCGCCGCGCCCGGCACCGCCTACGACTACGAGGGAACGCCGATCAGCCCCTTCGCCTCGGCCTTCGTCGATGCGATCAGCATTCCCGGCATCGTGCTGGAGGAGGCCTTCCGCAAGGTGAGCGAGATCGTCAAGGAGCGCAGCAAGGGCCGGCAGGAGACCTGGCAGAGCGATGCCGACTACGGCAAGTTCGCCCTGAGCCCGAAGGACGACGTCGACGAGGCCGAGATCGCCTTCTACGAATTCGCCGCGCTCGCCGACAACCGCGAGGCCTACGACCGCTATCTCGGCCGCTATCCCGAGGGCGTCTTCGCCTATGTCGCCAAGCGCAAGATCGACCTTCTCGCCGGCCGCTTTTCCCGCGACCACGAGGATGGCGGCGAGATGCCCTATCTGACGGTCTCCAACGACCGGCGCGATCCCTGCGGGCGCATCACCTTCGGCGATTACGCGCAGGACCGCCGGCTCTCCGACATCTACAAGGACGGCCAGCTGGTGCTGATCGACGTGCGCTTCTGGTATCCGCCGGAAGGCTGCGACTATCTCTCCTACTTCACGACCGTCTATTCGCACGAGCGGCTGCGCAACGTCATCACCGCGGCGAGCATTCCCGAGCGGCGCATCTATGTCGGGAGCCGGGACGATCTCAGCCCCAGCGAGGAACGCGCGATCTACGACTATTTCGACGAGGATCGTCGCGGCTACGCGCAATCCCTGATGTTCCGCGCGATCAACGAGGAGCGCCGCCACAGCCTCGGCGTCGCGATCAAGACGCCGGACGACAGGGCCCGCGAATATGTCGACGAGGTGGAATGCGGCGACGGGTGCCTGCGCGTACGCGGCCTCGTGCGCCTGCGCGACAACAGCGTGCGCGCGCTGGAGGACTACGAGTTCGACTTCGTCGACGTGCGCCGCCTCGGCCTTTACGACAAGTACCGCGCCGCGCTGCGCGACTTCCCGGAGGACGAGCATGCGGGGAGCAGTGATGCCGCCCTGGGTGTGAAGGCGGACGATTATGCGGCGGCGGGCGGTGCCGTGAGCCACGAGACGAACGCCTATGGCGAAACCGCCGCCTCCGGCCATGACGACGGCTACGGCAAGGACGCCGACCCCTACCGCGCCGTGCGCACGGTCGGCGGCTGGGAGGTCGTCGCCGACTTCTCCGGCGACCGCCGCTTCCTGAACTGCCGCGCCACGCGCCGTGGCGAGGGCGGGCGCCACGCCGCCTTCCGCTGGTACGACGACGGCCACGTCACGTTCGGCTTCCAAGACACGGCCTACGACTACCGCGACGACTACACGAGCGATGCGCGATACTGGATCGACGACGGCGAGGGCTACGACATCAAGGGCAAGGCCTACGGCCGCCAGGAGATCGCCTACGATCTCGGCCGCGACCGCTCGGTGATCGACGCGCTGAAGCGGGGCAACCACATCCGCATCGGCGACGTGCGGACGAGCCTGAAGGGGTCCAGCGCCATGCTGAGCGATCTGCAGGCCTGTGTGGGGGCGTTCCGGTAGGGGCGAGGCACCCTGCTCTTGCGGTGGGCCGAGTATGTGCTATTTTCGTAGCACATACTCGGAGATGCCCTGCATGAGCAATACAGCGAAAATCCGTCGGCAAGGCGGTGCGACCGTCTTCAGCATTCCGCCTGCGCTTCTGAAGATGCTCGGTGCCGAAGTCGGCACGGAACTGACCTTGACCGTCGACAACGGCTCGCTCATCGCGACGCCGGCCCAGCCCCGCAAGCGATACACGCTGGCACAGCTTCTGGAAGGAGCTGACGAAATGGCCGACCTGAACAAGCAGGCCGCTGCCTGGCAGGGCGGTTCCCGTGTCGGCAATGAAACATTCTGATGGTCCGCAGCAACATCCCGAAGCGTGGTGATGTGTTCATCGTCGACCTGAACCCGGTCGTCGGGAACGAGATGAAGGACGAACATCGCTGCGTGGTGATCACGCCCCGCGAGATCAACGCCGTCGGCATGTGCCTCGTCGTTCCCATCACGACGGGCGGTGCATTCGCCCGTAGGGCCGGCTTGGCGGTGAACATTTCAGGCCACAGGACGACGGGCGTTGCGCTTTGCAACCAGGTACGCGGGCTGGATATCGTCGAGCGGGTGAAGAACAGGACCGCCCGCTTCGTCGAAACGCTGGACAGTTACACGACAGATGAGATCGCCGCCCGCGTGGTGAGCATGATCGACCCTGCATGAGGCATCCCGCGGGCTAGGCTGGCCCGCCCGCGGGACGGGATCACATCTTCCCCGCCACCTTGATCGCGAAGGCATATTCGAAGGCGATCTCCTCCAGGCGCTGGAAGCGGCCCGAGGCGCCGCCGTGGCCGGCGCCCATGTTGGTCTTGAGGAGGATCGGTTCGGTGCCGGTCGTCTTTTCGCGCAGCCGGGCCACCCATTTGGTGGGCTCCCAGTAGGTGACGCGCGGGTCGGTGAGGCCGGAAAGCGCGAGGATGGCGGGGTAGGGCTTGGCGTCCACGTTGTCGTAGGGCGAGTAGCTGGCCATCAGCTGGTAGAAATCCCTGCTCTCGATCGGGTTGCCCCATTCCGGCCATTCCGGCGGGGTCAGCGGCAGCGTGTCGTCCAGCATGGTGTTGAGCACGTCGACGAAGGGCACGGCGGCGATGATGCCGCCGAACTTTTCCGGCGCCATGTTGGCGACCGCCCCCATCAGCATGCCGCCGGCCGAGCCGCCCTCGGCGACGATCTTCGCGTAGGACGTGAACTTCTCCTCGTTCAGATAATCGGCCGCGGCGATGAAGTCCTTGAAGGTATTGGTCTTCCTGTCCATCTTGCCGTTTTCGTACCAGGCAAAGCCCTTGTCCTTGCCGCCGCGGATATGGGCGATGGCATAGACGAAGCCGCGGTCGACCAGCGACAGGCAATTGGTGTTGAACGCGGCGGGGATCGTGATGCCGTAGGCGCCGTAGCCGTAGAGCAGGCAGGGCGCCGAGCCGTCGAGCGGCGTATCCTTGCGGTAGAGCAGGGTGACCGGCACGCCCTCGCCGTCCGGGGCCGGCGCGAAGACGCGGCGGGTGACGTAGTCCTCGATCGTGTGGCCGGAGGGCACTTCCTGCGTCTTCAGGAGCGTGCGCTCGCGCGTTGCCATGTTGTAGTCGAAGAGCTGCGAGGGCGTCGTCATCGAGGAATAGGAGAAGCGGATGACGTCGGTGTCGTATTCCGCCGCGCCGGAAAGGCCGAGCGAATAGGCCTCCTCGGCAAAGGCGATAGCGTGCTCCTCGCCGCTTTCCCGGTCGCGCACGACGATGCGCGGCAGGCCCTCGTGGCGCTCCAGCCAGACGAGGTGGCGGGCAAACGCCATGTGGTTGAGGATCAGCGTGCCCGGCCGGTGCGGCACGACCTCCGTCCAGTTCTCCCGGCCCGGCGCCGTCACCGGCGTCTGCATGATCTTGAAGTCCTTGGCGCCGTCGGCATTGGTGAGGATGTAGAAGACGTCGCCGCCCTCGGTCATCGAATATTCGAGCCCCGTCTGGCGCGGCGCGACGACGACCGGGTTGGCGAGGAGGTCCTTGGTGGAGAGCAGGCGGTATTCGCTCGTCTCGTGGTCGTGGATGTCGATATAGATGAAGTCGTCGATCAGCGAGCCGCCGACCGACATGAAGAAGCCGGCATCCTTCTCCTCGTAGACGAGGCGGTCGTTCTCCTGCCGCTCGCCGAGGATGTGGTGGAAGATCCTCGACGGGCGGTGGTTCTCGTCAAGCGCGGTGTAGAAGAAGCTCTTGGCATCCGGCGCCCAGACGCCGTCGCCGCCGGTATTGGCGAGGTCGTCGCTGCGGTCCTCGCCGGTCGCAAGGTCGCGCACCTTCAGCGTGAAATATTCCGAGCCCTTGTCGTCATAGCCCCAGATGCCGAGCGAATGGTCGGTGGAGTGATGGATGCCGGACAGGCGGAAATAGTCCTTGCCCGCCGCCTCCTTGTCGCCGTCGAGCAGGATGGTCCGTTCGCCGCCCTCGCGCGGCTCGCGGAAATAGCGCGGCTGCTCGCCGCCGGTGACATAGGCGGTGCCGTAGGCGAAGGGGCCGTCCTTCACGGGCACGGAGCTGTCGTCCTCCTTGATGCGGCCGCGCATCTCGGCAAACAGCACCTTCTGCAGCGCCTCCGTATCGGCCATCGCGGCCGTCATATAGGCATTCTCCGCCTCCAGATGCGCGCGGATCTCCGGCTGCAGGATCGAGGGGTCCTTGAACATCGCCTGCCAGTTCTCGTCGCGGAACCAGGCATAGTCGTCGGTGCGGGTGATGCCGTGGCGGGTATCGGAGACCGGCTTCTTGGCGGCGACGGGGGCGGCGGGCAGGTTTTTGAAGACGGGCAAGGGATCACTCCGGCAAATCGGTAGGCGGGACCAGAGAGATAGAGAGCCCGGCGGCCCGCATCAAGCGCTCAGCCCGCCCGGCGGGCGAAAAGCCGGTCGTGCAGCACCATGCCCGCCACCATGCAGGCGACGAAGAGGAGGGGTTCTGCCCGGCCGAGCGAAAGGGCGGCCAGCGCCGGGCCGGGGCAGAAGCCGCCAAGCCCCCAGCCGAGGCCGAACAGCGCCGAGCCGAGGATCAGTCTGCGGTCGACGGGGCGGGTGTCGGGCAGGTGGAAGCCCTCCGCGAAGGCCGGGCGTGCCAGGCGGCGCACAAGGACGAGGCCGAGCGCCATGACGGCGACGGCGCCGCCGAGCACGAAGGCAAGGCTTGGATCCCAGGCGCCGGCAAGGTCGAGGAAACCCTGCACGCGCGCGGGGTCCAGCATGCCGGAAAGGGCAAGGCCGAGGCCGAAGAGCGCGCCGCAGCCGAGCGCGGACAGGATTTGCGGGAGGGAACGGGTCACAGGCCGGAACTCCGCAGGAGCGCGACGGCGAAAACGCCGGCAACGAGGAAGCTGGCGACGGCGGCGAAGGAGCGCGGCGAAAGCCGGGCAAGGCCGACGACGCCGTGGCCGCTGGTGCAGCCGCAGCCCATGCGCGTGCCGAAGCCGACGAGGAGGCCGGCGGCGGCGATGAGCGGCAGCGGTGCGGCGATGGTGACGGCCGGCCAGCCGCCGGCAAGGCCGCGGTAGAGGACGGGGCCGAGAAGGAGGCCGGCGACGAAGGCGGCGTTGACGGCGACATTGCTCCCCTCCGCGAGCCGGCCGACAATGCCGCTGATGCCGGCGACGCGGCCGTTGAGGACGAGCAGCAGCGCGGCGGCAAGGCCGATCAGCATGCCGCCGAGAAGGGCGGGAAGATAGGCGGTCATGGGCTTTCCCCGTCCGTGCAGAAGATCGTGTAGAGCGCGCCGACGAGCCTTGCGGCCTTTTCGGCGGTGAGGCGGTAGAAGATCTGCTTGCCCTTGCGGCGCGTCTCGACGATGCCGGCCTCGCGCAGCACGTTGAGCTGCTGGGAGAGCGTCGGCTGGTGGATGCCGAGCCGCCGTTCGAGGTCGCCGACGAAGAATTCGCCCTCGACCAGGGTGCAGACCAGCATCAGCCGGGCCGGGTGGGCGAGCGTCTTCAGCAGGCCTGCGACCTCCGCCGCCCGCGCCTCCATGGCCTGCGGCGGCATGGTCCCGGCGCCGCCGGGCGGTCTGGTCGTGCTCACGCGGGGATCCCTTCCAGCCGTTGCCCAAAACATTATACATTTTCATATAATGTATAATGTTCATACGCAAGCGGGCTGGCGAGGGTGCGGCGGTTTGTCAGCCGGGCAGGCTGCGGCGGGCCTTGCGCTTGGCAGGGCGCAGCTCGTCGGCGATGGTCATGCCGATGATGGAGAGGGGCAGGGCGAGCATGGCGCCGGCCGCGCCCCACATCCAGGTCCAGAAGATGATGGCGGTGAAGATGATGAAGGCGTTGACCTCCAGCCGCTTGCCCATCACGGCCGGCATGACGAGGTTTTCCATGGCCAGGTGCACGAGGAAGAAGGCGAGCGCCGGCAGGAGGCCCATCACCAGCGTCTCGTGCGTGAGAAGGCCGGCGGTGGCGAGCGCGATGGTCATCAGCGTCACGCCGAGGAAGGGCACGAACGAGGAGAGGAAGGCGAACAGCCCCCAGAGCACGGGCATGGCCAGCCCGCCGCCCCAGGTGATGAGGGCGGTGACGACGCCGAGCGCGCCATAGACCAGCGCCGCGGTGGCGAAATAATAGCCGAGCGCGCTGTCGATGGCGTTCATGACGCGGATGGCGGCGAGCCGCTGGCCGCGGCGCGGGAAGGCCATGATGAGCATCTGGCGCAGCTTCAGCCGCGCGGAGAGGAAGAGCACCAGCGCGGCGAAGAAGATCATGCCCTGCAGCAGGGCGGGGGTGAGGCTGGCCGAAAGGATGCCAAGGATGCTGCCGGTGTTCTCCAGCACCTTCTCCATCGACATCTGGCCGCTCTCGAAGGTCTGCGGGCTGATGTTCAGCCAGCCGAGGCGGGAAAAGAGCGGCGTGATGCGATCATACGCCCCGCGCACCAGGTCGGGCGCGTTGGCGGCAAGCTGGGTGATGGGGTCGGCAAGCAGGCCGGCGATGAAGAAGACCCCGAAGCCGAAGGCGCCGGCCAGGAGCAGCGCGGTCGGCAGCGGGGGAATGCCGAGGTCGGTGAGCTTTTCCGCCGCCACGCCGAAGATGAGGCCCGTGACGACCGCCAGCGACAGCGGGATGAGGATCGGCGCCATGAGATAGACGACGGCCATGGCCATGATCGCGAAAATGCCGATGGCCGCCCAGGCGGCGGCAATGTCCAGCCCGTAGCGGCGGGGCGCGCCCTCCGAAAGGTCCTTTTCGATGTCGAGACTGCCCCGCAAGAGCCGCCGTTCGGCCGGTTTTCCCGATATGTCATGCATGGCGCATCCCCCGTTTTCCGCGCCGGAAACGCGCGAGGAAAGCGGAAGTTCCACCGCTTGCGGCTTGAAACCTCTGGTGGGTTGCCAGCGTCGCGAAATCGACATATTGCCCGTTAACCCCGAATTAAGGTGTCGGAAATGACACCACGAAGAGGAGGCCGACAGTTGAAACGGCAGGCAGGCGGGCTTTTCATCGCCCTTTGCACCCTGGCGCTCGCGCCGCTCTGTTCATCGCCCGCGCTGGCGCTCGATGCGCGCGTGCGCAGCCAGCTTCAGAAGCTGACGCCGGAAGAGCGGCTGGAACAGCGCTGCGACATCGAGGCGATGGACCAGATCAGCGACGCCAAGGGCGGCTTCCGCCCGGACAAGGTGATCGCCTATGCCTTCGGCGATCCCAAGCTCGACGGCACGACGATCAAGACGAAGGGCGCCGTCTTCCGCAGCGGCGGCGAATGGTATCGCCTTTCCTACAAATGCGAGGCGAGCGCCGACCGCCTGGAGGTCAACGCCTTCAAGTACCGCATCGGCGACGTGGTGCCGCACGAGGACTGGGCGGCGCATTATCTCTACGATTGAGGGTGGGTTCGGCCGGGAAGGTGGTCGCGGAGCCGATCCTGTGGGGTGAGGATTTCCCCTTTGCCCTGCCGGGCATCTCCCCGTTGAGGGCGGGAGAATTGCCTATAGAGTTCGACGTTGCCGTCCTTCCCTTCTCCCCCGCGGGAATAAGGTGGCCCGAAGGGCCGGATGAGGGGGTGGCTCGGACAAATCCTTTACGCCTTCGACCTCCCCCTCATCCGCCTGCCGGCACCTTCTCCCCGCGGGGGAGAAGGGGATGGGGCAACGGTTTCCTTCCATAGGCGATTGGACCTAGGGGGGACTGGATGGAACACCGTTTCATCGTTCTTAGCGCCGGGGAGTTTGAGCAAGGTCTCCTCCTTGTGGGCAGGCGAATTGCATATGGAATGAGGCGACGCGTCTTGCCCCTTCTCCCCCGCGGGGAGAAGGTCGCGGCAGCGGGATGAGGGGGTGGCGAAGACGTCAGACGGTGTGCAAGCCCCCTCATCCGGCCCTTCGGGCCACCTTCTCCCCGCGGGGGAGAAGGGGAAAGCGGCAGCGCAGAGGGGGTGTCCCAACCCTTCACCGTTTCTTGGCCAGGCCTTCAGGCCGAGAGCCTGAGGCCGATGCCCCAGGGATCGACGAGCGAGACGGTGTCGCCGCTGCGCGTCGTCGGGATCGCCAATGCGTCCAGCTTGTTCAGTGCCGTTTCCAGCCTGGCCGGTTCGTTGAAGCGGATCGTGTAGTCGGCAAGGCCGGTCATGCCGGGCCGGCGCTTCGGCTGGCCGCGCGAGTTCCACACATTGGCGGCGACATGGTGGTGATATTTCCCGGTCGCGAAGAAGCTGGCGCCCGGATAGGTCGCCATGATGTCGAGGCCGAGCACGTCGCGGAAGAAGGCGTCCGCCTCCGGGATGTCGGAGACCTGCAGGTGGATGTGGCCGATGGCGGTGCCGTTTTCCTGGCCGGTCCAGCCGTCCTTCGGCGCCTCGTCGTAGAGCGCCTGCAGGTCGAGCCGGTGCGTCGCCATCTTCACCGTGCCGTCCGGCACATAGGTCCATTCGGAACGGTCGCGGTCGCGATAGACCTCGATGCCGTTGCCTTCCGGGTCGTCGAGATAGATCGCCTCGCTGACGAGATGGTCGGAGGCGCCGGTGAGCGGCACGTTGTTGTGCGCGGCATGGGCGAGCCAGCGGCCGAGTTCCCTGCGGTTCGGCACGAGGAAGGCGGTATGGAACAGGCCCGGCGCGTTGCGCGGCGCGCGGGCGGCGTTGCTGCCCGTCGTCAGCGTCAGAAGCGGCCGGCCGGCAACGCCGAGCGTTTCGCCCGACGCCGACTTCTCGAGCACCGAAAGGCCCATGACCTGCTGGTAGAAGGCCGAGAGCATCGGCAGGTCGATCACCGTCAGGTGCGAATGGTCGACGAAGGCCGGCATCTCGACGGCGTGGCTGGTCGTGGTGGTCGTATCGTTCATCGGGGCGGTCTCCGCGCGGCTGGGGCCGGCCCTGGTGGCGGCGATGCCCGCGGCGGCGGCGCCGAGGAATGTCCGTCTGTCGAGGTCCGTCATGGTTTGATCCCTGTCTCGGTTTCCCCTGGAAACCGTTCTGTCGGAAGGGAATATGGCGGAGCGGCGGCGTTCACGAAAGGTGGTGTTTCGGCGATTTACCGTCAATGTGGTGTTGACGATCCGGGTACGGGAACTTGATTCCGATCAATGTCGTTTTTCAGGTACGATGCCATTTTCGGCGCATGATCGGAAACGAAGGGAGACCGGTATCGTGACGGACCTGGCGCAGTACAAGGACATTCTGGAGACCCGCAAGCGCGAGCTCTACCGCCGCCTCAACAAGATCGAGAAGGATCTCGACACGCTGAAGAGCGGCGACAGCGCCGACCGCGCCATCGAGCGGGAGAATGACGAGGTGCTGGAGGAATTCGGCACGACCGGCCTCAAGGAGCTGGGCGCCATCGACGCCGCGCTCGACCGCATTGCCGCCGGCACGTTCGGGCTCTGCGCCAAGTGCGGCGCGCCGATCTCCGAGGCCCGCCTTGCCGCCGTGCCCCATGCCGCGCTCTGCGAGGAATGCATCGCGCAGCAATGAGGCATCCTCGGGCTCGACCCGAGGGTTCATCTCACACGGCAAACTTTTGTGATCCGCGCACACCCTTGCCCCCTGCCTCCAAACGCGCCACCATGGCCCGACAGACAAGGCAGGGCCGGCAGTGGTGGAGATCAAGGGCGTCAAGTGGAGCTATGACCGGGTCGAGGTGATCGCCGACGGCATCGTGCATGGCGTCGGCGTGGTCCTCGCGCTGATCGGCGTGACGGCGCTGATCTTCTATGCCACCGTCTGGGCGACGAGCGGGCAGCTGGCGGCTGCCTGGGTCTACGGTATCGGGCTCGTCGTCGCGCTCGCCACCTCCTTCGCCTACAATCTCTGGCCGGTCTCGAAGGTCAAGTGGCACCTGCGCCGCTTCGACCATGCGGCGATCTTCGTGCTGATCGCCGCCACCTACACGCCCTTCCTGCAGCGCGGCATCGACGATCCGCTGCTGGCCGGCATGCTTGTCGGCATCTGGCTGATGGCGGCGGCGGGTATCGCGCTGAAATTCCTCTTTCCCGGCCGTTACGACCGGCTGGCGATCCTCATCTATCTCGCCATGGGCTGGAGCGGGGTGCTCGCCGCCGGGCCGCTGACGACGCATCTTTCCACGGCCACGCTGACGCTGATCGTCGCCGGCGGCGTGCTCTATTCGGTCGGCGTCATCTTCCATGTCTGGGAGAAGCTGCGCTTCCAGAACGCCATCTGGCACGCCTTCGTCGTCGCCGCGGCCGCCGTGCATTATTCGGCGGTGCTGACCAGCGTCGTCTCGGGCGTCTGACGGCCTTTCTCGCTGCGATTGCGGACGCAAGGCCCTGTGCTGGACTTGCTCTATTGCGCCGGCGGGGCGGCGCCCTGCGCGCTCGTGCAGCCCTCGGCCGGCCGCAGCGATTTCACCAGTCTCCCGACGAACGGCGAGATCTCCGCCTTCATCGACTGCGGGTATTCCAGCACGAAGGAGGCTGCGGCGTCGTCGCACAGCGCGATGATCCGGTGGTAGAGGATGGAATCGACGAGCGTGCCGGAAAGGCTCGCCCAGCCCGTCGTCTGCCGGTCATAGCTGAGGTCCCAGCCCTCCTGCAGATATGTGGTCCGCCGGTCGGCGACCTCTTCCCCGAACGGCCCGGTCGCCAGGTGGTTCGCCCAGATGGAGAGCTTCGCTTCGCCCTTCGCATAGGTCCGCCCGTCGCCATTATCGGCTTCCTGCACGAGCGTGAAACCGGGCGGGATCTCCACCGCAAAGCCGAAGCGGGCATTGACATAGGGCTCCCAGCCCTGCGCGAAGGCGGCACCGGGAAGGGCGAGGAAAAGAAGAAGGAGAAAGCGTTGCACGATCGGCTACTCGTTGATGGCGTCCCCTGGGGAACGGACAAAGGTGGGCGTTTCTTCACCCGGCAACCACTGCCGGAGTTCCCGAAGCGATTCCGTTTCAAGGAATTGCGCAGCGCTTTTAAACTGTTGCAGCACCCTTCGCGCGTCAAGTTTGCGGCGCGGCGCCGGAATGCAGGCTGGACAGCTTTCCCGCTCCTCCTGTATGGCAGGAGGCAGAACCGGGGGGAACCATGGACATCACGATACGCGACGCCGTGGAGGCGGATCTTCCCGGCATCATGGACATCTACAACGATGCCGTCGCCAACACGACGGCGATCTGGAACGAGGCCATCGTCGACCTCGACAACCGCAAGGCCTGGTTCTCCGCCCGCCGGGAGCGCGGTTTCCCGGTGCTCGTCGCCATGCGCGGCAAGCAGGTGATCGGCTATGCCTCCTATGGCGACTGGCGGGCCTTCGACGGCTATCGCCACACGGTCGAGCATTCCGTCTATGTGCGCGGCGATTGTCGCGGCACCGGCACGGGCAAGCGCCTTCTCAAGGCGCTGATCGACCGGGCGGGCTTCAACGGCATCCATGTCATGATCGCCGGCATCGAGGCGGAGAACGCCGCCTCGATCAAGCTGCACGAAAAGCTCGGCTTCCGGGTGGTCGGCCGGTTCAGCGAGGTCGGCATCAAGTTCGGCCGCTGGCTGGACCTGACCTGCATGGAACTCAAGGTTCCCAAGCGGTAGGCCGGCCCGAGGCCGCCTTTCCGCGCGCCTCAATCCGGATCGAAGCGGAGCGCCACGCCGTTCATGCAGAAGCGCAAGCCCGTCGGCGGCGGGCCGTCCGGGAAGACGTGGCCGAGATGGGCGTCGCAGTCCGAACAGCGGATCTCCGTGCGCGTCATGCCGTAGGAATAATCGGAATGGTCGCTCACCGCGCCGGGCTCGATCGGTTGGTAGAAGCTCGGCCAGCCGGTGCCGGAATTGAACTTCGCCTCCGACCGGTAAAGCGGCCTGTCGCAGCAGATGCAGCGATAGGTGCCCTTCTTGGAAAGGTCGAAATCGGGGCTGGAGAAGGCGCGTTCCGTGCCGTGCTCGCGCGTGATGCGGAACTGCTCCGGCGTCAGGATCTCCCGCCACTCGTCCTTCGTCTTGTTGACCTTCAACGTCTTCGTGTCGCTCATCGCGTCCTCCTGTCGATGCATTAGATAGGACTTCGATTGCGGCAAAACAATTGGCCCGATCGCTTGAAAGTTGCGTCTGTTCCTCCTATCCTCCTTTTTTAAGGAAAGGAGGAAAACATGCCTTTGAACATCAAGGACGAGGAGGCCCATGCCCTTGCCCGCATGCTGGCCGAAGCGACCGGCGAAAGCCTGACGCGGGCGGTAAAGGTCTCCATCGAGGAGCGTCTGGCGCGCGTGCGCCATCTCAAGGCCGTGCGCCTCGCCGACCAGCTCGACAGGATCGCGCTTGATTGCGCCGGCCTGCCCGTGCTCGATGCGCGAACGCCCGAGGCTATTCTCGGTTATGATGAAAGCGGCCTGCCGCGATGATCGTGCTGGACACGTCTGCGCTGATCGCCATTTTGACCGACGAGCCGGAGCGGCGGGCGTTCAACGAGGCCATCGAGCGGGCCGCAACCCGCGTGATGAGCGCGGCGACATTGCTCGAAACGAAGATTGTGCTGTTTGCCCGCCATGGCGGCGCGGGTGTCAACGCGCTGGATGCCTTTCTGCTGCGCGGTGATATCCAGGTCACGCCGGTCACCGCAGCCCAGGCGGAGCTTGCCTTCGAGGCCTTCCGGCGTTTCGGCCGGGGCACGGGTCATGCCGCACATTTGAACTATGGTGATTGTTTTTCCTATGCATTGGCGCGTGAAAACGACGCGCCCTTGCTGTTCAAGGGTGGCGATTTCCGCCATACCGACGTAGAACCGGCGATCTGAAAAAAACACGGCACGACGGGCAAAGCCCGCGCATGAGGGAGAGGGGATGATACCAGACACGATGGGCTTGACCTTCCTTGCCTTCTGTCTGCCGTTTCTCGGCGCGCTGGTCGCGCCGGCGCTCACGCGGCTCCTCGGTCACCATGCCGCCTGGCCGCTGGCGCTGGTGCCGGCCGCGATCTTCCTCCACTTCCTCGGCTTCAATGCGGAGGTCTCGCGCGGCGAGATCGTCACGGGCGGCTATGCCTGGGTGCCGTCCTACAATGTCAGCTTCTCCTGGCTGATCGATGGCCTGTCGCTCGCCTTCCTGCTTCTGATCTCCGGCATCGGCACGCTCATCGTGCTCTATGCCGGCGGCTACCTGAAGGAACATCGGCACCAGGGACGGTTCTTCTCCTTTATCCTGATGTTCATGGGTGCGATGCTCGGCCTCGTCGCCTCAGACAGCTTCCTGATGCTCTTCGTGTTCTGGGAGCTGACCTCGATCACCTCCTTCCTGCTGATCGGCTTCGACCATGCGCGGGAAGCCTCGCGTCGCGCCGCGCTGCAGGCGCTGGTCGTCACCGGCGGCGGCGGGCTCTTCCTGCTGGCCGGCCTGCTGCTCCTGTGGAACGTCACCGACGTCACGCAGCTGTCGCTTCTGATGTCCTTCGGCGCGGAGGTGCGGGCAAGCCCGTTCTACCTGCCGCTGCTCTTCCTCATCCTCGGCGGCGCCTTCACCAAGTCGGCGCAGTTCCCGTTCCATTTCTGGCTGCCGAACGCCATGGAGGCGCCGACGCCCGTCTCGGCCTATCTCCATTCGGCCACCATGGTGAAGGCCGGCGTCTACCTCCTGATGCGGCTCAACCCCGTCATGGGCGACACGCTCGCCTGGGAGACGATCCTGCCGGCCTTCGGCGGGCTGACGCTCATCGTCGGCGCGGTGCTCGCCATCCGCCAGACCGACCTGAAGCTGATGCTCGCCTATACGACGGTCGCCTCGCTCGGCCTTCTCGTGATGCTGACCGGCTTCGGCTCGCAGCATGCGGTGGCCGCCGCCGCGCTCTATCTCGTCGCCCACTCGCTCTTCAAGGGCGCGCTCTTCATGGTCGCCGGCCTCATCGACCACGAGACGGGCACGCGCGACATCACCCGGCTCGGCGGGCTCAGGCGGGCGATGCCCGTCACCTTCCTTGCCGCGCTTTTTGCCGCGCTCTCGATGGCCGGCCTGCCGCCCTTCTTCGGCTTCCTCGCCAAGGAGGAGATCTATGCGGCGCTTGCCGGCGGCAGCCCGCGCGCCGTCGCGTTCACCGCCGCGGCCGTCGTCGGTAACGGGCTGATGTTCGCCGTCGCCTTCGCGGTGGCGCTGAAACCGTTCCTCGGCGCGCCGGTTAAGACGCCGAAACATGCGCATGAGGGGCCGGCCCTCCTGTGGATCGGCCCCGTGCTGCTCGCCGTCAAGGGGCTGGTCATCGGTCTCTTCTCCGCCGTCACCCATGCCCTGCTGACGTCGCCGCTCGCCTCCGCCATCGCCGGCATGCCGCAGACGGTCACCATTTCGGCCATGCCGCATCTCGGCCTCGCGCTGGCGCTGTCCGTCGTCACCATTGTCTTCGGCATCGCCGTCTTCCTCTTCATCGACAAGGCGCGCGCGGCGGCGAACCGGCTGGTCGAGGATATCGGCTGGGGACCGGACCGCGGCTTCGACCAGGTGATGACGGGCCTCGTGCGCGCCGCCGCGGCGATCACCCGCCTCGTCCAGCCCGGCCGCATGGAGATCTACATGACGGCGACCTTCGCGGTGATCGCGCTGGCGCTGCTCGTGCCGCCCGCCGTCTATGGCGAATGGCCGCGCCTGCCGGTCTGGCCGGCCGACATGCCGTTCCACGAGCTGGCGGTCATGGCGCTCGCGGTCCTCGGCATCGGCGCGGTGCTGACGGCGAGCAACCGCCTGACGGCCATCGTCGCGCTCGGCATCCAGGGCTTCTGCGTCGCATTGCTCTTCCTGCTGTTCGGCGCGCCGGACCTCGCCTTCACGCAGTTCATGATCGAGACGCTGTCGGTCGTCATCCTCGCCCTCGTCATGACGCGGCTGAAGCTGACGCCGCGCGACCACCGTCCCTTGCGCGAGAAGATCCCGGATGCGGTCATCGCCATCGCCTGCGGCCTCGGCTTCTCGCTCTACCTCCTGAAGGTCACGCAGGGCCGCTTCGACACGGCGCTTACCGATTTCTTCAACCTCTATTCCAAGACGATCGCGCATGGCGCCAATGTCGTGAACGTCATCATCGTCGATTTCCGCGGCACGGACACGCTGGGCGAGATCGCCGTCGTCATGGTGACGGGCCTGGCGATTCTGTCGATCATTCGCATCCGCAAGGGGAGGGCGTGATGGGCTGGGTCTTTGGTCGCCGTCCTCAGAGGCAGGGCAATGCCATTACCCCCCTCTGCCCTGCCGGGCATCTCCCCCACAAGGGGGGAGATCGGCAAGGGGCGGCCACCGTGCTCGGTCAGCCACGTCGGAGACGGGCGGAACATCTCTCTATCCAATCTCCCCCCTTGAGGGGACGATCGCATATGGCGTTCGACGGTGCGGCTCTCCCCTTCTCCCCCGTGGGGAGAAGGTGGCCCGAAGGGTCGGATGAGGGGGTGGCTCGGATCGAGCCTTTGCGCCTTCGCCATCCCCCTCATCCGCCTGCCGGCACCTTCTCCCCGCGGGGGAGAAGGGGATGGAGCAACGGTTTCCTTCCATGTGCGATCGCCCAGCCCCTGAGGGGGAGATGCCCGGCAGGGCAGAGGAGGGCGTGCCGGCACGCCTCAGCGAAAGGCCGGCACCCATGAACACGCTCATCTTCCGCACCGTCGCCCCGTTCCTCACCGCGCTCATGGTGCTGTTCTCGCTCTTCGTGCTGCTGCGCGGCCACAACGAGCCGGGCGGCGGGTTCATCGGCGGGCTGATCGCCGTCTCGGCCTTCGCGATCTACGGCATCGCCAACGGCATTGCCGCCGTGCGCAGGGCGCTGTGGTTCCATCCGATGGCGATCTCGGCCTTCGGGCTCTTCATCGCGGCGATCGCCGGCCTGATGTCGATCTTTTTCGCCGTGCCCTTCATGACGGGGCTCTGGGTCTACCCGGTCATCCTCGGCGTCGAGATTCCGCTTTCCAGCGTCATGCTGTTCGATACCGGCGTCTATCTCGTGGTGGTGGGCGCGATCACCTCGATCGCCCTGGCGCTGGAAGCGGAGGAGGACGCCTGATGGAAGTACCCTTCGTCCTCCTCATCGGCCTGTTCTTTTCCGCGGCCGTCTATCTGATGCTGTCGAAGTTCCTGGTGCGCGTGCTGCTCGGCGTCGTGCTGCTCGGCAATGCGGTGAACCTCCTCATCTTCACCAATGGCCGCATCCTGCGCGAGGTGCCGCCGATCATCCCGGCCGGCCATGACGTGCCGCAGGCGCTCACCGCCAATCCGCTGCCGCAGGCGCTCATCCTGACGGCGATCGTGATTTCCTTCTCCTTCTTCGCCTTCCTGCTGGTGCTCGTCTACCGCGCCTACCAGGATCTCGGCACCGACAACGGCAACGAGATGCGGCTGGCGGAGCCGGAGAACGACCCCCTTCCGCCGACCGGCTACTGACAGGAACCGACCCGCCAATGGCCGCAACGCCGACCGATCTTACCGCAGCCCTCGTCATGACCCCGGTCGCCCCCGCCGACTGGCTGGTCGTGCTGCCGCCCGCCTGGTGCATCCTGGCCGGCGCGGTGCTCCTGATGGCCCGCAAGTCGCTGCACCTGCAGGGCGTCCTCGCGGTTCCCGCGCTGGCCGTGCTGGTGCTGCTCGATGCGCTGCTCTTCGCCCATGTTGCGGAAAACGGCCCCGTGACGATGGTCATGGGCCGCTGGCTGCCGCCCTTCGGCATCGCGTTCACGGCGGACCTGACGGGCGTGCTCTTCGCCCTTGCGGGCGCTGTCGTGGCGCTTGCCGGCGCCGTGCACGCGCTCACCGATATCGACGGCAGCGGCCGGCGCTACGGCTTCTATCCGTTCCTGCTGCTGCTGATGGCCGGCGTTTCCGGCGCCTTCCTGACGGGCGATATCTTCAACCTCTATGTCTGGTTCGAGGTGCTGCTGATCTCGTCCTTCGGCCTGATCACGCTCGGCTCGGAGCCGCGGCAGATCGACGGCGCGATCAAATACGCCTTCCTGAACCTCATCGCCACGACGCTGTTCCTGATCACGACCGGCTATCTCTACGGCATCTTCGGCACGCTCAACATGGCCGACATCGCCACGAAGGCGGCGGCGGGCCGCGCCGAGCTGCCGCTGATGACGCTCGCCATGCTCTACCTCACCGCCTTCGGCATGAAGGCCGCGGCCTTCCCGGTGAATTTCTGGCTGCCGGCCTCCTACCACACGCCGCGCATCGTGGTGTCCGCGCTGTTCGCGGGCCTCCTCACCAAGGTCGGCATCTATGCGCTGCTGCGCACGCTGATCATGCTCTTCCCGGTCGAGCGGGAGGAACTGAGCTTCGTCATCGCGCTCACGGGCGCGGCCACCATGCTCCTCGGCGCGCTCGGCGCGCTCGGGCAGAACGACATCCGCCGGCTGCTCGGCTATCTCGTCATCTCGGGCATCGGCATCATGCTGGCCGGCCTGTCGCTCGGCAGCCCGGGCGGCACCGGCGGGGCGATCTTCTATGCGCTGCATTCCATGGTCGTGATGACGGGGCTCTACATGGCGGCGGGGCTTGCCGGGCGGCTTTCCGGCACGTTCGATCTTTCCCGCCTTGGCGGACTTTATACGCGCTCGGCGCTGTTTTCCGCGCTGTCGCTGGTGCTGTTCTTCGCCGTCTCCGGCCTGCCGCCGTTCTCCGGCTTCTGGCCGAAGGTCATGGTGGCCAAGGCGGCCATGGATATCGGCGCCTGGTGGCTGGCGGCAGTGGTCTTCCTCAGCGGCTTCCTGACGACCATCGCGGTCGGCCGGGTGTTCCTCTTGGCCTACTGGCGCCCGGCGGACGGTGCCCTTGCGGCAGAGGCCATTCCGGCAAGCGCGCTGCTGCCGCTTGCCGTGCTCACCGTGCTGACGGTGGTCTTCGGCCTCTTTCCGGATGGGCTGCTCTCGACCATCCAGCTCGCCGCGCAGGGGCTGGCCGATCCGCGGGCCTATGTCGGCTCCGTCTTTCCGGGAGGCAACTGACATGCGGCCCGCCTTCACCGTCGCCCTGTTCGCGCTCGCCTGGCTTGCCGTCTCCGGCAGCTTCACCATTCCCAACCTCTTGCTCGGCATCGTCGCGGGTGCCCTGTCGCTCGCGCTGATCCGCGATCACATCCGGCCGGACGGAAGGCGTATCCGGCCGCTGAAGGTGCTGTCGCTCCTCCTGCTGTTCATCAAGGAACTGGCGCTCTCCGCCTGGAAGGTGGCGGTGCTGGTGGCGAGCCCGAAAATGGCGCTGAAGCCCGGCATCTTCGCCTTTCCGCTGACGGTCGACCGGGATTTCGAGATCACGCTGCTCGCCAATCTCATCACGCTGACGCCGGGCACGCTCTCCGTCGACGTCTCCGCCGACCGCAAGGTGCTCTACGTGCACGCGCTCGACTGCTCCGATCCCGTCGGCGCGCGGCGGGACATCGCCGGTGGTTTTGAGAAGAAGATCCTGGAGGCTTTCCGCTGATGGGCGCCGAAACCGTCATCTCCGCCGCCGCCACGATCGCGCTCTTCCTGATGTGCGCGGCCTTCTTCCTGACGGCCTACCGGGTCGTCAAGGGGCCGACGCTGCCGGACCGCATCGTCGCGCTCGACATGCTGGTGGCCATCGCCATCGGCTTCATCGCCGTCCTCGCCATCAGGACCGGCTTCAACCTCTATATCGACATCGCCATCGCGCTCGGCCTCGTCGGCTTCCTCGCCACCGTCGCCTTCGCGCGTTTCGTGCTGCGCCAGGGCATGGAGGCGGACGAACCGGCGGCAGGCGGCGAAAGCCCCGTCCGCAAGGGCGTGCGGCAGGGCAAAACGGCCAAGGCAAGGAGGCGGCGCTGATGCTGGATCTCGTTCTCGCGGTCGTCGTCGCCGTCATGCTGGTCGCCGGCGGCATCTTCACCTTCCTGGCGGCCCTCGGCATCGTGCGCCTGCCGGATGTCTATACCCGCATGCACGCCGCCTCGAAGGCCGGCACGGTCGGCTCCGGCCTCATGCTCTTTGCCGCCGGCCTCCATTCGCTCGATGCGGCGATCTTCACGCGGGCGCTCGCCGGCTTCGTCTTCTTCGTGCTGACGGCACCGATCGCCGCCCATCTCGTCGCCAGGGCGGCCCACGAGGCCGGCTATCGCCTCTCGCGCCATACTGTGCTTGACGAGATGCGCGATGCGCGCGAACGCGGCAACAAGAAGCGTTGATAAAGGGTTGAACGCCCAGTCCTCAGAAATTGTAGTATCCACTAACTTTTAGTGGCTTGCCTTTTCTATTGAAAGCTTCCGCTTTGTCTCCACAAAATAATACTGGACAATGAATTGTGGAATGGTATTTCAGACGAAGTAAAGCATCCGGGTTGAATAGGCTTGTATGCGGTTTTCCTGTTTAAGTTGAGTTCGAGCCGTATCTATGCCCATGAGGTATATGCCGGCAGGAGCTGGCGCATGACACGGCGGCCGCTATAGTGGAAGTTATATTGACGAAAATGTCTGCATTTCGACGGGCGAGCATTATTCTGCCACAGGATCACCCGACAAGGACGCTTTACGCCGAATTCATTGTCCAGGTCGATGGGTAGGGCCATCGACCTGCGTGTTGTCCGACAGGAGAAAGAAATGACCGAAACAAACCCTGCCGCCGGCTCCAATCTGCTTGTGGAATTGACCGCCGATATCGTCGCCGCCTATGTAGGCAATCACGTCGTTCCCGTCGCGGAGCTGCCGGGCCTGATCGCCGACGTGCATGCCGCGCTCAACAACACGACGCAGCCTGCCGCCGCCATCGAGGCCCCCGTTGTCGCCGAAAAGCCGAAGCCGCCGGTGCCGGTGAAGAAATCCGTGCAGAACGACTACATCATCTGCCTGGAAGACGGCCAGAAGTTCAAGTCGCTGAAGCGCCACCTGATGACCCATTACGGCATGACCCCGGAAGAATACCGCGAGAAGTGGGACCTGCCGGCCGACTACCCGATGGTCGCGCCCGCCTATGCGGAAGCCCGCTCGCGCCTCGCCAAGGAAATGGGCCTCGGCCAGCGCCGCAAGGGCAAGTAAGACCCGCATTCCGCTTGCATTTCGAAGGCCGGTCCCGCAAGGGGCCGGCCTTTTGCGTGCCGGCGGTTCGGGCGCATATCAGCAAGGGATTGAGGAATAAAAACCTATATGGGGATGTTTATCATAAATTTATGAAGAAATTCAAGGAAAGGTTGCGCCGATACGCTTCATTCGTCCCCACTCATCCTCTAGGGTGTATGAATAAATTCCTATCAACGGAGTGGCCAGTCATGCACCAGTTCATCGTTCCCCACCGGCGGTCGTCGCTCGAAACCCCGTCCTGCCCCGGTCCGGCGCCGGAAACCAAGGGGGCCGTGCCGGGTGGGGCAGCGCCGCCGGTGCCGGTCGTGCCGGCCGGCACCGCCTGCCGCATCGTGCGCCAGCTGGTGCTGGAAATGACGGCGATGGCGGGCGAGCGGCCGCTCTGGCGGCGCGACGGCCGGCGCACCACCTGCCATGTGCGCCAGATCGCCATGTATGTCTGCCATGTCGTGCTGCGCCTGTCGCAGTCCGATATCGGCGCCGCCTTCGGGCGCGACCGCACGACGGTCGGCCATGCCTGCAACGTGGTGGAGGACCGCCGCGACGATGCCGCCTTCGACGCCTTCGTCTCGGCGATCGAGCGTGTCGTGCTCTCGGTCTTCGGCCCGGCGGGGATCGGCAGCCATGGGTGAGGGCGGGGACACGACGAACGATGCGGCGCTCGCGAAGGTGCTGCGCCTCCTGCTGGCGGCCGGCGAGGCGAGGGTGGCCGGGGAGGCGGCGCTTGCGGCCGACGGGCGCCGGCAGCCGCTTGGCCCGGCGCTTCTCGCCGCGGCGCTGCGCCGCGGGCTTGTCAGGCGCGAGGGCGACCGGCTCTTTGCGACGGCGGAGGCGCGGGCCTATCTGAAGCGCAGGCTCTGCACGGCAGAGACGCCCTTCGCCGACCAGCACCGGGACCTCGCCGAGGTGACGGTGCTGCGCGACGGGGCGCGGGAGCGGGCGCTCGCCAACCGGCTGGAATCGCCGCTGGCGAGCCTGACCCGGCTGAAGGAGAAGACGGGCGAGGCCTTCCTGCCGGACACCGCCCTTGCCGCCGGCGAGCGGCTGCATGCGGATTTCACCCGCGGCGGCCTGCAGCCGCGTTTGACCATGTCTTGGGAGCCGCGCATCGCCGGCCGCCAGAAGGGCGAGGCGGGCGCGGTGCGCGAGCTTACCGACACCGCGCTTGCCGCCCGCCTGCGCGTGGCGCGGGCTATCACGGCGATCGGGCCGGAACTGTCGGGCGTCGCGCTCGATGTCTGCTGCTTCATGAAGGGGCTGGAGACGGTGGAGCGCGAGCGGCAATGGCCCGCCCGCTCGGCCAAGCTGATGCTGCGCGCCGCCCTGATGGCGCTCGCCCGCCACTATGCCCCGCCGGTCCCGGCCGGCCGGCAGGCCCATGCCTGGGGCGCGGAGGGCTATCGGCCGGAATGGATGGGGTGAGGGGGAAAGGGCGCGTTGCCGCGATTGGCTATGACCCTCTCCGCCTGCCGGTATCTATCCTTCATAAGCGGCGAGACCATCGCCTATGGCGTTCGACGTTGCTCCATCCCCTTCTCCCCCGCGGGGAGAAGGTGCCGGCAGGCGGATGAGGGGGATGGCGAAGGCGCAAACGATCCGTCCGAGCCACCCCCTCATCCGACCCTTCGGGCCACCTTCTCCCCGCGGGGGAGAAGGGGATGGAGCAACGTCGAACGCCATAGGCGATGGTCTCGCCGCTTGTGGGGAAAGGCCTTCCGGCCGCCTACGCCGCCACCCGCACTGCCGCCTCTTCCCGTATGCGGCGCACCATCGAGCGCAGGCCGTTGGCGCGCTGGGAGGAGAGGTGCTCGACGAGGCCGATGGCGTTGAAGGTGTCGATGGCGTCGAGGGCGGCGATCTCGGAGGCGCGCTTGCCGGAATAGATGGCGAGCACGATGGCGACGAGGCCGCGCACGATATGCGCGTCCGAATCGCCCTCGAAGGTCATCACCGGATCGGCGCCCGCACCGGCCTTGCTGACGAGCCAGACCTGGCTGGCGCAGCCCTGTACCTTGTTGGCGGCCGTGCGCTGTTCCTCCGGCAGGTCCGGCAGCGCCTTGCCGAGCTCGATGACGTAGCGGTAGCGGTCCTCCCACTCGTCGAGGAAGGCGAAGTCGTCGATGATCTCTTGCAGCGTGGCCATGGTTCTTCCGTGTGCGGGGACTGCCTTCATATAGGCGAGGCCGGCCGGAATTTGAACCGCAAAGCGTGCGGGCAAAAAGAAACGCCGCAGGGAACGGGTCCATGCGGCGGTTGCAGGGCAACGAGTGAGGCAGGCAGAAAATCGGGGCGGTATCAACCCTTGTGGTCGGGGCGGCGGGTCGGGATGGCGACGGTGCCGGTGATGACCTCGTCGTCGGCATCGATCGTGGCGACGGCCGGAAGCGGCTGGTCGAGGGCTTCCTTGGCGGCCGGATCGGCCTTGGCGACGGCGGTGCCCTCTTCGGCGAACTGGGTGTCGAGGAACTGATAGGCGATGCGGGCGCCTTCGCGGGCCCGGTGGCCGAGGGCGACGAAGGTCTCCGCGCCCTTCTCGCAGACGTCGGGCTTTTCCAGGCACATGGCGGTGACGTAATGCAGCGCTTCACTGGCGGCGGTGAACGTGTCGCCGATCTCGACCGCGGGGCCCTTCTCCAGCTTGGCGGAGGATTCCGCGTCCAGGAAGGGGAGCAGGACGAGAACCAGTGAGAACCAGAACGTTCCCTTGATCAGAAACCACATCGCTTGCCATCCTCGTTGTCGCCTCGGCTCTTTGCGGCCTTCGGCTCGTTTGGTCCTTGGCGAACCGTTGATGCGAGAATAGGGGCGGGAAGGAAATTCCCCTTTGCAGGAATCATTCGGGTTTTGCCCAGTTTTGATTAAAATGCGATCTATCGGCCCTCCGGCGGCACTTTAAACGCATTTGAGGCAGATTTTAGCGATCGCCGTTAAGGATCGTGGCGGGCCGCGCCGCGGCAAGGCGCCGGAATGCCGGGAGCGTCTCTTCCGGCCCCTTGCCCCAGAAGTTAATATGAACAGAAAAATGCCGCAAAATGAGGCGCTTACGCCCCGTTAACCACGCCGGACGAATGGCCGTTGGATTGCCCCGAAATGGGACTTTTGGGCCTTTTTGCCCCGCTTTCCGCCCCCGCCGTTTATTCTTTCCTTAAGTCGCCGATGCGATTTTGGGCGCACCAAAAGAAGATAAATGGCAGGGTATCGCGTTGCGCCAATTGACCACCATCGCTGACAGAATGGCAGCCCGCCTGGGCGCCGTTGCTGGCGTTGCTGGCGCGTCCGCTGCCGATCAGCGCCCGTCCGCGTCCCTGCGCGCCACCACGCTGGCGCTGCTGGCGGCCGTTCCCGGCCTGCCGCTCGTCCTTTCCGCCGTCATGCCCGCCTCCGCCGCGCTGCCGGCCGGCGTGGCGCTTGCCGGCGCCGGCGCGCTGCTGGCGGCCGCGGCCTCCTCCACCCTCGAGGCGAGGCCCGCGCCGCAGAAGACCTTCGCCGAGGAGCTGGCCGCCGCAACCCCGCCGGCCGCCTCGCCCTACGATCTCTTCGCCGGCCTCGTGACGCTGCACGATGCGCGCGGCTTCGTCACCGCCGTGCATGGCCGCGACCGCGCCGACATGCTCGCCTGGATGCGCGATCCTGCCGGCCGCGGCTATCTCGACCAGATCCATGTGTCCGACCGGCTCGGCTTCCTTGCCGCGATCGACCGCCTGCGCCAGGGCGGCACGCGCGAGACCGTCGAGATCCGCATCGACCGCCCGCGCACCGAGGCCGATGCCGAGCAGTTCACCCATATGCGCGTGGAGATGACGGCGCTTGCCGGCCCGGACGGCGCGCTTGCCGCCGTGGTCGCCCAGTCGCGCGACATGTCCGACGAGGCGAAGCTGCGCGGCGAGAGCGCGCGCAAGGCGGCCGAGGCCGAATCGGCCAACGACGCCAAGACGCGGTTCCTGGCCGCCGTCAGCCACGAGCTGCGCACGCCGCTGAACGCCATCCTCGGCTTTTCCGACATCCTCGCCGGCGAATATTTCGGCAGGCTGGAGAACGACCGGCAGCGCGAATATGTCACGCTGATCCACCAGTCGGGCTCGCATCTCCTGTCGGTCGTCAACACGATGCTCGACGTCTCGAAGATCGAGGCCGGCCGCTACGAGCTCCTGACCGAGCCGTTCCCCGTCGCCGACAGCGTCCGGGCCTGCGAGCAGATGCTCGGCCTCCAGGCGCGCGAGAAGGGCATCAAGCTGACGAGCCGCGTGCCGCGCGCCATTGGCGAGGCCATCGCCGACCAGCGGGCGATCCAGCAGGTGCTCATCAACCTCGTCGGCAATGCGATCAAGTTCACCGACCGCGGCGGCATCGTCACCATCGATGCGGCGCGCGAGGGGCGGGACCTCGTCCTGACCGTCAGCGACACCGGCATCGGCATTCCCGCCGACAAGCTGGCGCTGATCGGCCAGCCCTTCATGCAGGTGCAGAACGAATATACCCGCAAATACGAGGGCACCGGCCTCGGCCTGTCGCTGGTCAAGGGGCTCGTGGCGCTGCATGGCGGCAGCTTCGTCATCCAGAGCCGGCCGGGCGAGGGCACGGTCATCACCGTGCGCGTGCCGGCGGACGGCTCCGGCGTCGCGCCGGACAGCGAGCTGCGGCCCGGCTGCGCGCCCAACGCCGCATCCACCGTCGAATTCCCGCCGCGCCTTGCGGCCGTGGTCGAGACCGTTTACGAGCCGTCGCAGGATGGCAAGGACACGAACGATGAACGCGCACGTCAGAAGACAGCCTGAGCGGCGGCCCCAGGGCCAGGCCCGCAAGGGCCGGTCCGGCACCCGCGTGGAGCCGCGCCGGCCGAATATCGTGATCGCCGGGCTGATGGCGCTCGGCCGCCTTGCCGCGCGCCATCCGACCGCGCTCGGCGGCACCTGCGCCTTCGTCGTGGTCTTCTCCTTCGTCGCCGCCAATGCGCTGTGGTACCAGCCGGGTGGCCACCCGGCGCCCTTCCTGAAGATGCGCTCGGCCGACAATTCCCTCGGCTTCACCGCCACGAAGCCCGAGCCGCATGACGTGACGACCTTCGTCATCGAGCGCATGGAGGAGGGCGAGCCCCTGCCCGAGGTCACCGACGTGACGCCGGCCGAGCGGCCCTTCGACGAGGTGGCCAAGGTCATCGAGGGCAAGCCGGCCAGGACACAGGCGGCCGTCGAGGAGGACCCGGTCGCGGCCGCCATCCTGCAGGCCGAGGCCGATCCGGCGGTGACCTCCGCCGTCGCGCGGCCGGTGCCGAGCGAACTGGTGATGAAGATTCAGAAGGGCCTCAGCAACATCGCCTATACGGATATCGCCGTCGACGGGCTGATCGGCGAGAAGACCCGCACGGCGATCCGCCATTTCGAAAAGCACTATCGCCTGCCGGTCACCGGCGAGCCGAACGAGCAGGTGCTCGCCAAGCTGAAGGACATCGGCGCGCTCTGAGGCGCGCCGTCCATGCGACGAAAGTCGTATGCCGCAACTGGCACATCTACCGGTTGTTTCTAAAGGATGCGTTAACCATGTCTGCCGGATGATCCTTCGATCATCTGGAGGATCGATGAACCATGTCCAACGCTGCCTTGCGTGAGACTGCGCATACCCGGGAAGAGGACGAGGGGCGGGCGCCGGCCGATGGCGCGGCGTTGCGCCGGGTCGTCGGGGCGCTGGCCGTCGAGGCGTCGGATCTCGGCCTCCATCTCGTCGACATCGCCGGCTCCATCCAGGACACGGCCGCCCAGTCGCGCGAGCATGCGGCGCTCTTCACCCGGCTGACCCGGTCGGCGACCGCGATCGCCAGCGCCAACGGCGACATCGCCCGCGCGCTCGGCGAGACGGACCAGCTGGCCGCGAGCGCCCGCCAGGTGCTCGGCGAGCAGGCGGTGCAGCTCGACGGTTCGATTGCCGCGATCGACCACATGGTGACGGCCTCCAACGAGATCGGCACCGAAATCTCGGCCTTTTCCGGGGCGCTCGCCGATGTCGGCCGGCTGGCCGATGCCATCGGCACCATCGCCCGGCAGACGAACCTCCTGGCGCTCAACGCCGCCATCGAGGCGGCGCGTGCCGGCGAGGCGGGCAAGGGCTTCGCGGTGGTGGCGGCGGAGGTGCGGGCGCTGTCGCTCGAGACCTCCAGCACGACGGCCTCCATCCAGAAGACGCTGCAGGCGCTGCGCGCCCGCATCGACCGGCTGGAGGCGGCGGGCGAGGGCGCGCGCGTCTCCGCCGAGGGCGTCAAGGCGACGGCCTCGGCGGTGCAGGGCTCGTTTGCCGGCGTCGAGCAGGTGATGTCGAAGATCCTCGACAGCGCCTCGGCGCTTGCCGCGACGACGGGCGCGGTGGACCGGGAATGCAGCGACTTCGCGCGCGCGATCGGCGCGGCCTCGGCGGAGATCATCCGCTCGAACGAGGTGCTGCAGGGCGCCTCCGGCAAGGTCGGCGAGGTGGTGGCCATTTCCGAGCGCATCATCCAGGCGACGACGAGCGCGGGGATCGAGACGCCGGACAGCCCCTATATCCGCCTCGTGCAGCGGCTGGCCGGGGAGGTCTCGGCGCGCTTCTCGGCGGCCGTCGGCAGCGGCGAGATGGGCATGGAGGCGCTGTTCGACCGGCAGTACCGGCCGATCCCGGGCACCGATCCGGTGCAGATGACGACGCGCTTCACCGATTTCACCGACCGCGTGCTGCCGGCGATCCAGGAGCCGGTTCTGGCCGCGGACGCGCGCATCGCCTTCTGCGCGGCGATCGACGACCAGGGCTACCTGCCGACGCACAACCGCAAATTCTCCGAGCCGCAGCGGCCGGGCGATCCGGCCTGGAACACCGCCAACTGCCGCAACCGCCGGATCTTCGACGACCGGGTGGGACTGGCCGCCGGGCGCAGCACCGAACCCTTCCTCGTGCAGACCTATCGCCGGGACATGGGCGGCGGCCAGTTCGTGCTGATGAAGGACATCTCCGCCCCCATCACCGTCAACGGTCGCCACTGGGGCGGGCTCCGGCTGGCGATCCGGGTGTGAGGCGGGGTTTTTCCTGGCCGCGGTGACGGCGGTGCTGCGCCTCATCCCGCTGCCGCGACCTTCTCCCCGCTTGCGGGGAGAAGGGGAGGATGCAGTGTTTTCCCGGGTCCATCACGGTCATTGTTTGGGGAAACCGGTTCACCATCTTCCTTCGCCCCGCCTGCGGGGAGAAGGTCGCGGCAGCGGGATGAGGGGTCGCCAGGCTTCGCCATTGCCCGATCGCGCCGCGCCGTGTATGCCGCCGCCATGCGCCTTCGTTCCGATATCTTCGTGTCCGCCCTGATGCGCCGCGTCTTCGCCCGCGGCGATTTTGCGGCCATCGAGGTGAAGGGCGCGGAGGAGGCGGGGGCGGTGTTCGTGCGGCAGGTGTTCCGCGACGGGTCGGAAAGCCTCCATGCGCCGGCGCCGCAGAGTGTCTTCGAGGCGGAGGAGAGCGGGCTCAGGCGCTTCGAGACGCGGCTGGAGCGGGCAAGGGCGGAGGCGGTGGCCGATGCGCTCGCCCGGGAGCGGCGTTTCGATGGCGACCTCTGGGTGGTGTCGATAGAGACGGACGATCTTGGCGATCTCATCGACTTCGCCGGGGCCGAACCGAAGGACGACGGGTTCTTCCGGCGTTAACCCTGCCGACCGAAACCCGCAGCATCGATCCGGCCGGAACGGATTTCTGCCGGAAAGGCACCATAGCCAATCCGGCGGCAAGGCGTGGAGGCCCGCGTCGGGCGCCGCGCGGAAACAGGGAGATGGGCATTCTGCCGTTCGACGTGAAGCGGAAATGCTCCGGAATGTGGCAACGTCGATGATGGACGCCGGAAAGACATGAGCAAATACGACATTCTCACGGACCGGGCATCGACGCTCGTCGCCCGCGAGGCGGACAGCCAGTGGATCGTCGCGCCCGGCATTTCCATCGCCACGACGGGCCTTGCCGTCGATGCGGGCGGGGCCATTGCCGGCCGCACGCTTGTCGTCGACGGGACGATCCGGTCTTCGGCCGGAAATGCGGTCGTGCTCGGCGCGGGCACGCTCGGCAGCAATGCGGGAACCGTCGCGATCAAGCCGGACGGGGTGATCTCCGCCGCGCTGACCGGCCTTTCCGCCAGCGGCGGCGGGCTGGTCCTCTCCAACCAGGGCACGCTTTCGGGCGATGCGGCGGCCGGCAATTTCAGCGGCGCGGGCGCCAACATCACCAACCGCGGCTCGATGCTGTCCTCCGGCGGGACGGGGCTCAAGGTGACCGGCGGCGATGCGCTGGTGACGAACCACGGCACGGTGAAGAGCGCGGGCGATGCCGTCACGGTATCGGGCGCCAAGGCGATCATCACCAATTACGGCATGATCCAGTCGACGGCCGATGACGGCATCAGGAGCGCCGGCCGGGCGGCGATCGTGACCAACAGCGGCACGGTGGATGCGCAGCGCGACGGGCTGACCGTGACCGGTGCCGGCGCCATCGTCACCAACAACGGCAAGATCGTCTCGCGTGCCGACGAGGGCGTCGTGATCACTGGCGGCGGCGCGGTGATGGCCAACAACGGCACGATCACCGCGGCGAAGGACGGCGTGCGGCTCGACGGGGCGAAGGTCAATTTCGCCAATCACAAGACGATCACCGCGACGGCCGGCGAGGCCATCGATATCGGCGGCGCCCAGGCGCAGGTGACGAACAACGGCACGCTGAAGGGGGCTGCCGGCATCCTCAGCGACGGGGCCGGCGCGACGGTGACGAACAACGGCGCGATAACGGCGACGAAGGGCATCGCGGTGGCGCTGCTCGGCAAGGGGCTCAACACCTTTTCCAACAACGGCTCGCTGAAGGCGGAGGGCCTGGCGCTGAAGGGCGGCAGCGGCAGCGAGATCGTCACCAACAACGGCACGATCCGCGGCAATGTCGATCTCGGCGCGGGCAACGACACGTTCGACACGCGCGGCGGCAAGGTGACCGGCACCGTGGCGGGCGGCAAGGGGAACGATACCTATATCGTCGGCGATGCCCGCCTGAAGCTTGTCGAGAAGGCGGGCGGCGGCACCGACACGGTGCAGTCCACGGTCAGCTATACGCTCGGTGCGAATCTCGAAAAGCTGGTCCTGCTCGGCAAGGCCGGCATGAGCGGCACGGGCAACGAGCTCGCCAACGTGCTCATCGGCAACAGCGGCGGCAACACGCTCTCGGGCGGCGGCGGCAACGACATTCTCGACGGCGGCAAGGGCAATGACAGGCTGATCGGCGGCAGCGGGGCGGATGTCTTCCTGTTCGCCAAGGGCTCCGGGCGCGACACGGTGGCGGATTTCACGCCGGGCACGGACCGGGTCGACCTTTCCGGCCATGCCGACATTACCGGCTTTACCGACCTCATGGCGAACCATGCCGTTCAACGCGGCGACGACGTGGTGATCCGCGCCGGCAACGACATGCTGACGCTGGAGCATGTCACGCTCCGCGCGCTCGACAAGGGCGATTTCCTCTTCTGAGACCCTGTTCCCGCGGGAACATCACGGCGGCGTCCGGCATGGCAAAAGGGAGGCACGCAGGCATCGGCCTGCGTCGAACCCTCGGAGAAACGCCATGTTCATCGTGCTGCCCGCTCTTGCACTGCTGATTTCGGGAATGTTCGTCGTGACCACGCTCGCCGCGCTCTCGGCCGAGCGGAACGAAGGCGCGACGATTCGCGTACCGGCCAGGCGCCGGATTTTCTAATAGAAACGATCAGCCGGCGGCGCGGTGCCGTGCGGCTTCGGAGGACCTGTCGTGGTTATCCTGCCCATTCGACTTCGCGTCGTCGCCGTTGGCCGCCTTCGGCAGGCCATTGCCATTCGTGTAGCTGTCCGCCCGCTGCCAGCTTTCGACACGGTCGATCGCCTCGGCCGGGTCTAGCGCCGAAAGCAGCGCCGCAGCGCCCCCTTCGGCCAGATGGGGATAGATCTTCGTCAGCACGAACAGGCTGTCCGCGTCCGGAACGTCGAGCGCCAGCAGCGTCTCGGCGAGCTGCCGCCCGGACACATCGAGAAGGATGCGCTCGGACAGCCACTGGCTGGAACCGAGCGCGTCGGCGAGCGTGACGGCCAGCATGCCGGCCTCGCCCGCGCGGGCAAACCGCACGAACAGCGCCTGGTGGGCCTCCGTTGCCGGTTCGAGCCCGGGGGGCGCTTGGACGGCGGGCGTTGCGGCGCGCACCAGGGCGCGCAACTCCTCGCGGATCTGTTCTTCCCGCTCCAGCCTTGCCGCTTCCTTCAGCGACGCCTCGCGATCCTCGCCGGCCCTGCGGCTGGCATGGTCCTGATGGCTTGCGACCAGCGCCTCGACCACGGCGGGCGAGAGGTCGTCCCGCCGGCCGATGGCGCGGGCATGCTCCGGGCCGGCGGCGCGCAGCACGTGCATCAGCGTGTGCTCGGCAATGGCCTTCGAGCCCATGAGGAAGATGGCGGCGATGCCGATCGGCTGGGTGGCGATGAAGAGGGCGGTTTCGTCCGGCACCTGCGGGCAGCGCGAGAGCGCGGCGACGGCCTGCCGGCGGGCTTCCTCGGTGGAGGCGTTATAGAGCGGCTCGAAGAGCTCACCGAACTGGTGCAGGTCCGAGCGCGAGGGAAAACGCAGGCTCTCGAAGCTGGAGACCGTGGCCATCAGCACGATGTCCTTCGGCCGCCCTGCCTGCGGTCTCTCCAGTTCGCGAAACCTGTCCGCCACAAAACACCTGCTCAGTCCCCGGAACGGCAGCCCCCCGCCGCTTCCCAATCGTTCACGAAAAGTAGAGGAAAAGCGTTAGCAAGGCGTTAACCCTGCTCGCGCGGAAACCGCAATGTTTACAAGGCGGTGCCGCAAGGGTTGCGGCGGCAGGGCCGGCGGATGCGGACCGTATCGGCACAGGCCCCGCTCGCCCGGCGGGCGCTCCCGCCTGTACCGCAGGGAACAGCGAACACGCGCGCTTCACGCTAGTGTTAACAGCATGTTAACCCGATAGTCGCTAGTTTTAGGGGCAAGGATCGGCTCGTCTATTGCGATGGACGTGTTATGATTCGATCATGTGAGCGGTGGATCTGCCGAAAGGCACCCGCCGTTCCGCGAGGGAAAGGTGCGATGTTCCGGATGCCGGACGGTCGCCAGACACATTCCCGTGAATGGGAAACTTCTGGTCCCGTATCGCCGTTTTCCACCCGTATGCGACTGGGAAGACATCGATCTCATGTCGCGTCCGGGGGTGACGGAACCGGATGCACCGGCCCGTTGAAACGGGCAGGGTGAGATTGTAGGAGTGCTTCATCCGTCTCGATTCTTCTTTGGAGGCGAGAATGGCAGACGTGGTACGATTGAAGGAATGGCTCGCGCGAACGCCGCGCCGCGACACCCTGCGCCGGGAGGCTCCGGCCCAGGTTCTTCTTTTCACCGGCGTGAGATATGAACGCCTGACGCCCGCCATGCTGGCGGCCCGCGGCAAGGCGGCAAAGCAGGGCGCGCAGGACACCGCCCGCCGGCCCTGAAGCGTTTTTGATCGCCGCGCGCAGTGCGGCGACCTCTCCTCCGTCATGGTCGGGCTTGACCCGACCATCCACAGCAGCGCGTGCCGCGTGGACCCTCGGGTCAAAGCCCGAGGATGACGACGAAGGGAGAGGCGGAGTTGTCGTCAAGCAAGGCTCCTTTCGGAGCGATCCTTCCTATTGTTCCGCCGTGAAGGGCTCGCAGCTTGCATCCGCCAGAAAGGCGGTTGCCGCTTCCTCGCGGCTTTGCGTCGGCACGAAGGTGCGCAGCACGGCGTAGCCTTCCTCCCCGCGCATTTCCACGAGGATCGACTGTTCCAGCTCCGCCGGCACGGCCTTGCGGATGCCGATGAGCTGGATGGGCGTGGCGACCAGCGTGTCGAGCGCGCCGCTGACCGAGGTGCGGTCGTTCATGCTGAACACCTCGTTGGACGCGCTGTCATAGACGGCGAGCGACCAGAACGGTACCTCGCCCTCGGCAAACAGCCGGATCGGGCCGTTCTCCACGGAAAAGGCGCAGACCGCCGTCTTCATCGCCGGGTCGTCGTTTATCGGCACCAGCGTATCGCCGGCATCGGCCAGGGGGAAGAAGCGGTTCGTCTCGCCGAAGGCCTGCACGCGCGTATAGGCGTCACGGCCGGTGAAACTCGGCAGCGAGAGGATGATGACGATGTGCAGCAGCGCCGCGCCGACAAGGCCGACGGCGATGGCATAGAGGAAGCTACGCATCGGCACAGTCCAGCCTGACGATGCCGGGCATGGCAAGGTCGATGACGCCGGAGCTGCCGGCGGTCGGCGTGTCGAGCAGCGTCATGACCAGCAGGAACGGCGCCCTGCCTTCCGGCACGGCCAGCCAGTTGCCGGGCGTCGCCGAAGAGGCGATGCGGATGGAGAAATTGCTGTCGGTGCCGCGCAGCACCGACCAGGCATTGAGGCCCGTCGGCAGGCCGGCGCGGGCGCCCTCCAGCGGATTGCCGTTACGGTCCGCCGCATGCAGCGTCCACAGGCGGGCGGGGGGCGTGATGCCGCGGATCTCGTAGCGGCAGTTTTCCACGAGCGTGCGGTTCGCGCTGTCCGTGGCGGCGGTGAAGGTGAGGCCTTCCGCGCCGCCGAGCAGCAGCTTGCCGTCGCGGGCGCGGTGGGCCTTGGCGTAGGGGTCGGCGTCGATCGTCTGGGCGGTCGGGAAGGCGGTCCAGGGCCCGAGCGCGATGGCGCCGAAGCCGACTGTCGCGCGCAGCGCATAGATCGAGCTCAGGATGCCGAGGCCGAAGGCGACGGCGAGCGCTGTGGCGATGACGAGGGGCGTACGGAGCAAGGCGATCGACCGTTGGAATCAGGTTGCCGTCACTCTGTCCGCTTCGCGCGAGCAAGGTCAAGCGCCCCGTCGAGCGCGGCGACCCGGCCATCGGCCTTCAGCGCCGGCGCCGCGCCGAGCTCGCGGGCGACGTCCTTTAAGAGCTTCGTCACGTCCGCCGAGAGCGAGCGCGGGCGCACGAGCGCGGGCAGCGCGCTCTCGTCGCTCGATGTCGCGGCCACCTCGTTCGCCTTCTTGCCGTCGGGCAGGGGGTTCTCGATGCCGGGGATGGGGCGCAGCTCGATGCCCTGGTGGGCATAGTCCATCAGGCGCTTGAAGGTCATGGCAGGCAGCGAGCCGCCGGTCATGTTGTTGGTCGAGGTATAGTCGTCGTTGCCGAACCAGACGGCGGTCGTGTAGTTGCCGGTGAAGCCGACATACCAGGCGTCGCGATAGGCCTGGGTGGTGCCCGTCTTGCCGCCCGACACGATGCCGCGGTCGAGCGCGCCGCGCCGCGCCGTGCCGCTCACCGGGATGGTGACGAGGATGCGGTTCATCGAGGACATGGCCTGCTCGGACAGCACCTCCTTCGCCGGCGGCTCGTCGCGGCCGAAATCGTAGAGGATGTCGCCGTCGTAGTTGAGGATCTGGCTGATGCCGTGGCGGCGCGCCGAGACGCCGCCGGCGGGGAAGACGGCATAGGCCGTCGCCTGGTCGAGCACGGTGACCTCGGAGGTGCCGAGCGGCATGGTCTTGTCGGTGCGGATCGGCGTCTCGACGCCCATGGCCTTGGCCATCTCGGCGATGCGCTTGGTGCCGAGCTTGTCCTTGGCGAGGCGAACGGGCACGGTGTTGATGGACTTGGCGAGCGCCGTCATCAGCGTCATGCGGCCGGCATAGCTGCGGCCGTAGTTCTGCGGCGACCAGCCGCTCCAGCTGATCGGCGCGTCGACGATGGTCGTCTCCGGCGTCATGCCGGATTCCATCGCGGCCGAATAGGTATAGACCTTGAAGGAGGAGCCCGGCTGGCGCAGCGCGCGCGTGGCGCGGTTGAACTGGCTTTCGCCATAGTCGCGCCCGCCGACCATGGCGCGCACGGCGCCGCCGTTCTCCACCATGACCAGCGCGCCCTGCCGGACGCGATAGCTCTCGCCGTACTGGCGAAGGCTGCTTTCCACCGCCTCCTCGGCGGCGGCCTGCAGGCCCATGTCGATGGTCGTGCGCACGACGAGGGAATGCTGGGCGAAGGGCCTGGCGATGCGCTGCACCTCCTCGAAGGCCCAGTCGAGGAAGAAGTCGGGCGCCGCCTTCTCGTTGCGGTCGATGACGGTGGCGGGGTTGCGCCGCGCGGCGATCACCTGGCCCTCGGTCATCAGCCCGCCCTGCACGAGGTTGGTCAGCACCTCGTTGGCGCGGGCGCGGGCGGCGGGCAGGTTGACGTGCGGGGCGTAGCGGGCGGGGGCCTTGAAGAGGCCGGCGAGCATGGCGGATTCGGCAAGGTTCACGTCGGTGACGTTCTTGCCGAAATAGAACTGCGCCGCCGCGGCCGCGCCGAACGTGCCGCCGCCCATATAGGCGCGGTCGAGATAGAGGCGCAGGATCTCCTTCTTGGAGAGGTTGGCTTCCAGCCAGAGGGCGAGGAAGGCCTCCTTGATCTTGCGCTCGATGGTGCGCTCGTTGGACAGGAACAGGTTCTTGGCGAGCTGCTGGGTGAGCGTCGAGCCGCCCTGCACGACGCCACCGGCCCGGGCGTTCTCGTTCATGGCGCGGGCAAGGCCGAGGAAATCGATGCCGAAATGGCTGAAGAAACGGCGATCCTCCGTCGCCAGCACCGCCTTGATCAGGTGGTCGGGCAGTTCGTCGATCGGCGCGGAATCCTCGTGGATGATGCCGCGATGGCCGATCTCGTTGCCGTAGCGATCGAGGAAGGTGACGGCGAAATCGCTCTGGGCGCGCCAGTTGCCCTTGGTCTCCTCGAAGGCGGGGAGCGCGAGGGCGAGCAGCAGCACGAAGCCGGCAGTGCCGAGGTTCATGCCCTCGCCGGCGACCTCGAAGACCGCCTTCTTCCAGCCTTTGACGTGGAAGCGGCGGGAGAAGATGGTGATCTCCTCCCAGATCTCGGCCGCGCGAAAACCGGCGTTCCAGACCGTGGAATCGATCCAGGAATCGATGCGCAGGAGGATGTGCCGCTTGCGGCGGCGGGGTTTTGTCGGCGTCTGGCTGTCGTCTTCCACGGTTCGCATACCTTTGGCGGGGGCGGGTCGCAGCCTGCCTGCGTTGGGTTAACGTCCTCTCACCACCGGTTTATTCAGTGAGGATATCAGTCTTTTGAAGGCAACAGAACGGATTTCGCCGATTGGTCCTGGCAGCCGGCCCCTTGACCTTTGCGCCCAAGGGGTTCAGGGGTCGGAGATGACGATCAACAGTGCCGAAAAGCCGGACGACCTGCCGTTCTGGAAGACCAAGACCCTCGCCGAGATGACCGATCCGGAATGGGAGAGCCTGTGCGACGGCTGCGGGCTCTGTTGCCTCAACAAGCTGGAGGACTGGGACACGGGCGAGATCGCCTGGACCTCGATCCGCTGCGTGCTGCTCGACGGGGAAAGCTGTCGGTGCTCCGACTACGAGAACCGGCAGGCGACCGTGCCGGACTGCATCCGCCTGACGGTGGAGAGCGTGGAAAAGATCTCCTGGCTGCCGCCGACCTGCGGCTATCGCCTCATCCGCGACGGCGAGGACCTCTACTGGTGGCATCCGCTGGTGTCCGGCGATCCCGACACCGTGCACCAGGCCGGCATTTCCGCGCGCGACCGCACGGTGAGCGAGGAGGGCCTCGATGTCGACGACTACGAGGACTATCTGGTGACCTGGCCGCTGGAAGTGGGAAAGGGCAAGTAGCGGCGCTTCAGGGGAGGCTTGCCGCGACGAGCTTCTTCGGCGCCACGTTGCGCCAGGCGGTATCGATGAGTTCGCGCACCCGCGCGGCGTCCGCGCCGTCGAAATAAAGCGACGTCCAGCCCTTCGACCCCCAGCCGCCCGGTACCGGCGCGCACAGGCCCGGATCGGTCTCCAGGACCAGCGCCTGCTGGTCCGGCGTGAACTTCAGGACGGCCCGGCCGGCGTCCGGCAGGGTCATGAAGACCTTCTCGCCCACCCGGAAGTCGCGCTTGCCGAAATGAGCACTTTCCCGCGCCCCCGGCATGCCGAGCGCAATGGTCACGAGATCGTCGGATATCATGGGCGAAAGGTAGCACCCTTTCCTGCGGCCGAAAAGTTTTTGCAGAAGATAGGAAAATAGTCCTTGACGGCGTCACGGTCGTCTGGTAGGGTCATGGCATAGTCGGAAAGGTGCGGGCGGAGGGAGCCGACCCGGTTTTCCCGGAGACCGGGACAGGGGCGGCCTTCGCCCGCGGCCGGCTTTCCGCATCTGGACGCAGGAATTTATTGACAGGCGCTCGTTCCCTTCGGACCGGGCGCCTTTTCATTTGGAGGACCGAGAATGGATGCGATCGATCTCGATCTTTTCGGCGTCTCGCCGGCGCCGGCGGTCTATGACGGGCTGGCGGGGCGGCCGGCGCTCTTCGAGGGCGGCGCGGCGCCGCTGCTCGACATCAAGGCGCAGGCGCCGCTCGATCCGTTTCTCGACATGCAGGCGATGCTTCTGGAGATGACCAAGGAACTGCGCGAGCGCTTCCAGCGCTTCCAGAGCCAGAAGGCGCTGGCCGAGGAGGATGCGGATGGCGCACAGGACGAGGTTTTCCGCAAGCAGGCACAGGCGGACGCCAAGGCGGCCATCGAGGCCGTCTCGCTGATCGTGCGCACGCTGGAGAAGATCGACAGCCTGCAGCGCACGCTTCTCAATGCACGGGCTGAGGCGGACGCGGCCGCCGACGGCGCCGAGGACGAGGCGGCGCTGGCGGCGGAGTTCGACCGGCTTGTCGAGGACCGCGTGAAGGAACGGCTGAATGCGGCGAAGGAAGACTGGATGCGCGGGCTCGGGCCTGGCGGCGATGCTGCCGCGCGCGCGGAAAGCGGGCCGTAGAGAGCGGCGCGCCTGCCGGGCGATCGGGAAGACAATCGATGCGGATATGCGGACGGCGGCTGCGGGCTTGAGGATGATCGAGGAAGAACGGGGGCGGACGGCGTTTAGCGTTGAAGCGGATGCGCTGGAGGCGGGGATTTTGGGGCGGAGGAGCGGTGAAGCCTGCCTCTCGTCTGAGGCTTGCCCCTCATCCCCCTGCCGGGACCTTCTCCCCGCAGGCGGGGAGAAGGGGATGAGGCCCGGGTTTCCTTCCCATCGGGAGCAAGAGGACTGGAACAATCGAGCGCCTGTTCCCCCTTCTCCCCGCAGCCAAGGAGAAGGTCCCGGCAGGGGGATGAGGGGCCAGGCCGAAGGAATCGAGCCTGCCCGCACGACACCGATAACGCCGACCAGCCTGCGCCAGATGCGCGGCTGGCACTTCCACCACCGCCTTGCCCAGATGCCGCCCGCCGGCGACTGGCGGGTGTGGCTGCTGATGGGCGGGCGCGGCTCGGGCAAGACGCGGGCGGGCGCCGAATGGGTGCATGCGATCGCCAGCCTGAAGGCGGACCTGCGCATCGCGCTGGTGGCCGAGACGCTGGGCGATGCGCGCGAGGTGATGATCGACGGCGTATCGGGCATCTGCCGGATCGCCGGGCGGGCACGGCCGGACTTCGAGGCCTCGCGCCGCCGGCTCGTCTGGCCGAACGGCTCGATCGCGCAGATCTTTTCCTCCGAGGACCCGGAGAGCCTGCGCGGGCCGCAGTTCCACCTCGCCTGGTGCGACGAGCTCGGCAAATGGAAACATGCGCAGGAGACCTGGGACATGCTGCAATTCGGCCTGCGTCTCGGGGACGATCCGCGCGTGCTGGTGACGACGACGCCCCGGCCGGTGCCGCTCTTGCGGGCGCTGGCGGGCGATCCGAAGACCGCGGTGCGGCGCATCCGCACCGACGACAATGCCGGCAACCTCGCGCCGGGCTTCCTTGCGGCGATGGCCGAGCGCTACGGCGGCACGCGGCTGGGGCGGCAGGAGCTGGACGGCGAGCTGATCGCCGACCGCGAGGACGCGCTGTGGAACCGGGCGCGGCTGGAGGGGATCCGCCAGCGCAATCCCGGGCCGCTCTCGCGCATCGTCGTGGCGGTCGATCCGCCGGCGACGGCCTCGGCGGCCTCCGTCTGCGGCATCGTCGTGGCGGGGCTGGACGGGGCGGGGCGGGCGGTGGTGCTCGCCGACTGCTCGGTGACGGGCGCAAGCCCGGCGGGCTGGGCGGGCGCCGTGGTGCGCGCCTTCCGGCGCTTCGACGCGGACCGGGTGGTCGCCGAGGTGAACCAGGGCGGCGACATGGTGACGGCGATGCTGAAAAGCGTCGACGTGAACCTGCCGGTCGCGACCGTGCGGGCGACGCGCGGAAAATTCCTGCGCGCCGAGCCGGTGGCGGCGCTCTACGAGCAGGGGCGGGTGGTCCATGCGGCCGCCTTTGCCGAGCTGGAGGACCAGATGTGCGATTTCGGGCCGGACGGGCTCTCCTCCGGCCGCTCGCCGGACCGGCTCGACGCGCTGGTCTGGGCGCTGACGGCGCTGGTGCTGGAGCGGGCGGGCGAACCGCGGGTTAGGGGGATTTGAGATGACGATCGATCGCAAGGCGTTTTTCGATGCGGTGCGCGGCACGCTGTATGGCGGCCGGCTGGCGGGAGCGCAGGTCGCGGGGCTGGCGGCGCTGCTCGACCGCTTCGAGCGCGGCGAGGTCGAGGACCGGCGTTTCCTCGCCTACATGCTGGCGACGGCCCATCACGAGACGGGCGGGCGCCTGCAGCCGGTGCGCGAGACCTTCGCGGCGACGGATGCGGCGGCGATCGCCCGGCTCGACCGGGCCTTCGCGGCCGGACGGCTGCCGCAGGTTTCCGCGCCCTACTGGCGGCGCGATGAGGCGGGGAAGAGCTGGCTCGGGCGCGGGCTCGTGCAGATCACCCACCGGCGCAACTATGCGCGGCTGGCCGGGCTGACGGGCATCGATCTCGTCGGCCGGCCGGAGCTTGCGATGGAGATGGCGGTGTCGGTCGAGATCCTGTTCACCGGGATGCTGCGCGGCGCCTTCACCGGGCGGCGGCTGGCCGACCATTTCTCCGGCACGCGGGCCGACTGGGTCGGCGCGCGGCGGATCATCAACGGGCTCGACCGGGCGGAAAAGGTGGCGGGCTACGGGCGGGCGTTTTTCGCCGCGCTGGGCGGGTAGCGGGCGGCGTGCCGTGCGGGTGGATCCTCGGGTCGAGCCCGAGGATGACGACGGAAGAGATGTAGAAGGGCCACCGCACCGGATCCGCATGCCGCATCGTTCCATGGGATGGAAACCCGATCCTCCCCTCCGTCATCCTCGGGCTCGACCCGAGGATCCACCCGCACGGCACACCGCCCGGACCATCGGCGAATCGACACAATCGGAGGGCACCATGAAATTACCATCCTTCCTCTCCCGGCAGCGCCGGGCGGCCGAGACCAAGGCGTCGGGCTTCTTCGCGCTGACGGCCGAGGGGCGGGCGCACTGGTCGTCCCGCTCCTATGCCTCGCTGTCGCGCGAGGGGTTCATGAAGAACCCGGTGGCGCACCGTGCGGTGCGCATGATCGCGGAAGCGGCGGCCTCCGTGCCCTGGCTTGCCTATCAGGGCGAGGCGGAGCGGCCGGACGACCCCTTGCTTTCGCTCTTGTCGCGGCCGAACGGGCGCCAGGCGGGCGCGGATTTCTTCGAGACGCTCTACGGGCATCTCCTGCTTTCCGGCAATGCCTTCGTGGAGGGCGTTCGGGTGGGCGACGACCTCCGCGAACTCCATCTGTTGAGGCCCGACCGGGTGCGCATCGTCGAGGGGCGGGACGGCTGGGCGGAGGCCTATGAATATCGCGTCGGCGGCCATGTGCGCCGGCACCCCGCGGGCGAGGGGCAGGCGATCCTGCATCTGCGCCTCTTTCATCCGCTCGACGACCAGCTCGGTTTCGCGCCGCTGGAGGCGGCGTCCATGGCGCTCGACCTCTCCAACGCGGCCGCCATCTGGAACAAGGCGCTGCTCGACAATTCGGCGCGGCCCTCCGGCGCGCTGGTCTACCAGCCGAAGGAGGGCGGCAACCTGACGCCCGACCAGTACGGCCGGCTGAAATCGGAGCTGGAGGAGGGCTATTCCGGACCGGCGCGGGCCGGGCGGCCGATGCTGCTGGAAGGCGGGCTCGACTGGAAGGCGATGGGGCTTTCCCCGCGCGAGATGGATTTCGTCGAGGCGAAGAACGGCGCGGCGCGCGACATCGCGCTCGCCTTCGGCGTGCCGCCGATGCTGATCGGCATTCCGGGTGATGCCACCTATGCCAACTACCAGGAGGCCAACCGGGCCTTCTGGCGGCTCACCGTGCTGCCGCTGGTGCAGCGCACGGCGGCGGCCTTCGCGGGGTGGTTTTCCGAAGGGTCGGATGACGGGCTGCGGCTGGTGCCGGATCTCGACCAGGTGAGCGGGCTGGCGGACGAGCGCTCGGAACTCTGGGCCCGGGTGGGCGCGGCGGGGTTTTTGACGGACGAGGAGAAGCGGCGGGCGGTGGGGTATTGAGGGGGAGCGGGGATGCTTGCCCCTCATCCCGCTGCCGGCCACCTTCTCCCCGCAAGCGGGGCGAAGGCGATATGCCGCGTCGGTTTCCCCGGCCAATGACCATTCGTGAGGCAAGTTCCCTCTCCCCGCTTGCGGGGAGAGGGCTAGGGTGAGGGGCCGGGATTGCTGCTTTCTCCAGGAAAATTAACTGGTTGCGCTGCACATGCGAATCACTTTGCAGAGTGCCGCACCCGACTTGTGAAAACCTTGAATCGGTTTTCCAGCAAAGCGCCGCAAGGGATTCAAAAGACTCGCTGATCGGCCCGGCTTCCTTGGCGGAAAGCCGGCGCTTTCGGCCGCGTGCGGCCCGCTGTCCCGGATTTCCATAATAATCTGAAAGGCTTAACAATGGCTGACTTCGGAAACGACAGCGGGCTTTGGACGGCCCGGCTGATCGGCGCGTCGGCGGGCGCGGCCGTCTCGCTCATCTATCTCCTGCCCAGGAGCCGCCGGGAGGCGGCGTGCCGGTTCCTCACGGGGCTTGCCTGCGGCCTCGTCTTCGGCGGGCCGGCCGGGCTGTGGATCGCGGTGCGGCTCGGCATTGCCGGCTATCTCGGGCCGGCGGAGATGCTCCTGACCGGCTCGGCGGCGGCCAGCCTTTCGGCCTGGTGGGGGCTGGGGGTGCTGGCGCGGCTGGCGGAGCGGATGCGGGAATAGGCGGTAGGCAATAGCCAATAGGCGGTAGGGAATAGGGAATTGGTGGTTGGGGCTGCGCTGCGCCGATCCCCACTGCCTACTGCCTATTGGCTACCGCCTATTCCCCTTCACATCATCGGAGAAGACCATGATCACCGACGACCTGCCGGTCTGGCGGACGAAGAAATATGCCGATCTGACGCTTGCGGGCGTTTCCGGCGACGGGGCGTTTTCCGGCTATGCGAGCCTCTTCGGCGAGGTGGACCTTGGCAAGGACGCGATCGCGCCGGGCGCCTTTTCCCGCTCGCTGGAAAAGCGCGGGGCCTCCGGCGTGCGCATGCTGTTCCAGCACGATCCGGCCGAGCCGCTCGGGCGCTGGCGGACGATCCGCGAGGACGGGCGCGGGCTCTATGTCGAGGGCGTGCTTTCGCCCGGCGTGGCGC